>NZ_JAESIF010000297.1:0-451 GCF_016757295.1 Streptomyces sp. M2CJ-2 | reverse complement strand
CCAGGAGCCGTACAGGGCGCGTTCGCGTTCCACCAGCAGGGGCATCGGGTCGCCGGTGGTGACCGGTTCGCGCAGCGGGTGGCGGGCCAGGACCGCGTCCACCTCCGGCGTCAACGCCGCCGCCAACCGGGTGGCGCAGGGCAGGGAGTCGTCGTGGAGCCTCTTCGCCGCGGCGAGCACGGCGGAGCGGCCGTCGTCCTTGGGCACTCCGGCGGCGGCCCGCTTGTACAGGTCGCCGCCCTCCTCCAGCACCAGACCGGCGTCGATGCCGGCGTGCACCTTGATGCGCGCGTGGCGGCGCCAGGTCGTGATGGGGTCGCCCCACGCCTCGACGCGGTAGGTCCACCGGCCCACGGTGTCCGGGGTGATCTCCGCGCCCCACCGGTCCGTGCCCGGCGCCAGCTCCCGCATCGGGATGAACGGCCGCCGACGGCCCTCGGGGTCCTTCAGG
>NZ_JAESIF010000296.1:0-451 GCF_016757295.1 Streptomyces sp. M2CJ-2 | reverse complement strand
CCGGCCGGAGACGGTCGCGCCGAAGACCACGTCGTCCCGGCCGGTGAGCTGCCCGACGACCATCGCCCAGGCAGCTTGGAGAAGGGTGTTGAGGGTATGCCCGGCGGTGCGGGCCCGGGCGGCCAGCGCCGCGGTCAGCTCGGCAGGAAGGTCGACGGTGACCCGCTCCGGGGCGGAGGATCCGCCGGCCGGAGCGGCCGGAGCAACCAGAGTGGGCTCCTCGAGCCCGTCGAGGACCTCGCGCCAAGCCGTCTCGGCGGCGGCCCGGTCCTGCTGCGTGAGCCAGGCCAGGTAGTTGCGGTACGGGGTCACGCGCGGCAGTCCGGCGGTGTCGCCGCGCCGCCCGTAGAGCTTGAAGAGCTCGTCCAGCAGGACGGGCATGGACCAGCCGTCGAGCAGGATGTGGTGGTTGGTGATGACGAATCGGTAGCGGTCCGGGCCCATGGTGATG
>NZ_JAESIF010000295.1:0-463 GCF_016757295.1 Streptomyces sp. M2CJ-2 | reverse complement strand
ACACGGCGGACGCTGACCCGACCGCCACCCCGGCACAGCACAAGGACCCCGGCCCGCTGGAATCGGGCCGGGGTCCCCCTGCAGCATCCCACCCCGAACCCACGCTTCCACACACCCGCCCAGGCACCCCATCGTAAAACCGGACAGCGACGCCCTGCCAGCCCAACCCCACCACGCCGACGCACTCGGGCGGCTTCAAAGCCGGAGCGATCCTGCAGGTGTGCAGGTCACGGCGAGGCCACGATGCCGAGTGGGTACGCGACCGTACGCAACGAAGCTCCGTTGCACAGGCGGCCTCCCCAAGCCCCCTGCACACAACGGAGCTTCGATGCGCCGTCAGCCTTCCGCCACCCGCCTGACCAGGTCGCCCGCCCATCAGCACCACGCGACCGGCCCGCCGGCCGACCGGCCGCCGACGCGACCGGCCCGCGGCACCGACACACAAAGCGTCACCCGTTCGCGG
>NZ_JAESIF010000294.1:0-489 GCF_016757295.1 Streptomyces sp. M2CJ-2 | reverse complement strand
GTACCGAAGCGTCGAGCGTTGTCGATGTTGTTGCTGACGATCTGCTGCAGGCCTTGTGCCCCATACGCTGCGATGGTGAACCAGGCGGGGATGGCGCGTGCCCGTCGGGAGTTCTCCGGGGTCAGGTGGACGAAATCCGGCTGGTCCGTGATCCCGCCGAGGTAAGCCGCGCTGTTGCGGAACACCTTCAGTTGGAGGTCCGGGCGCTTCGTGAACTGGACGGCCGAGTCGTAGGGCACGTTGAACCACTTGTGCAGGTCGACGGTCACGGAGTCTGCCCGGTCGATCCCGTCAGTCCAGTGCGCGTGCTCCGGCACCAGTGCGGCGAATGAGCCGAAGGCCGCGTCGACGTGGAGCCATGCGCCGAACTCATCGCGCAGGTCGGCCAGCGCATGGAGATCGTCGAAGTCAACCGTGTTCACGGTGCCGGCGTTGGCGACGATGACGGTCGGGCGATCCGGTGCTGAGGCCATTGACGTCCGGAGAGCG
>NZ_JAESIF010000293.1:0-493 GCF_016757295.1 Streptomyces sp. M2CJ-2 | reverse complement strand
GAAGTGTTCATCACCATCCCGCCCGCCCCGCGCACCGTCCGCCTGTGGATCGCCGACTCCGGCGCCCTCGACGAGCCCATCGGCCCGTCCCCGCTGATGCTCGAAGAGGACGCGACGGCCGACTACTACACCGGCAGCGCACCGTGGGGGCAGAACCTGCGCGGCGACGCCGTCGGCGTGAGCGTCTTCCAGCGGCACGTCCTGCTCACCGGCCTGTCCAACCAGGGCAAGACCGCTGCCCTGCGCGCGCTGGCCCTGTGGCTGGCCCTTGACGAGACCGTGGACTTCTACATCGCCGACCTGAAGGGCGTCGGCGACTGGCGGGGCTTCCTCGGGCTCGCCCAGGTCCTCATCCAGGGCCCGACCGACGAACACGTCGCCCAGGCCACCGACATGGTCGAGTGGGGCGTCGACGAGATGCAGAAGCGCATCGGCCTGCTGGAAGAGTCCGGCGCCACCGACGGCGTCACCCGCGAGATGGCCCGCACCGACC
>NZ_JAESIF010000292.1:0-503 GCF_016757295.1 Streptomyces sp. M2CJ-2 | reverse complement strand
AACACCTCCGGCACCGTCCCCGACGGCACCTCACCCCCGGTGCCGTTCCACTCCACCAAAACCCGCTCGAGCTCCTGCTCCGTGAGCAGGTTGATGCGGCCCACGGGTTCGGCGTGCCGGTCGGTGGCGGTCTCCAGGACTCGAACCAGCCGTCCCATGACACGTTCGGCCCCTGCCCGGTCGAACAGGTCCTCGCGGAAGTCCAGCCGCAGCTGGATCCGCTCGCCGGGGAGGGCAGTGAGGATCAGCGGGTAGTGGGTGGCGTCGCGTCCGTCGATCCCTGTGACGGCAAGGGATTCACCGGGGAGTTCCAGGGCCTTGGAGTCCAGCGGATAGTTCTCGAAGACGACCAGGGTGTCGAAGAGCTCGTTGAAGCCGGTCAGCGTCTGGATGTCGGTGAGGCCCAGGTACTGGTACGGCATCAGCTCGGCCTGCTGGTCCTGGAGCCGGGCCAGCAGGCCCTCCAGGGTCTCCGCGGCGTCGAGCCGCACGCGGACCGGCAG
>NZ_JAESIF010000291.1:0-518 GCF_016757295.1 Streptomyces sp. M2CJ-2 | reverse complement strand
CCCCGCCCGACGCCACGAACCGCAACAACACAGTTCATAGCCGCATATTCGTTTCATTTGACTTGACAGCTACCGCCTCGACGGTGACGGCGACAGACGCTGGATCATCTGCCACAACCCCGCCGAAGCCGAGCGCGATGCCGCCCGACGGGAAGATCAACTCAACGCCATCCGTGAGGAGCTGGCGCGCATCAAGACGGCCCGGGAAGCGGACGCGAAGAAGCCGAAGGCCAAGGCCGCCCAGACCGGCAAACGCGCCGCACCTCCTTCGGACGCGCCCCACCGTAAGGCCGAGTGCGCGCTGCGCGACCACCCCGCGCTGGGCCGCCGGCTCAAGCAGCACCCCAGTACCGGGCGGCTGTCCATCGATGCCGCCAAGGTCGCCGCCGAGGCCCGCCTCGACGGCAAGTACCTGCTGGCCACGTCCGATCCCGACCTGTCCACCGAGGACGTCGCGCTCGGTTACAAGAACCTGCTGGAAGCCGAACGCGCCTTCCGCACCATGAAGTCCACGCTCG
>NZ_JAESIF010000030.1:0-89771 GCF_016757295.1 Streptomyces sp. M2CJ-2 | reverse complement strand
GCGCTGGTCGCCAACCTGATCTCCGTCAACCGCCGCTACAAGGCACACGCCGGGCTCCGCGTCACGGACGTATGAGGCGATGGGGGACACTGGTCGACGAAGCAGTGTCCCCCGACAGGAGCCCAGCCGCCATGCCCCGCCTCGCTCTCTACGCCTTCATCGTCTGCCTCCTCACCGTCGCCGCGGCCGTCGTGTCCTTCGCCCGGGGCAGCTGGTTGCTGGGCGTCGTCTGGGTCCTGCTGGTGGGCCTGTCGTCCAACATGACCTGGTACTACGTGCGGCGCGCCCGGGCGCAGAAGGAACTGCGGGCGGCACAGGCCGCCCAGGCGGACCACTCCGCCACGTGCTGACGGCCGGCCCCGGCGCCGGCTGCTGACGGCCGGTTCCGTCACGCGACGACGTCACGCGACGACCGAGCAGAGCTCGTTCGTGTCCTGCCAGAAGCGGAACAGCTCCAGACCGCAGTACGTCTCGATCTCGTGGATGCCCAGGGCCGACAGGATCGAGTGGACCACGTCGAAGAACACACCGTTCACCGTGGGCAGCCACAGCAGCGCGAACACGAGCAGCAGACCGAACGGCGCGATCGGCTCCACCTGCCGCCGGAACCCGTGCGACAGCCAGGGCTCGAGCACGCCGTAGCCGTCCAGCCCCGGCACCGGCAGGAAGTTCAGGATCGCGGCCGTCACCTGGAGCAGCGCGAGGAACGCCAGCGCGAACCGGAAGGGGACCGGTACGCCGTCCAGCGCGCCCAGCCAGAACGGTGCCGTGCACACCGCCGCGAACAGGACGTTCGTCAGGGGGCCCGCCGCCGAGATCAGACTGTGCCGCCAGCGCCCCCGGATCCGGCCCCGCTCGATGAACACCGCCCCGCCCGGCAGACCGATGCCCCCCATGATCACGAACACCACGGGGAGCACGATGCTGAGCAGGGCGTGCGTGTACTTCAGCGGGTTCAGCGTCAGGTAGCCCTTCGCGCCGATCGAGATGTCGCCGCTGTGCAGCGCGGTGCGCGCGTGCGCGTACTCGTGCAGGCACAGCGAGACGACCCAGGCGGCGGTCACGAACAGGAACACGGCGAAGCCGGTCCGGTCCGCGAACCCGGTCCAGGTGGCCCATCCCGCCACCGCCGTGACGGCCAGGATGCCCAGGAAGACGGGGCTGATCCTCCGGTCGCTGCGGCGGGTGGCGGCGGTGGTCATGGGGCTCCCTGGACTGCTCGTCGGGCGCACGGCGGCACGCGGGGCGGACTGCCCGACCGTACCGGGCGCACCCGGAAAACGTCTCGCGCCGGCCACCGGTTCCGGAGAGGGTGGGACGAGGGCGCCCGGCCCGCCCCGGCCCGGACCCGGCACCGCCCCGGCCCCGACCCGTGATCGCCCCCGCACCACCGGAGACAATGGACCCCGTGCGCTATCGCATCCTCGGCACCACACAGGCACTCCGCCCCGACGGCACCGCCGTCCCGGTCGGCGGGGCGCGGCTGCGTGCGCTGCTGACCGTGCTCGCGCTGCGGGCCGGCCGTACGGTGCCGGTGCGGCTGCTCGTCGACGAGGTGTGGGACGGCGACCCGCCGGCCGACGCGACGGGGGCACTGCAGGCATTGGTGGGGCGGCTGCGCCGGGCGCTCGGCGCGGACGCGGTGGCCTCCGAGGACGGCGGCTACCGGCTCACGGCCGCGCCCGACGACATCGACCTGCACCGGTTCGAGCGGCTGGCCGGAGAGGGCCTGCGCGCGTTGTCCGACGGGGACCCGGCCAAGGCGGGCGCCGTGCTCGACGACGCCCTCGCCCTGTGGCAGGGGCCCGCCCTCGCCGACCTGCCCGACCGCACCGCGGAGGCGGCCCGGCTCGACACCCGGCGCCTGGACGCCCTGCGCGCCCGGCACGGCGCGGCCCTCGCCCTCGGCCGGGCCGAGCAGTCGCTGCCCGAGCTGACCGCCCTGTGCGACAGCCGTCCGCTCGACGAACCCCTGCAGGCGCTGCGGCTGCGCGCCCTGCGCGACGCGGGCCGCAGCGCCGAGGCACTGGCCGCGTACGAGGACGTACGGCGGCTGCTCGCGGACCGCCTCGGCTCCGACCCCGGTAGCGAACTGCGCGCCCTGCACGCCGAGTTGCTGAGCCCAGACACACCCGTGCCGGAGTCCCGGTCCGGGTCCTCCCGGCCGCCCGGCAACCTGCGGGCCCGGCTGACCTCCTTCGTCGGCCGGGAGGCCGACATCGAGGCGATCCGCCACGATCTCGCCGCCGCCCGGCTGGTCACCCTGCTCGGACCGGGCGGGGCCGGCAAGACCAGGCTGTCGCAGGAGGCCGCCGAGGCCGTCCGCCGGCACAGTCCGGACGGCGTGTGGCTGGCCGAACTCGCCCCGGTCGACGATCCCGCCGACGTCCCCGAGGCGGTGGTCACCGCCGTCGGTGCCCGCGAGACCGTGCTGTACGGCGCCGGCGTCGAGAGCATGCGGGCGGCAGGAGCCGACCGCGGTGACGGCCCCCTGGACCGGCTCGCCGAACACTGCGGCAGGCGCCGCATGCTGCTCGTCCTGGACAACTGCGAGCATGTCGTGGACGCCGCCGCCCGGCTGGTCCAGGCTCTGCTGGAGCGCTGCCCCGGCCTCACCGTACTCGCCACCAGCCGCGAACCCCTGGGCGTACCGGGGGAGTTGCTGCGCCCGGTGGAGCCACTGCCGGAGCCGGTCGCGCTGCGGCTGCTCGCCGACCGCGGGGCCGCCGCCCGCCCCGGCTTCCGCGTCGAGGACGAACCGGAAGCCTGCGCGGAGATCTGCCGACGGCTCGACGGGCTGCCCCTCGCCATCGAACTCGCCGCCGCCCGGCTGCGGATGCTGACCCCGCGCCAGATCGCCGACCGCCTCGACGACCGCTTCCGGCTGCTCACCTCCGGCAGCCGCACCGCACGGCACCGCCAGCAGACCCTGCGGGCCGTCGTCGACTGGTCCTGGGACCTGCTCGACGCGGACGAACGGGACGTGCTGCGGCGGCTGTCCGTCTTCGCCGGCGGCTGCGACCTCGCCGCCGCCGAGGCCGTCTGCGGGCCGGTGGCCCTGGACGCGCTCGGTTCGCTCGTGGACAAGTCCCTGGTGGTGGCTGCCCCTTCGGGTGACGCCGGGATGCGCTACCGGCTGCTGGAGACGGTCGCCGAGTACGCGGCCGAACGCCTCGACGAGGCCGGGCAGCGGGCCGGCGCCGAGCGCGCGCATCTGACGTACTACCGCGAACTCGCCCGGACCACGGACCCGTTGCTGCGTGGACCGGAGCAACTCGAGGCCATCCAGCGGCTGGAGCTTGAGTACGAGAACCTGCGCACCGCGCTGCGGCACGCCGTCGCCGCGCGCGACGAGCACGAGGCGCTGTGCCTGACGCTGTCGCTGGTCTGGTACTGGCAGATGCGCGACCAGCGGATCGAGGCCCGCAACTGGTGCCGTGAGGTCATGGCGCTCGGCCCGGACCCGTTCGCCGAACCGGTGCGCCCCGCCGCCGCGTTGTGGCAGCGCTGCACCGACGCCCCGCCACCGCTGGCCGACGAGGTGCTCACCGAGGCCCGACGCGGCGTGCATCTGGCCCACATGGCGTGCATGGACACGGAGTTGGACGACTGGCAGACCCCGCAGGCACAGCACAGACTGCGCCTGATCGCCGCGGCCTACGAGCCCGGCCTGCCGCAGACCTGCCGCCCGCCCGGCACGTTCTGGGCGTTCGCCCTGATGCTGACCGGCAACATGAGCACGCTGCGCACCGTCCTCGACGACAACGTCCGCACCTGCCGGCGGACGCCCGGCTTCGAGTGGGAGCTGGCCTCCACCCTGCAGCTGCGGGCCAACCTCCTCGCCAACCGCAGCGACTGGGCGGGCGACGCGCGGCGCGACGCCGACGAGGCCCTGGAGGTCTACCGGCGCCTCGGGGACGCCTGGGGCACCGCCGAGGCGCTCTCCGCGCGCGGGGAGGCACGCGAACGCGGCGGCGAGTACCGGCTCGCCGCCGCGGACTACGAGGCGGCGATCGAGTACGCCGAACACCTCGGGGCCCGCACCCAGGTGGCGGTGCTCACCGCCCGGCTGGGCAGCGCGCTGCTGGAGGCAGGCGAGGAAGAGGAGGAGGAACGCGGCGAACGGCTGTTGCGCGAGGTCATCGATCTGCCGGGCGACAGGCACAACGAGGCGCTGCCCGCCGCCCGGCTCTTCCTGACCGGCTGGCTCGGCATGACCGGCCGGACCGCCGAGGCGCGGGCCCAACTGCGGGCGCTGCGCCAGGAATTCCGTATCGCGCACTACGTCGTCTTCGACGCGTTCATCCTCGGGGCCGAGGGCTGGCTGGACATCGTCGACGGGCACGACGAACAGGCGCTGGTCACCATCCGCGCGGCGCTCGCGCGGTCCGGCGATCCGCTGACCGTGGCCATTGCCTCCCACATGCGCGCGGCGTATCTGACCATGGGCGCCACGGCACTGGCCGTGGTGGACGGCGGACGGCGCGCCCGGGACGCGGCCCGCTGCCTCGGCGCCGCCGACGCCATGCTGCCGCCCGGCCATGTCACCGCCCGCATGGAGCGCGAGGTGCGCGTCCTGGCCGAACGGCGGACCCGGGCCGCCCTCGGCGACCCGGCCTACGAGGCCGCGTACACCGAGGGCACCGCCCTCTCCCCGGAGAAGGCCGCCGCCCTGGTCTGAGCCGACCCACGCCCGGCCCGGCGGGATGCCCGCCGGGCCGGGCGTGGGTCGGGAGTCAGCTCTTGGTGCGGAACTTGTGGATCGCGATGGGCGCCATCACCGCGGTGATCCCCACCGACCAGGCCAGCGTCATCCACAGGCCGTGCGCGACCGGGCCGCCCGCCATCAGCCCGCGCGCGGCGTCCGCCAGCGAGGACAGCGGGTTGTACTCGGTGAAGCTCTGCAGCCAGCCCGGCATCGACCGGGTCGGCGCGAAGATCGACGAACCGAACTGCAGCGGCATCAGCACCAGGAAACCCATCGCCTGCACCGACTGCGCGTTCTTCATCGTCACGCCCAGCGTGATGAAGATCCACATGAGGGCGGAGCCGAACACCACGGACAGCCCCACGGCGGCGAACAGCCCCGGCCAGTGGGTGATGTCGAAGCCGACCAGGACACCGACGACCAGGAGGATCGTGGTGGCGATCAGCATCCGCAGGATCTCGACCGCGATCTTGGCGAAGAGCACCGAGCCACGGCCGATGGGCAGCGACCGGAAGCGGTCCATGACACCCGTGTTGAAGTCCTGGTTGAAGCCGGTGCCCACCCCCATGGCCATGTTCATCCCCATCATGGCCATCAGGCCGGGCACGATGTACTGGACGTACGCCTCCTGCCCGCCGCCCAGCGCCTGCCCGATCGAGCCGCCGAAGACGTACACGAACAGCAGCGTGAAGACGATCGGGAACAGCACGGCGTCGAACATGGACTCCGGGTCCTGCCGGATCCACAGAAGATTGCGGCGGACCAGCGCGCCGGTGTGGCGCAGATGGGAGCGGAGCGGGATACGGCCGTCCGCGCTGATCACGGGGGCCGCTTCGGATCCGTCGGCCGCTCCGGGCCCGCCGGTCGATCCGGGGGCGTCGCCGGAAGTGGTCACGGTCGTCGCGGAGCTCATGCGGCGGCCTCCTCGCGGGTCTCGGCGGTCTCGGCGGACACAGCGTCCTGCGGGGCACTGGCACGGTGGCCGGTGAGGGACAGGAACACCTCGTCCAGGCTGGGCAGTTCGGTGGTGATGGAGGCGAGGGTGAGGCCGCGCGCGGTGACGGCGCCGACCACCGCGGTCAGCTGCTCGTCGCTGAGGATCGGGACCACTACGACACCCCGCTCGGCGTCCACGGCCGCGCTCGCGAGCCCGGTGACGCCCAGGCCGTCGAGCGCGTCGGCGAGCGGGCGCAACTGGAGCGGATCGGCCGGACGGACGCGCAGGGTACGGCCGCCGACCCTGGCCTTCAGCTCCTCGATGCCGCCGTTCGCGATGACCTTGCCGCGGTCCACGACGGTCAGCTCGGAGGCGAGCTGCTCGGCCTCCTCCATGTACTGGGTGGTCAGCAGCACCGTCACCCCGTCCCCGACCAGCCGCTTGACCTCGACCCACACCTCGTTGCGGGTGCGCGGGTCCAGTCCGGTGGTCGGCTCGTCCAGGAACAGCACGGTCGGCCGGCCGATCATCGAGGCGGCCAGGTCCAGCCGGCGCCGCATACCGCCGGAGTAGGTGGCCGCCGGGCGCCGGGCCGCCTCGGTGAGCGAGAACCGCTCCAGCATTCTGTCGGCGCGGGTGCGGGCCTCCTTGCGGGGCAGGTCGAGCAGCCGGCCGATCATGTAGAGGTTCTCCCAGCCGGAGAGCTTCTCGTCCACGGAGGCGTACTGCCCGGTCAGCCCGATCACCCGGCGCAGCTGCCGGGGCTGGCGGACCACGTCGTAACCGGCGACGGTGGCTCGGCCGGCGGTCGGGGCGAGCAGGGTGGACAGGATCCGTACGAGGGTCGTCTTACCGGCCCCGTTCGGCCCGAGCACTCCCATCACGGTGCCCTCGCGGACCTCCAGGTCGACACCGTCCAGCGCCTTGGTCTCGCCGTAGTGCTTGACCAGCCCCCGCACGGTGACGGCACTGCCCGCGCCCCCGGAGTCGTTGTCGTTTCGCGTCATGCCCCCGAGACTGCCACCCCCCACTGACAAACCCCCGACAGACTTCCGACAGGGACGGGAACTTTGTCGGCGAGGCCGACACCGACAGCCCGTCTGGGGGCACCCCCTGCTCGTAGAGCTTGGGGGAGCTCGAGGACGAGGCCGTCCAGGCCGAAGGGGGGTCCGGGGGCGCAGCCCCCGGAAGGACATCAGCCTCCTACAGGGCGACGGCCCGCCGACGGGGGGAAGATCGGCGGGCCGTCGTGGTGCGGCGTTGGCTCAGCGGCAGCGCTCAAGCGCTCAGTGGACGGAGTGCTCCTCCTGCGGGAACGTTCCGCCGACGACGTCCTCGGCGAAGGCCTTCGCCGCGCCGCCCATGACCTCCCGCAGGTTCGCGTACTGCTTCACGAACTTCGGCACCCGGCCGCCGGTCAGCCCGAGCATGTCGGTCCACACCAGTACCTGCGCGTCGGTCCCGGCGCCCGCGCCGATCCCGACGGTGGGGATGTGCAGGGTCCGGGTCACCTCGGCGGCCAGCTCCGCCGGCACCAGTTCCAGTACGACGGCGAAGGCGCCCGCGTCCTGCACGGCCTTGGCGTCCCGCAGCAGCTGCTGTGCGGCCTCCTCGCCGCGCCCCTGGACGCGGTAGCCCATGGCGTTCACGGACTGCGGGGTCAGGCCGATGTGCGCCATCACCGGGATGCCGGACTCGACCAGCAGCTCGATCTGCCGGTGCGAGCGCTCACCGCCCTCCAGCTTGACGGCGCCGACACCGGCCTCCTTCACCAGCCGGGTCGCCGAGCGCAGCGCCTGCACCGGCCCCTCCTGGTACGAGCCGAAGGGCAGGTCGGCGACGATCAGGGCGCGACGGGTGCCGCGGACCACGGCGGCGGACAGCATGGTCATCTCGTCGAGGGTGACGGGCACGGTGGTCTCGTACCCGAGGTGGCAGTTGCCCGCGGAGTCGCCGACGAGCATGACCGGGATGCCGGCCTCGTCGAAGACGGACGCGGTCGCCGCGTCGTAGGCGGTGAGCATGGGCCACTTCTCGCCGCGTTCCTTGGCGAGGGCGATGTCGCGGACGGTGATACGGCGGGTGCCCTTGCCTCCGTACAGCGTCTTGCTGCCGTCGGAGGGGACTGCCTTGCCAGTCTGGGCAGCCGAAAGCTGCGTCATTGCAACGGCTCCTAACAGGTCATCTCGAGGCGCCCTGACGGCGTCCCCGGATCCCCTCCATGGTGGCATTCCGAGCGGGCCGGTGCCTAGGGGAGGTCCGAGGGTTCCGCCCGGCCGCCGCCCCGGACTCCCGGTCGAACACGCAAAGCCCCGCGAAAGGCGGCGCAATGCCCCGGCAAGGTCTCGGCAAAAGGGTTTCGATACGAGACGGTCTCGTATCGAAACGGTCCTACGGTGGCCGCATGACTTCTCCCGCCGCCCCGGCCCGCCGGATACCGGAACACGTGCACCGGCGCCGCTGGGTCATCCTCGGCGTGCTCATCCTGAGCCTGCTGATCGTCGTCCTGGACAACTCGATCCTGAACGTCGCCATCAAGACGATCTCCACGCCCGCTCCCACCGGCCTGGGCGCCACGCAGAGCGAGCTGGAGTGGGCGATCAACGCCTACACGCTCGTCTTCGCGGGCCTGCTGTTCACGGCCGGCCTGCTCGGCGACCGGATCGGCCGCAAGAAAGTGCTGCTCGGGGGCCTCGCGGTGTTCGGCCTCGGCTCGGCACTCGCCGCGTTCTCCGGCACCCCGGCGGAGCTGATCGGCTTCCGCGCGGTGATGGGACTGGGCGCCGCGTTCGTGATGCCGGCGACGCTGGCCGTGCTGATGAACGTCTTCGAACGCGAGGAGCAGCCGAAGGCCATCGGCATCTGGGCGGGCGGGGTGGGTCTCGCCATCGCGATCGGCCCGGTCACCGGCGGACTGCTCCTGGAGCACTTCTGGTGGGGCTCGGTCTTCCTCGTCAACGTGCCGATCGTGCTGACCGCCCTCGCCCTGATGCTGTGGCTGGTGCCGGACTCCCGAGACCCGGACCCCGGCCGGATCGATCCCGTCGGCGTCTCCCTGTCCGTGGTCGGTCTGGTCCTGCTGGTCTACGGCATCATCAAGGGCGGCCAGCTCGCCGACTTCACCGATGCCACCGTGCTGGCGACCATCGGTGCCGGCCTCGCCGTGCTCGCCGCGTTCGTGGTGTTCGAGAAGCGCAGCACGCACCCGTCCATCGACATGGCGTACTTCGGGAACAAGGTCTTCTCGGCCGCGATCGTCGCGATCGCGCTGGTCTTCTTCGCCCTGTTGGGCGTGATGTTCTTCGCGGTGTTCTACACGCAGAGCGTGCGCGGGTACACGCCGCTGGAGACCGGTCTGCTGATGCTGCCGCTGGCTGCCGCGCAGATGATCTTCGCGCCGCGGGCCCGGCTGCTGGTGAACCGCTTCGGCAACAGGGCGACCACCACCGGCGGCATGCTGCTCCTCGCGGCGATGCTGGCCGGGTTCTGCCTGCTGGACGGGGACACGCCGATCTGGGTCCTCGAGGTGATCTTCTTCCTGATGGGTGCCGCCATGGCGAACATCATGACGCCGGTCAGCGTCGTGATCATGCAGACGCTGCCACGGGAGAAGGCGGGTTCGGCCTCCGCGCTCAGCAACACCTTCCGCCAACTCGGCGGCGCCCTGGGCATCGCCGTCCTCGGTTCGGTGCTGTCCACCGCGTACCGCTCGCACATCGAGGACAAGCTGGTCCTGCTGCCGCCGGGCCTGCGGGAGTCCGCAGGCGAGTCCATCGAGGCCACCCTGGGCGTCGCGGCCCGGCTCGGCCCGCGCGGCGACGCCCTGGTCGGACCGGCGAACGACGCGTTCCTGCACGCCATGCACGTCACGGCGCTGGGGGGAGCGGGTGTCGCGGTGATCGGCGCGATCGTCGTCGGGCTGTTCCTGCCGGGCCGGACGACGGTGCCCGAAGGGGAGGAGAAAGAAGAGGAGTTGGTGCCGACGAGGGACTGACGGCCGAAGGGGTGGTGGGCCGGCCCGCCGGACACCGGGGAGAATCCTCCCAGCCGATCGTCCCCGGCCCCACGGAAAGGACGCAGCGACGTGAGCCTCGCCGACACCGACACCGGTGCAGACGCCGATCCCCGGCCGGACGGGCCCGCGCGGGGCCGCCCCCGCAGCGAGGCGGTGGAACGCGCCATCATCGAGGGCGCGATGAAGCTCCTGGAGGACGGAGTGCCCCTCGCGGAGCTGTCCATCGAGCGGATCGCCCGCACCGCCGGCGTCGGCAAGGCCACCATCTACCGCCGCTGGAGCGGCAAGGAGGAACTCTTCGTCGACGTCCTGCGGGCCGCCGAACCGGTCGACCCCGAACTTCCCGGCACCTCCATGCGCGACGACCTCGTCGTCCTGCTGGAGTCCCTGCGCCGGCGCGGCCTCGCCAGCAGGGCCTCGGTGATCCTGCACAACGTGCACACCCAGATGAAGAGCAGCCCGAAGATCTGGGCGGCCTACCACAACACCGTCATCCTGCCGCGCCGCCGGCTCGGCCTGGAGGTGCTGCGCCGCGGCCGGGAGAACGGCGAACTCCGCGCCGACGTCGACCTCGAACTGCTGAACGACATCGTCGTCGGCCCCCTGCTCGTCCGCACCCTCCTGCGCCCCGACGCCGGACTGCCGGACGGCCTCGCCGAACAGGTCGTCGACACGCTGCTCCAGGGACTGCGCCCCGTCAACAAGGCCTGACCGCCCACCTCGATCCGCCCCCTCGACCTGCCGCCCCGACCTGCCCCGGCCCGTCACCACGACTGTCACGGCCGACACATCTCGCCACGGCCGTCTCGATGTGCGCGTTCCGTCACAGAGCGCGCTTTCCGTGATCCCGCCCGGAACTGCCGGAGCGGTCCCGCTCGTCCTCGCCTCGTACGGCCGTCGACGGACGGCGGGAAAGACGCCGAGCATCCCCTAGGGTCTTGCACGCGGGGGGCGACGGTGTGCACGGCAAGGTGTGAGGCGACGGTATGGCGCAACAGGCGTACGTGACGGAGACGGACAACGGCGGCTCGGGGCCCGAGCGTCGGATTCCCGGGCTTCGGCGCCTGTGGGACCGCCTGACCCGGGGCTGGCGCGGGGACCCCCGCATCTGGCGCCGGGGGCTGGTCCTGGCCGTGTTCGCGGTCCTGCTCGCGCTGGTCATGCTGGCCCGCGCCCACATCCCCAACGTGGTCGGCAACCTGGGCAGTCTGATCGAGACGTTCCTGCCCTGGCTGGGGCTGGCCGTCCCGGTCCTCCTCCTGCTGGCCCTGGTCCGCAGGTCCGCCACCGCCCTGGTCGCGGTACTGCTGCCCGCGGCCGTCTGGCTGAACCTCTTCGGCAATCTGCTCATCGACCGGACCGGCCCCGGCGGCGACCTCACGGTGGCCACGCACAACGTCAACGCCGGGAACCCGGACCCGTCCGGCACCGCCCGCGACGTCGCCGCCTCGGGGGCGGACGTCCTGGCCCTCGAGGAGCTGAAGGCGTCCGCGGTCCCGACGTACGAGAGGGCGCTGGCGCCGACGTACAAGTACCACGCGGTGGTCGGCACGGTCGGGCTGTGGAGCAAGTACCCGCTGAGCGACGTGGCGGCCGTCGACATCCGTCTGGGCTGGGAGCGCGCGATGCGGGCCACGGTGACGACGCCCGAGGCGCAGGTCGCGGTGTACGTCGCCCATCTCCCCTCGGTGCGCGTGAAGTTGGAGGCCGGATTCACCGCACGTCAGCGCGACAAGAGCGCCGACGCCCTGGGCTCCGCCATCGCCCGGGAACCGCTGGAGAACGTCGTCCTGCTCGGCGACCTGAACGGCACGATGAACGACCGCGCCCTGAACGCCGTCACCTCCCAGATGCGTTCCACCCAGGGGGCCGCGGGCAGCGGGTTCGGTTTCAGCTGGCCGGCGGCGTTCCCGATGGCGCGGATCGACCAGATCATGGTCAAGGGCGCGGAGCCGGAGAGCTCGTGGTCGCTCCCGAGGACGGCGAGCGACCACCTGCCGATCGCGGCCCGCGTGAAGCTCGCCACACCGGGCGACTGAAACCCCAGGTCAACCCCGTCCGTACGGCTGTCGGCAAGCTGCGCGTCGATCACCGGAACACCGGACCTGAGAGGCTTTGTTCCGCACGTGAACATATGGACGCGCGGAACGGCGCGGACAGCGCGGAACCCAGCCTCGAAAGGCCCCCCTCATGCCCCTGGCCCTGCTCGCCCTCGCCGTGGGCGCCTTCGGCATCGGTACCACCGAGTTCGTGATCATGGGGTTGCTCCCGGACGTCGCGGACGACCTGAACGTCTCCATCCCGAGCGCCGGCCACCTGGTCTCCGCCTACGCCCTCGGTGTGGTCGTCGGCGCCCCGCTGCTCGCCGCCGCGACGGCGAGGATCTCCCGGCGCACGGTGCTGATCGCCCTGATGGCCCTCTTCGTCGCGGGCAACGCGCTCTCGGCGTTCGCCCCCGACCACGACTGGCTGCTGGCCGCGCGCTTCCTCAGCGGTCTCCCGCACGGTGCCTTCTTCGGCGTGGGAGCGGTGGTCGCCGCCGACATGGTGACCCCCGACCGCAAGGCCCGCTCGGTCTCCCTGATGTTCCTGGGCCTGACGACGGCCAACGTGGTCGGCGTCCCCGCGGCCACCTTCATGGGCCAGCACCTCGGCTGGCGGGTGACCTTCCTCGGCGTCAGCGCGATCGGTCTGGCCGCCATAGCCGCCCTGGCCCTGCTGATCCCGGCGGACCACACCCCGGCCGCCCCCACGGCCGGGCTGCGCGGCGAACTGGCCACCCTGCGCTCCCTGCCCGTCTGGCTGGCCCTCGGCACCACGGTGGCGGGCTTCGGCGGGCTCTTCGCGGCGTACAGCTACATCACGCCGATGCTGACGGACTCCGCCGGCTACGCCGAAGCGAGCGTGACGCTGCTGCTCGCCCTGTTCGGCGTGGGAGCGACGGCCGGCAACCTGCTGGGCGGCCGGCTGGCCGACCACTCCCTGCGCGGCACCCTCTTCGGCGGCCTGGCCGCGCTGACGGCGGTCCTGGCGCTCTTCCCCCTCCTGATGCGCACCGAGGCCGGCGCGGCCGTGGCCGTGACCCTCCTCGGCACGGCCGCCTTCGCCACCGGCTCCCCGCTCCAGCTGATGGTCATGGAGAAGGCGGCGGCGGCTCCCTCCCTGGCCTCGTCCGCCAACCAGGCGGCCTTCAACCTGGGCAACGCCGGAGGCGCCTGGGTCGGCGGCCTGACCCTCGCGGCAGGCTTCGGGACGACGTCTCCGGCCCTCGCGGGCGCCCTGCTGGCCGCCCTCGGCATCGGCGTGGCCGCGGTGGCCCACACGGTGGACCGCAGGACGTCTCCCACCGCGGCCCCGTCCCCGAACCGGGACCGCGTCGTCACCGGCCACGTGCCCCGGCAGACGCAGTCCCCGGTTCCCCGGCAGGCGCAGGCCCCGGCCGCTACTCCCGCCAGCCGCTCGTGATCGGCAGCCGGCGGTCCTTGCCGAACCCCTTCGGGGAGATCTTCGTCCCCGGCGGATACTGCCGCCGCTTGTACTCGGCCCGGTCGACCATCCGCAGTGTCTTCGCCACCAGCTCCGCGTCGAACCCGCCCGCGACGATCTCGTCCGCCCCGCGGTCCCGGTCGACGTACAGCTCGAGGATCGCGTCGAGCACCGGGTAGTCCGGCAGCGAGTCCGTGTCGACCTGTCCCGGCCGCAGCTCGGCGCTCGGGGGCTTCGTGATCGAGTTCTCCGGGATCGGCGGCGTCTGCCCCCGCTCCCGCGCCGAGCGGTTCCGCCACTCGGCGAGCCGGAACACCGACGTCTTGTACACGTCCTTGATGGGCCCGTACGCCCCCACCGAGTCCCCGTACAGCGTCGAGTAACCGACGGCCAGCTCCGACTTGTTGCCCGGCGCCAGCACGATGTGGCCCTCCTGGTTGGAGATCGCCATGAGCGTCGTCCCGCGCAACCTGGACTGGAGGTTCTCCTCCGCCAGCCCGGACAGCCCCAGCGCCCCCATGTACGCGTCGAACATCGGCTCGATGGCGACCGTCCGGTAGTTCAGCCCGGTCCGCCGCGCCAGCTCCGCCGCGTCGTCCTTGGAGTGATCGGAGGAGTACTTGGACGGCATCGAGACGCCGTACACGTGTTCCGGACCCACCGCGTCGCAGGCGATCGCGGCGACGAGCGCCGAGTCGATGCCCCCGGACAGCCCGATCAGCACGGACTCGAACCCGTTCTTCCCGACGTACGCCCGAAGCCCCGTGACCAGCGCGGAGTACGTCTCTTCGTCGTCGTCGAGCGGATCCGCGTGCGTCCCCTTCCGTTCCGCCGGGTAGGCGGGCAGCGGTGTCTCGGACAGGACGACGCGGTCGATGCGCAGTCCGTCGTCGAGAACCGCGCCGGCGGCGGGCGCGTCGGCGGCGGCCGCCGGCAGGTCGAGGTCCAGCACCACGCACTCCTCGGTGAACTGCGGTGCGCGCGCCACGACCTCGCCGTCCCGGTCGACGACGATCGAGTCCCCGTCGAAGACGAGGTCGTCCTGCCCGCCGGTCATCGCGAGGTAGGCCGTCGTGCACCCCGCCTCCTGGGCCCGCTTGCGCACGAGCTCGAGCCGGGTGTCGTCCTTGTTCCGCTCGTACGGCGAGGCGTTGACCGACAGGAGCAGCCCGGCCCGCGCCGACCGGGCGGCCGGCACCCGCCCGCCGTCCTGCCACAGGTCCTCGCAGATGGCGAAGGCGATGTCCACGCCGTGCAGCCGCAGCACGGGCAGGGTCTCGCCGGGCACGAAGTACCGGAACTCGTCGAAGACGCCGTAGTTGGGCAGGTGGTGCTTGGCGAAGCCCAGCACCACGTCACCGCCGTACAGCACGGCCGCCGCGTTGCGCGGCGCACCGGCGGGCCGGCCGTACTTCGGCCGGTCGGCGGCGCTGCGGTCGAGGTAGCCGACGAGGACGGGCAGTTCCCCGAACCCCTCGTCGGCGAGCCGCGCGGCGAGGGAGCGCAGGGCCGCGCGGGAGGCCGCCACGAAGGACGACCTCAGGGCGAGGTCCTCGACGGGGTACCCGGTCAGCGCCATCTCCGGGAACGCCACGAGGTGCGCTCCCTGTTCGGCGGAGTGCCGGGTCCAGCGGACGATCGCCTCGGCGTTGCCGGCGAGGTCGCCGACGCGCGAGTCGATCTGGTTCAGGGCGAGACGTAGTTGAGGCACGCGGCCCAGTGTAATCGTCAAACCGACGCGATGGGGTGGGAGGCCGTGCGGGAGCGGCTGCGGACCCCGTCCGGAAACTCCACGAGGACTTCCGTCGGATAATTTGAATGCCGGATGTGCGTTACCTACCCTGCCCGGTATGAGGCTGCTGCGCTCCACCGACCTCGCCCTGCGGGTCCTGATGCGCCTCGTCGTGGCAGGCGACTCCAACCCGACGACGCGCGAGGTCGCGGCGGCCGTCGACGTGCCGTACACCCACGCCGCGAAGGTCGTCGCCGAACTCCAGCACATGGAACTGCTCACGGCCCGCCGCGGCCGGGGCGGCGGCCTCGCCCTCACGGAGCGGGGCCGCACCGCATCGGTGGGTGCCGTGGTCCGCGCCTTCGAGGGGGAGGACGACGTCGTCGACTGCGAGGGCACCTCGGCCCTCGCGGCCTGCCCGCTCCGTTCCGCCTGCCGCCTGCGGGGCGCGCTGCGGCGGGCCCAGGAGGCGTTCTTCGCCTCGCTGGACCCGCTCACGGTGGCGGACCTCGCCACGGACCCGACGGGCCCGCTCCTGCTGGAGATCTCCCGGGCGCCTTAGCCCTGCCCCGGCGTAAGTCCCCCGTCCGCCCGTCAGCTCTCCCGGGGCGTGCTCAGCCCTGCGCGGCCAGCCACAGGTCCGGGCCGAACACCTCGTAGTGGATGTCGGCCGGGGCGACGCCCTTGCCGATCAGCTGCTCCCGCACCGCCCGCATGAACGGCAGCGGACCGCACAGGTACGCGCGCGTACCCGGCGCCACCGGTACGTCCGTGAGGTCGACGTAGCCGGTGGAGGTGCCGGCCGGGGCGTCCTGCTCGTACCAGAAGCGCACGGTGGAGTCCGCCAGCTTGGCCGCGTACCCCTCGTGGTCGGCGCGCAGGGCGTGGTCGGCGGGGGAGCGGTCGCCGTGCACGACGGTGACCGGAGCCTGGTGCCCGCCGTCGGCGAGGTGCGCCAGCATCGCGGTCATCGGGGTGACCCCGATCCCCGCCGAGGCCAGCAGGAGGGGGGTGCCGGGCTCGGCGTCGAGGACGAGATCGCCGTACGCCTCGGACAGCTCCAGGACGTCACCGACCCGTACGCGCGCGTGGAGGTGGCCGGAGACCTCGCCCTCGGGCGTTCCGTCCTCGTCGTGCACGCGCTTGACGCTGCACTGCCGCTCGCCCGGGCCGGGTGCCCCCGAGAGGCTGTACTGGCGGATCTGCCGGGCGCCGTCGTCGAGGGCGACGCGGACGGAGACGTACTGGCCCGGGCGGAAGTCCCGCACCGGGCCCCCGTCGACCGGGCGCAGCCGGAAGGAGACGACGTCGGCGGTCTCGGTGACCCGCTCGACGACCTCCCACTCCCGCCAGCTCGGCCCGCCCTGCTCCTCGTAGAGCCGCTTCTCGACGGCGACGAGGGCGTTCGCCATCAGCCAGTAGACGTCCTCCCAGGCGGCCGCGACTTCGGGGGTGACGGCCTCGCCCAGGACCTCCACGATGGCGGCGAACAGGTGCTCGTGGACGATGGCGTACTGGTCCGGGGTGACGCCGAGCGAGGCGTGCTTGTGCGCGATGCGCTGCAGCATCGCGTCGGGCCGGTCGTCGGGGTGCTCCAGCAGATGCGTGGCGAAGGCCGCGATGGAACCGGCGAGGGCTTCGCGCTGGGTGCCCGCGGCCTGGTTGCCGCGGTTGAACAGGTCGCGCAGCAGCTCGGGGCGGGCGGCGAACATCCCGGCGTAGAAGCGCTCGGTGATCTCGCCGAGGGCCGCTCCGACGGCGGGGAGCGTGGCGCGGACGGTGGCGGCGGACTGCTCGGACAGCATCAGGTCTCCTCGTTCTCGACTGCCTGCGCCACCCATTAAAACTTGCATCTGAAATGCCAATTAAGGGGGGGTGGGGTTGAGCCGACCGAGGGGGCCCTGCTGGAAGGCGACGCGTCGACGATGACGCGTCGACGGGTACCGGAGCGGCGCCCGCCGTTACGCGCACCGGCCCGAACGGGCAAGATGGACAGCGGGCGCGAGGAACCACGGGGCCACCGGACGATCATGGTCGGCAACACGCGTGAAACCCGGATGTGGTGGGATGGCCCGACTGCCCGACCGCAGCCCGAGGAGGCCATCCGTCGCGGCAAAGAAAAGGCGGTCCGACCGGCGATGATGGGGAAGCGGAAGATGGACAAGCAGCAGGAGTTCGTGCTCCGGACGTTGGAGGAGCGCGACATCCGGTTCGTACGGCTGTGGTTCACGGACGTGCTGGGCTTCCTGAAGTCCGTGGCCGTGGCCCCGGCCGAGCTGGAGCAGGCCTTCGACGAGGGCATCGGCTTCGACGGCTCGGCGATCGAGGGCTTCGCCCGGGTGTACGAGTCCGACATGATCGCCAAGCCGGACCCGTCGACGTTCCAGATCCTGCCCTGGCGTGCCGAGGCGCCCGGCACGGCCCGCATGTTCTGCGACATCCTCATGCCGGACGGCTCCCCGTCCTTCGCCGACCCGCGCTACGTCCTCAAGCGCGCCCTGGCCCGCACCTCCGACATGGGCTTCACCTTCTACACCCACCCCGAGATCGAGTTCTTCCTGCTGAAGGACAAGCCGCTCGACGGCAGCCGCCCGACCCCCGCCGACAACTCCGGCTACTTCGACCACACGCCGCAGAACGTCGGCCAGGACTTCCGCCGCCAGGCCATCACGATGCTGGAGTCGATGGGCATCTCGGTGGAGTTCTCCCACCACGAGGGCGCCCCCGGCCAGCAGGAGATCGACCTCCGCTACGCGGACGCGCTGTCCACGGCCGACAACATCATGACGTTCCGCCTGGTCATGAAGCAGGTGGCGCTGGAACAGGGCGTGCAGGCCACGTTCATGCCGAAGCCGTTCTCGGAGTACCCGGGCAGCGGTATGCACACGCACCTCTCCCTCTTCGAGGGCGACCGCAACGCCTTCTACGAGTCGGGCGCGGAGTACCAGCTCTCCAAGATCGGCCGCTCCTTCATCGCGGGCCTGCTGAAGCACGCGGCGGAGGTCTCCGCGGTCACCAACCAGTGGGTCAACTCCTACAAGCGCATCTGGGGCGGCTCCGAGCGCACCGCCGGCGCCGGCGGCGAGGCCCCCTCGTACATCTGCTGGGGCCACAACAACCGCTCGGCCCTGGTGCGCGTCCCCATGTACAAGCCCGGCAAGACCGGCTCGGCCCGCGTCGAGGTCCGCTCGATCGACTCCGGCGCCAACCCGTACCTGACCTACGCGCTGCTGCTGGCCGCCGGCCTGAAGGGCGTGGAGGAGAGCTACGAACTCCCGCCCGGTGCCGAGGACGACGTCTGGGCCCTCTCCGACGCCGAGCGCCGAGCCCTCGGCATCGAACCCCTCCCGCAGAACCTCGGCGAGTCCCTCACTCTGATGGAACGCAGCGACCTGGTCGCCGAGACCCTCGGCGAACACGTCTTCGACTTCTTCCTGCGCAACAAGAAGCAGGAGTGGGAGGAGTACCGCTCCGAGGTCACCGCCTTCGAACTCCGCAAGAACCTGCCGGTGTTGTAACGCTCTGCTGCGGCGGGGCAGGGGCGGCGGCCCCGGCGACCACTCCTGCCCCGCGCCCCCGACGAAGTCCCGGCGTGTGACACGGGGACGACCGAGCCCCGGCCCCCCTGCGAGGGGGCCGGGGCTCGGTGGGTGCGTCGTGGCGACGGTGTCAGCCGAAGGCCTTGATCGCGTTCCAGTCCACGGTCAGGACGACCTTCACGGGAGACCCCGTGCTGCTCCTGGACGGGTTGTAGATCCGCGTGTGGCCGTCGGAGCGCAGGCGTGCCCAGATGTCGGGAATACCGTCGCCGCTGACGTCGGGGATGCCGAGGGCCGTCGGCACATTGGCCTCGCTCCAGTTCGTGCCGTAACCCACGTCGCCGTTGAGCGAGTTGGCGGCCAGCTTGAGCGAGATGAGGTCGACGCTGCCGCTGACGGGCCCGGGCTTGCCGTGCCGGACGTACATGTTGCCGTTGTCCAGGTTGCGCCACAGCAGGTCGGGCGTCTTGTCGCCGTTGATGTCGGCGACGTTGACGATCTCCCGGCGGGCCCAGGCGTCGTGGTTCATCAGCGTGGCCTCCCGGAAGGCGGCACCGGTGTAGCCGGACAGCACCCAGAACTCGGGGCCGGTCCGCAGGACCAGGTCGGGGTGCCGGTCGCCGGTGATGTCGCCGACCGCCTTGATCTGCGTCCAGGTGGAGGGGGCCGGGGCGCCCGCGGGCAGGCGGATGCTGATCCGCTCGCCGACGTCGAAGCTGCCGTAGCCGTCACCCGGGTAGAGCCAGGCCTTGCCGTCGGGGGTGACGGCGAACAGGTCGGTGGCGCCGTCACCGGGGTAGGCGTCCGCGTAGTGGGTGATCAGCGCGGCCTTTCCGGTGGCCGGGTCGTACCAGTGGTCCTTCGGGTGCAGCTTCGTTTCCGAGGTCTTCTCGTCCGTGGTGTACGCGGCGCCCAGGCAGCCGTACAACTCGCCGCCCTCGCTGCCGACGCAGTTCTGCAGGTTGCCGTCGGCGTTCACGATCAGCAGATCGGGGATGCCGTCGCCGCCGGTGTCCCAGGGCTTGTCGGCCTTGTCCCGGGGCTGCACGTAGAAGGAGTAGTCCGTACGGGTGCTCTGGTTGCCGTAGGTGTCGTAGGCGTACACCAGCAGCCAGTTGGGGCCCGCGTGCTCCGGTTTCAGGGCGGGCACGGTGGCCGTGCCGTCGGCGCGGGCCGGCACCTCGAGCCACTGCAGGCCCTCGATCGTGTACCGGAACCTCGCCGCGCCCGCGGAGCTGAAGGTCACCGAGCCGGTCGTGCCGAACTTGAGCTTCGACCAGGTCAGGCCGTCAGAGGTGGCCCGCGGGAAGTCCTCGCTCTCGATCTCGGGCTGTGGCGGTGCGGTGGCGTCGACGGTGATCCGGCAGGGTTCGGTGCCCGGCGGGTAGTACGTGGAGGCCGCGTTCTCGGTGTCCACGGCGCGCACGTCCCAGGAGTAGGTGGTCTTGTCCTCCAGGGGGAACGTGGTGGGGATGGTCACCCTGGCGGTGCCGCTGGAGTCGGGTTTGGCGATTTTGGCGGCCGGGACGGTCCCGCCGGTCTTCCAGAAGCGGAACTGCAGCTCGCGGAGGTTGCCGTCGGGGTCCTTGGCGTTCGCCGACAGGGTGATGTTGGTCTTGCCGATGGTCACGCCCGCGCCCGGGGCGACCGCACAGGTACCGCCGGGTACGGACTTGCCGCCGGTGGGCTCGCTCGGCTTGCGGTTGTAGACGACCTCCAGCTCCGCCGTCTTCGCCTCGAACTTCCGCCAGGTCTGGGTGTCGGACTCGCTGGTGGCGCGCATGCCGAAGGTGATGCTCGACCAGCTGCTGTCCGAGCCCTTCTTGGCGGCGGCCTTCACGTCGAACGACTCGAAGGCGTCCGGGCAGGAGCTGGAGGACCAGCCGTGCGCGAACGACTTCGAGTCGAGCTTCGTCGTCCAGCTCGGCTGCTTGTTCCACGTCGTGCCCGAGGAGATCGCCCCGGTCATCCAGAACTGGAACTCGCGCTTGGTGCAGGACCAGGAGTGGTGGTTGCGCACCTTGAAGGTCGCGGAGGAGATCTCCGCACCCTTCAGGCGGCTGTCGTACTTCATGCGCCAGAAGGAGCGGGCGGTGCCGTTCGTGTCGTCCTCGTGGCCGACGCGGGCGTCCGAGGTGCCGGAGCTGAAGTTGGTGCCGTTCCAGAAGCTGCTGTTCGGGTACGGCTTGTACGCCACAGTCCAGGCCTCCCAGGGGCCCCTGATGGTCGGGTCGACGAACACGGGGAAGCGGGTCTCCGGGTCGGTCAGCAGACCGGACTCGCCCAGACCCAGGTCGATCCGGGCCGCCTTGGACTTGTCACCCTCCAGGCGCATCGGCATCCGGGCCTGCCGCGCACCGGGTTCGATGCCGCTCAGACCGGACAGCTTCAGCACCTCGGCCGGCGCGGCGACGGAAGCGCGGGGCTCCTCGCCTTCGGGCAGTTCGGGGTCACGGCCGCCGGAGTCCCAGGCGAACGGCGTCGGGACGGAGCCGATCTCCTCACCGGCCCCGTTGAGCACCGTGACGCTGCTGCCCTCCTCGTCGTACCGGAACACGGCCGTCTCCGAGCGCAGCCCGTACGAGACCTTCGCCAGCGCCTCGCCCTGCGCGGCCTCACGGTTCTTGACGATCAGCAGTTGGGCGAATCCGCCCTCCTCGCGTGCGACCAGGAGCAGGTCGACGCCCGGCAGCACCTCCGGATACAGGGCCCGGGGACCGTCGAGCACCGGCTCGGGCAGCTCGCCCGGCCAGGTGTAGGCGACGGTGTGGCCGCCGAGGTCCACCTCGGCCAGCACGGTGTCCTTCACGGCGGACTCCCCGGCCAGCGGCAGCCGGGCGTAGGAGCGGTCGGCGCGGTCCTTGCGGCCGGGGGTGCCGCTGGAGAACCGCACCGGCACCGCCGGGTTGACCGGGCGGACGCCCAGGGCGTCGCCGGCCTTCCCGGTCCGCTGGAGCCGGTTGTCGATCGGCGCCCACGCTCCCTCGGCGTTCTTCGCCCGCCGGGGGAGCGCGGCGATCTCGGTGCGCATCCTCCCGTCGGGCAGCGCCCACGTCCGCGAGGTGGCGGTGGTCGCCGTGCCGACGAGCACCTTCTTGCGGGTGCGCCGGGCCTCGGCCGCGGCGGCGGCCTCGTCACGGGGTCCGGTCGTCGCCGGCTTCGCGTCGGTCGTCCTGCCCGCCTGCGGCGCTGACGCCTCGTCAGGAAGCCACCAGGGCAACAGGGCGGCGGTCAGGGCGGCCAGAACGAGACCGAGGGTGAGGGCCAGCCTGGTGCGCGTGCGCACGAAGGGGCTGAGGAAACGAGGCGGCGCGGGCACGGCGGCGGTCACTCCCGTGTGGACCAGGCGGATGGGGACAGCACGGACGGCCCCGGACTTGCAGGTCACGGGGCATGGGCGCGCAAACGATCACACGTTCCATGCAAGTTGTCCACATGTAAGGAAGTTATGAAGCTGTGATGTTCTTCAGGTGGTCGCGCGGGGGTGCGCCTGCCGGTGCCGCATGTGCGGCTTTTGATCATCCGTTGTGCGCGGATGGAGGTGGTTTTCCGCCGTACGGGCCGTCGGATAGCGGAAGGGGTGTTCTGACATCAGATCAACCGTGGTTCACATCACATGAGTTCACTCCGCTCCGATTCCGGCGATCTTGAAGCATGCGGCGCTCATGACAGAGGGTGCGGGCATATTCGTATTGCCTGGGTGGGAGTCGACGCGCATGCGTGCTCAGAGTCCGCTGTCCTGGCTGGGGCGTAAACGCCTGGCCCTGACGGAGTCACAACGACGGCGTCGTCGGCACGGCCGCATGGCGACCGTCCTCCTGTTGTCCTCGACGCTGATGGTCACGAGCCTCAGCGCTGAGGCATGGGCGGTTCCCGGCCCCGGCATGAGCCGCGAGGAATCGGTCGACCTTCCCGACCTGCCGGAGAGCACCTCGATCGAGGGGGACGAGGAGGCCGAGAAGAACCTGACGACCGCGCCCGAGGTCCCCGTCGACCCGTACGAGCCGGTCGCCGTGACCCCCTGGGCGGAGGACAGCGGCACCGCGACCCTGTCCGAGGACGCCGAGGCCGGCGCCATGGTCCCGGTCTCCGACGGTCTGCCCATCGCGCTCGGCGTGCCCGAGGGCACCGACCCGGCCGCGATCGCCGGTGAGTGGCAGGTCGACCTGGCCGCGCCGTCCGCCTCCCAGGACGCCGGTGTCTCCGGCCTCATCATGCGGGTCACCCCGCCGGCCACGGCGGACCCGGCCGCACAGGTCGCACTCGCCGTCGACACCACCTCCTTCGCCGACCTCTACGGCCCGCAGGCCGCCGACCGCTTCGGCCTGGTACTGCTGCCCGAATGCGTCCTGACCTCCCCCGACAGCGGCGACTGCGCCGCCGAGGGCGGAGTACAGACCATGTCGGGCAAGGCGGACGGCGACGACGCCGAACTGCTGCGCAGCACGGTGGAGGTGGTGCCGGCCAAGGAGGCGCCGACCGAGGCGAAGGCCCCGAAGAACGCCGCCACCCACAAGGTCCTGACCGGCTCGGTCCCGGTCGCCAACCTGCTCGGCGGCGAAGCGGCCGCCAGGCAGGCTCCGGAGCCGGGTGCCGAGCAGGACCCCGAGTCCGACGCCAAGCCGTCTCCCGAACCCGGGGACGACAAGTCCCCCGAGGCCGACGAGTCCTCCCCGAAGCCCTCCGGCGCCTCGGCCCGCACCGCCTCCGCGCGCACCGGCGCCCTCCAGGCGGTCGGCGCCTCCGGCCCGCAGGTCATCGGTGCCATGGACACCGGTGCCTCCGCCGCCGGCGACTTCACCGCGACGCCGCTGCTGTCCGCCGGCTCCTGGTCGGCCGGCGCCTCCTCGGGCGCCTTCACCTACGGCTACCAGGTCCAGGTCCCCGAGACCGCGGGCGGCCTGATGCCGAAGATCGCACTGAGCTACTCCTCGCAGTCCGTCGACGGACGTACCTCCGCCACCAACAACCAGGCCTCCTGGATCGGCGACGGCTGGGACTACAACCCCGGCTCCATCACCCGCACCTACGCCAACTGCCGCCAGGACTCGAAGAAGTCCGGTTCGAACAACGCCACGCACCGCACGGCGGACATGTGCTGGGGCTCGGACAACGCCACGCTCTCGCTCGGCGGTATGACCACCGAGCTGGTGTGGGACGAGGACAAGGGCACCTGGTTCACCGCCAACGGCGACGGCTCCAAGATCGAGCGGGTCAAGGACTCCACGAGCGGCAACGGCGCCAGGAACGGTGAGTACTGGGTCGTCACCACCCGCGACGGCACCCGCTACCACTTCGGCAAGCACAAGCTTCCGGGCTGGACCGACGGGCAGCCGGTCACCGACTCGGTGCTGACCGTGCCGGTGTACGGCAACCACCCGGGCGAGGACTGCTACAAGGCCGGCGACTGGGCCGGCTCCTGGTGCACCCAGGGCTGGCGCTGGAACCTCGACTACGTCGAGGACGTCCACGGCAACGCCATGTCCCTGTGGTGGAAGACCGAGAAGAATTACTACGCCCGCAACTTCAACTTCAAGGCCCCGGTGGTCTACGACCGCGGCGGCTACCTGAGCCGTATCGACTACGGCCAGCGCAGGGACAGCATCTTCTCCGCACCCGCCCCGGCCCGCGTCAGCTTCACGGTCGCCGAACGCTGCCTGACCGAGGGGTCGCTCACCTGCTCCGACGCGAACTTCGCCGACAAGGACCCGGGCAAGTACCGCATCTGGTACGACACCCCGGCCGACCTGCGGTGCGAGGCCGGCAAGAAGTGCTGGAACGCCGGACCGACGTTCTGGAGCCGCAAGCGCCTCACTCAGATCCAGACCTCCGCCCAGCGGCGCACCGACACCGAAGAGCGCCAAGTGGTGGACCGGTACGCGCTCAAGCAGAGCTTCCCGGTCCTGAGGACCGGCCCCAACACCGCCCTGTGGCTGGAGTCGATCCAGCGGACCGGCTACGCCCGCAAGGGCTCCACCGACGACAGCCTCACCCTCAACGCGGTGCGCTTCGAGTCCAACGCGGACGACATGCCCAACCGGGTCATGCGGCGCGACGACCCGCGCCCCGGCTTCTCCCGGCTCCGCATCGCGCGGGTCATCAACGAGTACGGCGGCGAGACCGTCGTCACCTACAAGCCGGCCGCGGGTGACTGCGCCACCGGCACCGGACTGCCCGGCAAGAAGGACACCGCCGAGCTGAAGTCCAACACCCGCCTGTGCTACCCGCAGTTCTGGCACCCCGACCCCGAGGTCGAGGACATCGACTGGTTCCACAAGTACGTCGTGGAATCCATCGAGGAACTCCCCAATGTCGATGGCGCGTTCAGCACGCAGACCGCCTACGCGTACAAGAACGCCGGCTGGAAGCTCGGCGAGGCGGAGTTCAGCAAGAAGTCCACCCGCACCTACTCCCAGTTCGCCGGCTTCGAGCAGACCACGGTGATCACGGGCACGGACGAACCGACCGTCGGCAGCAAGAAGTCCAAGGCCGTCACCCGCTACTTCCGCGGCATGGGCGACACCGTCCCGGTGAAGGACATCACCGGCGCCGAGATCGCCAAGGACCGCGAACCGTTCGCCGGCCGCATCGCCGAAGAACTCACCTACACCAGCGCCTCCGACGCCGACACCGACTGGCTCTCCCGCAGCGTCACCGTCCCGGCCGTCACCGAACTGGGCAAGCGCGACCGCGACGACGACCTGAGCCCGCTGCGCGCCTGGCGCGTCACGGAGCCCGAGGAGATCGCGTACACCAAGTCCTCCGGCACCGGTGACGACACCCGCACCGAGCGCGTCGTACGGACGAAGACGACGTTCGAGTCGACGCACGGCCTGCCCACCCAGGTGGAGTCGCTCGGCGACACCGGCGAGGACGGCGACGAGTCCTGCACCAAGCTGGAGTACCTGCACCACACCGGCAAGAACCTCATCGGCCTGACCAAGCAGGCCCTGGTCTCGCCGACCACCTGCGCGAACGCCGACTTCGCCGACCTGTCCACGCTGAGCGGCGCCACCCGCACCGCCTACGACGGCACGGCCTACGGCACCGCGCTCGCCGGCACCACCCGCGGCCTGGCCACCCAGACCTGGTCGCTGAACGGCGCCGGCACCGGCTTCCAGACCAACGGCACCAGCGAGTTCGACGCCATCGGCCGCGTGGTGAAGCAGACCGACCCGGACGGCAAGTCCGGCACGATCGCCTACACCCCGTCCACCGGCCAGGTCTTCGAGATCACCGAGACCAACGCCGTCGGCCACACCCAGAAGCAGGAACTGGAGCCCGGCCGCTCGACGGGGCTGAAGACCACGGACGCCAACGGCCACGTCAGCGAGGCGAAGTACGACCCGCTGGGCCGCCTCCTCGAGGCGTGGGCCCCGGGCCGCACCCCGTCGAGCTCGTCCGTCCCGGACTTCCGGGCCGTCTACACCATCCCGGAGTACGACCCGGAGAACCCGGACCGCAAGCCCCCGTTCGTCACCACCCACAGCCGCGGCCACAACGACCGCGTCGAGACCTCCGTCACCCTCTACGACGGCCTCGGCCGCGAGCGGCAGACGCAGGAGGAGGCCGACGGCAACGGTCACCTGATCACCGACACGCTGTACAACAGCTCGGGCGAGGTCTGGCAGACCAACAACGCCTACCTCACCCACGAGGCCGAGTTGGGCGAGCTGTTCACCCCGCTCGCCGACACGGCCGTCCCCAACATCACCCGGTACACCTACGACGGCCTCGGCCGCGTGCTGACGGAGACGCCGGTCCTCAAGGTCACGGACCCCGAGACCAAGGAAGCGACCTCGGAGCCGGTCCCGGCCCGGGCCACCCGCTACGAGTACGGCCCGGACTGGTCGAAGGTGATCCAGCCGACCGGAGCCTCGTCGTACCGCGTCTTCACCGACGCGCTCGGCCGCACCTCCCGGGTGGACACGTTCAACCCGGAGGCGCCCGACGGCCACACGTCGATGCGCTACACGTACGACGCGCACGGTCAGCTGGTGAAGGCGACCAACTCCGCCGACAAGACGCACCCGTGGACGTGGACGTACGACCACCGCGGCCGGCAGGTGACCGCCACCGACCCGGACGCGGGCACCACACGGACCACCTACGACCACCGCGACCGCGTTCTGACCACCACCAACGCCCGCGACGTCACCGTCTGGAACGGCTACGACATCCTGTCGCGCCCGACCGAACAGCGCCTGGGCGGCGCCACCGGCAAGCTGCTCGCCGACTTCGGCTACGACTCGGCCCCCGGCGGCAAGGGCATGCCCGCCACCGCCACCCGCCACACCGACGGCGCGGCGTACACCCAGCGGATCGACGGCTACACCAAGGACTACCAGCCGACCTCCACCACGCTGACCCTGCCGCAGACGCTGGCCGACACCTGGGGCTTCAAGACCTCCTACACCTACGGCTACACGTACAACGACACCGGCGCGCTGAAGGAGGCCTCGCTTCCGGCGGTCGGCCGGTTCGACGCCGAGAAGCTCGTCGTCCGCTACAACAAGGACGGCAAGCCCCTGTCGGTCTCCGGCAAGGACTGGTACGGCGCCGAGACGGTCTACGACTCCTACGGCCAGGTGCTGCGCTCGACCCTGGGCGCGCAGCCGTACCGGGTCTGGGCGCAGAACTCCTACGACGAGGGCAGCGGCGAACTCAAGGACCAGTCGGTCTACCGCGAGCAGACCGGCGACAAGAGCCTCGTCGGCGGCCACCTCGTCTCCAACCGGTCCTACACCTACGACCCGGCCGGCAACGTCACCTCCATCCGTGAGCACTCGGACGGCATCGCCGAGCGGCAGTGCTTCGCCTACGACCCGCTCGGCCAGCTGAAGACGGCCTGGACCGCCAAGGACCAGACCGCCTGCGCCGGCCCGAAGAGCGGCGACGGCACGCCGAACGTGACGGCCGGCAAGGACAAGACCGGCTACTGGCAGGAGTACGAGTACGACCTGGTCGGCAACCGCACCAAGCTGACCGAGAAGGACCTCGGCGGCGACGCCGGCAAGGACGCCACGACCACCTACTCCTACGGCAAGGCCGACGGCACCCAGCCGCACACGCTGACCAAGGTGTCCAAGGCGTACACCACGCCGGAGGGCGCCCAGGTCAAGACCGAGGCCGAGCGGCTGTACGAGCTGACCGGTGAGACCAAGTCCGTCACCTCCCTCCAGAACGGCGACAAGCAGGAGCTGACCTGGACCTACGACGGCAAGATCGACCGGATCAAGGGCCAGGGCGCCGGCGGCAAGACCCCGTACGTGGGCCTGGCCGACAAGTGCCTCGACGTGAAGAGCGGCAGGCCCGCCCCCGGCCAGCCGGTCCAGCTGTACGCCTGCAACACCTCCCTGGCGCAGAGCTGGCGCTTCACCCCCACCCCGGGGACGGACCAGGCCGACGCCGACCGGGGCACGCTGACCGCCTACGACAAGTGGTGCGTGGAGCCTGCCGCGAACACCGCGGGTTCGGCCCTGCAGGTGCAGGAGTGCGACGACTCGGCCGCCCAGGAACTGAGGCGGAACGCGTCCGGTCAGCTCACCCACGTCGACTCGGGCCTGTGCCTGGCGGTCAAGGACGCCAGCCCGGCGGACTCGACCCCGATCGTGCTCGCCACCTGCAACGCCACGAAGTCCGAGCAGCAGTGGGCGCCGCAGAACGACACCCGGCACATCTACGGTCCCGACGGCGCGCAGCTGCTGACCATCAAGGGCAAGCAGGCCACCCTGCACCTGGGCGAGGCCGAGGTCACCGTCCAGCGGGGCGGCGTCATGGTCAACACCCAGCGGACCTACTCGGTGCCGGGCGGCGCGGTCATGCGCTACGGCAACGGCAACGGCAACACCGACGGGGCACTGGTCGCCCTCACCGGTGACCACCAGGGCAGCACGTACACGGAGGTCGCTCTCACCACCGACATGCCGGTGCGGATCCGCAAGCAGGACCCGTTCGGCAACCAGCGCGGCGCGGAGTCGGTCGGCGTGGGCTTCCAGAGCCACACCGGTTTCCTGGGCGCGACGCGTGACGACGCCTCCGGCTACCAGCCGCTGGGCGCCCGGCTGTACGACCCGGTGGTGGGACGCTTCCTGTCCGCCGACCCGGTGCTGGACCTGAACGACCTGCTGCAGTCCAACGGTTACGCCTACGCGCACAACAACCCGGTGACGATGTCCGACCCGACGGGTCTGGCCATCTCCCTGACCGCCTCGGAGCGGGCCGCGGCCCTGGCGGGCGCGGGCCTGTCCGCGGCGCAGGTCGCGCAGGCGCAGGCCACCATGGGCAAGTCCCTGACCTCGGTGATCCTGGGCGCGGCGTGGAGCACGCTGAAGGACTTCATCGGCATCAGCGACGCCATGGCCTGCTTCGGCGGTGACATGTGGTCGTGCGCCGGCATGATCGTCGGGGCGATCCCGTGGTCCAAGCTGGGCAAGATCCCCGGAGTCCTCAAGGCAGTCGACCGCACCATCAACGCCATCCAGGCCTTCCAGAAGGCGAAGAAGGCAGCCGAGGCCGTGCTGAAGGCCGCGAAGGCGGCCGAGGCGGCGGCGCTGAAGGCCAAGAAGGCGGCGATCGAGAAGGCGAAGAAGGAAGCCGCGCAACGCGCCAAGAAGAAGGCGGCCGAGCAGGCCAAGAGAACCAGCGACAAGGCGGTCGCCCAGACCAAGAAGACCGGCAACCCCGTCCAGAAGCAGGCCCAGGCCAAGGCGGCGCCGAAGGTGTCGTCGGTGAGCAAGGGCTCCGGCGGCGGCAGCAAGGGCGGCTCCAAGCCGGGCGGCAACTCCGGTGGCTCCTCCCGCAGCAAGGGCGGCAGCAGCGGAAGCGGCGACTCGGGCAAGGCCGACGGCGGAAGCGGCGGTTCCTGCCCGACCGACAACAGCTTCGTCCCGGGCACCAAGGTGCTGATGGCCGACGGCACCACCAAGCCGATCGAGGAGGTCAAGGCCGGCGACAAGGTCGTCGCCACCGACCCGAAGACCGGTGAGCGGCGCATCGAGACGGTCACCGCCGAGATCAAGGGCGAGGGCCTGAAGCACCTGGTCAAGGTCACCATCGACACCGACGGCGAGAAGGGCACCGAGACCGCCCAGGTCACCGCGACCGACGGCCACCCCTTCTGGGTCCCCGAACTCGGCGAATGGATCGACGCCACCGACCTGAAGTCAGGCCAGTGGCTCCAGACCAGCGCCGGCACTCACGTCCAGATCACCGCGGTCGAACGCCGGACCAGCCCCGGGGCAACGGTCCACAACCTCACCGTCGGCGACACCCACACGTACTATGTGCTGGCTGGGACCACGCCGGTCCTGGTTCACAACTGCAACACAGAAGGGCCAGTTGATCATGTCGCTCTTGGTATGCGAGCTCATGATCTGAAGGGATTCGCTGAGACCGTTGAAGCTCGTCACCTCCTCGGAGCGACGGATGCAACTTGGCGCGACGAGGTTAAGGGCGCAATTGCTAGGACGGGTAGGGGTGAAGGGCGAATATCCTTCATGCTCGACGGTCTCCCCGGTGCGAGTCAGGGGCCGGCAAAGGCTCTGAAAATCGCACAGGCTACGGCCCCTGCACAGCGTTTGCATACTCAGTGGGAGTTGATGGAAGTTGATGCAGCCGGCCTCATGGGGAAAGTGGACTTCTATCGATGGAACCGGCGTGCTGAAAACTGGACTGGGGTCAAGTTCAAGTGACATACCAACTGGTAGATGGGCATCTCCCTCTGAAGCTGCGGGGAATTTTCAAACCGTGGGCTATTGAGGTAGGTCACAGTAAGATCCTGCTTCGCGGATTCTTGGGTGGCGAGGAAGGGGGCGTCCCTAGGGTTTTTGATGTTCTATTCCAGGACGTTTCCCGGATCTCGCTGGCCGATCAGTACTCAGGTCTCAGTGTGTCGGATGCGGGCCTAGATGTTTTGCGAACTGAAGAACAGAGGGCTGGGCGTAGGTGGCGAGAGAGTAAACTTTTTCGAGTCTCCGAGGATAATCCGCTTGATTATATCGTTGCGGGATATATCTTCTGGGCTGAAGTTTTCATCCTCGCTACAGAGCCAAGCCCCCTGATGCAGGAATCTCCTAGTCCTGGCGCAATCAAGGGGGGCAAGGTTTTCCGGGTGCGGGCGGACCGGTAGCCATAGTGAAATTGAAGCCCCGTCAGGTGTGTCCTGGCGGGGCTTCAGCGTGGGGTGGCGGCAGTAGTTGACGGTAACGTCAGCGGACGAGACCGGTGCAGGGCGGCGGTTCGTCGCCGTCGGAGCTGACTGTCTCGGCGCTTTCCGGGCTGCCGAGCGCGGTGCCAAGGGTGTCGATGGCGTCTCGCTGGAGGCGGAGCCTTACATGGGTGTAGACGGTGGCGGTGACGCCGATGTGGACGTGGCCGAGGAGTTCCTTGATCACGACGAGTTCAATTCCCTGCTCCAGGAGAAGGGTGGCCGTGGAATGGTGAACGTCGTGGAAGCGGATGCGGCGGAGACCGGCCTTGTGGAGGCAGGGGAGCTTCCGCAGCAGGTGTCAGCCCTTGAACGTCGCCACGCTTGCTCGCTGAGGCAGCGGATCTTGGCGTGACTGCTGTTGTGACGGCGCTTCCCCCTCCTCAGACAACCCAGGAGCGGGACCCGGACGGGCAGGGAGCTGTCGATAAATAACTCCTTGGTTTCTGGGGTCTGTTGGCCCGTAGGATGCGGGTGTGTCGGAGGGGATCGAGGCGGGGCTGGTTGAGGCGTTCGCGTTGTTGCTGCCGCACCTGGACGAGCGGCAGCGACGGCTGGTGCTGGGGGCCGCTGCCCGTGTACGAGGGCACGGCGGGATTCGCCTGGTGGCTGGTGTTGCGGGGGTGGCGGAGTCCACGGTGTCGCGCGGGGTGCGTGAGCTGGAACTCGGTGAGGAGCCCGATGGCCGGGTCCGGGCGGCGGGCGCGGGCCGCAAGCGGCTACAAGACGTTGACCCGGATCTGGTCCCGGCGTTGCTCGCACTGGTCGAGCCGGACCAGCGGGGAGATCCGGAGTCGCCGCTGCGGTGGACGGTGAAGTCCACCCGTGCCCTGGCCGCGGAGTTGTCCCGGCAGGGCCATCGGGTCGGCCACGACACGGTGGCCGCGCTGCTGAAGGCCGAGGGGTTCTCCCTGCAGGGCACCTCGCGCACGACCGAGGGTGCCCGCCACCCCGACCGGGACGCCCAGTTCCACTACATCAACGACCAGGTCAAGACGTATCTCGTGGACGGGCAGCCGGTCATCAGCGTGGATGCCAAGAAGAAGGAGACCCTGGGCGAGTACGCGGTCGCCGGGCGCGAGTGGCACCGGGCCGGGCAGCCGGTCCGCGTACGCGCCCACGACTTTCCCGAGAAGGGCGCCCAGAAGGCGGTGCCCTACGGGATCTACGACATCGGCGCGGACACCGGCTGGGTGTCGGTGGGCTGCGACGGCGACACTGCCGCCTTCGCCGTGGCCACCTTGCGCCGCTGGTGGGACGGGGAAGGACGGCACCGCTACCCGCATGCCACCCGCCTGCTGATCACTGCCGATGCCGGCGGATCCAACGGCTACCGGGTCCGCGCCTGGAAGAGCGAGCTCGCCGCCTTCGCCCACGAAAGCGGCCTGGAGGTGAGCGTGTGCCACTTCCCGCCGGGTACTTCAAAGTGGAACAAGATAGAGCACCGGCTGTTCTCGCAGATCAGCATCAACTGGCGCGGCAGGCCCCTGACCAGTCATGAAGTCGTGGTCAGCACCATCGGCGCGACCCGCACCCGCACCGGACTGGCCGTCCACGCCGAACTCGACCCTGGCACTTACCCCACCGGCGTCACCGTCCCCGACACCGTCATGGCCCGCCTCCCCCTCGCCCCGCACGACTGGCACGGCACCTGGAACTACATGCTGCGGCCCGAGCCCCTCGCACCGCCGCCCCCGGCACGGCCCGCCGAGTTCGGCCGCTTCCCCGCTGGCGACAAACTCCCTGCCTGGCTGCGGCACCCCAGCCTCACCGGACTGGAGACCCCCGCCTTCGACGACCTCGTCGTCCGCTACCGCGACTACTGCACCCAGCACCCACCGGTCCTGCTCCCCGGGAAACGCCCCGACGGCGGTCCCGGCGCCGGCACCCGGCGACTGTCCGCCGCCGACCATCTCGTCGTCTTCCTCCTGCAGAAGCGCTGGTCCATGACACAGGCGCCGCTTGCCGAGGCGACCGGCCTGTCCAAGAGCAGGATCGGCGCAACCCTCCGGGACGCCGCCCCCGTCCTCGCCGCACTCGGCCACACAGTGCCCACCGGCGGCCTCACCGTGACCTCCACGGAGCAACTCGCAGCGATCGCCGGCTACAGCTCACCCGATCAACACCACTGATAAACCAAGGAGTTATTTATCGACAGCTCCCTGCCCGGACGGGTCCCGCTTGAGGAAGAACCTGCCGACGCTGTAAAGCTCCGCTGCGGCGCGGAAGGGGGTGTCCGCTCTGGCGGTCATCCCTAGCTCACGAACCCCGCCATCTCCAGGAAGTCCGCCCAGGCGGCCGGGGCGAGGGTGAGCCGGGGCCCCTGGGGGTTCTTGGAGTCCCGGACGAAGACGGCGCCGGCGCCGGGGGGCATAGCGACCTCGACGCAGTCGCTGGGGTTGCTGCTGTCGCTGTAGCTGCTCTTGAACCAGGTCGGCTCGACGTCGTCTGCGACCGATCCCTTGCGGTTCATGTCTCCCCCAGCACCTGTTCGATGAAAGCCGACGACTCTCGTCCGGTCAGCGCCTCGGCTCGGATGATGCCATAGCGCAGCTCCAGAATCCTCAGCTGCCGAAGGTCGGTGACGGGACGGCTGCCGAACTCGTCGTCGGCCCGGCCAACCGCTGTACCGTCTGCGAACTTGAGCATCTGGATCCGTCCTCCGGTCCCCGGATGGTCCCCGTGGGACGTCGGCATCACCTGAATCGACACGTGTCGCAACTGTGCCAACTCCAGAAGGTGTTCGAGTTGCCTGCGCAACACCATGATGCCTCCGACCGGGCGTCGGAGAGTCACCTCTTCCTGCACGAAGCTCAGCTCCGGTGCAGGGCTCCGCTCGAAGACGGCTGAACGAGCCGTACGCGCGGCGACCGCCCTGTCCAGCTCGTCCTCCGACAGCACCGGCCGCCGCGTACTCAGGAGCGCGCGGGCGTACTCCTCGGTCTGCAGGACTCCGTGGAGATTGTGGCTGCCGTACGACAACAGCTCCACCGCCTGGGACTCCAGCTTCGCCAAGTTCCGCACTTTCTTCGGGTACCGGACCTTCGCCACGTCCTCCGACATCGCGGTGAGCAGTCCGCCCGCGCCCAGGATCTCGTCGGCCTTCTCCAGGTACTCGGGGCGGGGGATGCGGTTGCCGGCCTCGACCTTGTAGGCGAGGTCCTCCCCGTAGCCCATCGCCGCCGCGAAGTCGGCGACCCGCATGCCCACGGACTCCCGCCGCAGCTTCAACTGCCGCCCCACTGTGGTGATGACGGCCACTCCCCACTCGTCGTCCGGGTCGACCTCCCAGCCAGCCTCGTCCGCCTCGCCCCTGACCTGTACCGCTTCACCGTCCACCGACACCCGCACCCCTCCGTCATACGCACCTACCGTCGTATCGCGAGGCGTACGACGGTAAGTGCGGCGGCGACGGTGGGTGAGGGAAAGCGGTGCGCGGTACACCTACGGGTGATCCGGTGCGCCGGAAGGTCAGAAGGGGCGGTCGCCCGCGATGGCGACGCGTTCGGCGACCCGGCGGTGGGGGCCGTAGTCGTTGACTGCGTAGTGCTGGGTGGCCCGGTTGTCCCAGAACGCCACGTCGCCGGGCTGCCAGCGGAAACGGACCTGGTACTCGGGGATGTGCGCCTGCTGGAAGAGGTGGCGCAGCAGCCGGTCGCTCTCCTCGCGGGGCATGCCGGTGATCCGGGTGGTGAAGGAGACGTTCACGAAGAGCATGCGCCGCCCGGTGTCGGGATGCGTGCGCACGACGGGGTGCTCCACGGGCGGGAAGTGCTCCTGGTGCGGCGCGAGCCGTTCGGGTCCGTAGAACCGGGCGAAACCGGGGATGAAGTCGTGCACGGCGCGGGCGCCGTCGATGCGGTCCTTCACGTCCTGCGGGAGGTTGTCGTAGGCGGCGGCCATGTCGGCCCACAGGGTGTCGCCGCCGGCCGGCGGCACCTCGCGCAACTGGAGGACGGCACCGAGCGCCGGCCGCTCGCGGAAGGTGACGTCGGCGTGCCAGACGTTCTCGAACGTCGGAGTGGACCCGCTGCCCTTGTCGAAGCGGACGACGTCCTCGCTGGAACCGGCGGCGAGCAGCGGGTTGGTCTCCAGCTCGCCCCAGTGGCGTGCGAAGGCGCGCTGCCGGTCGGAGGCGAGGTGCTGACCGCGGAAGAACAGCACCTTCCACTCCAGCAGGGCCCGGTGGAGTTCGGCGTGCAGCTCGGGGCCGAGCGGGCGGGACAGGTCGACCCCTCTGATCTCGGCGCCGATCGTGCGCGCCTGCGGCTCGAGCTCGAACAGCTCATAGGGCCGCTCCTCCCATCCCTCGGGCACCCGGCGCAGGACGCGCCGTCCTTCGTAGATGCCGTCTCCGGGGATGCGTGCCTCACGCAGGGTGGCGGGCGGTGCGGTGTTCGTGACGGTCATGGGACGTCCTTCCTCTGCACACGGGGTTCGAACGGGTCATGTCGGGTCATGGGGATGGGACGGGCCGGCCGTTTCGGGGCATGGAGCGCGGACCGTCCGGCGTCGCGGACGCCGAGGGGCACACACGCCGTACGCGGGTGTGCGGGATGGATGGTCGGGGCGGCCCGGGAAAGGGGCTGGGAGAGGCCGTTGGCCGGGAAGCGGGCCCGGGTGGTGAGGGGGCCGGCCCGGGGCAGAGGATGCGGTCGGCTATCGGCCGGAGCGCTCGCAGCCGGTTCGGTCCGGGACGCGCGGCGTCACCGACATCCTGACGAACCAGTACGTGGTCATGACGGCGATTGTGTGATCTTGCCCGTGTTCTGTCAACGGACCCCGTTCGGCGGTCATACCCGCGACACTGGTACGGATCGCCCGATCCAGCTGATTTTGCTGACAAAACGGGTTACTGGTGATCTATGGCTTTCGGCTCGGGTGTGTCTCTGGGGGCCTGGGGTGGCCGGGCAGGTGCGCGTATGGCCGAGATCTTGTGGGTGGGGGTCGGGGGAGGGGGCGGAATGACCGTATGTCGCGGAGTGGTGACTGGATCGTCGATCTACTGCAACCCTCCGGATGGCGCAAAACCGCACCCCGTCGGGACATAATCGCTGGGATTGTGCGACGGAGGCTCGGTGGGGGAGCCGGGCGGCGGATGGACAGGGGCGCTGGATGAACCAGGGATCGGTCAGGGTCGCGGTCGTGGCGCGGGGTGCTGTCGCGCGTAGTGGGCTCGCAGCCATGCTGGAGGAAGCGGCCCACGTGAAGCAGACCACCGTCTTCCGGCCCGAGGAGTTCACGACGGGGTCGCCCGAGGACGCCGTCCAACTGCTCATCCTCTCCTGCGACGTGCTGGTGCTCTGGTGTGTGAACGGCGCCGGGGAGGGCGAGGACGCGTGGGTCGCCGGACTGGCGGAGGTCGTCCGCCGCAACGGGGTCCGGGTCCTGCTGGTGCTGCCCGGTGCCGAGGTGCGGCGCGCCGCGTCCGGCGAGGTCGTGCCCTGTGACGGAATCCTCGACCAGGACGCCCTGACCAGCGAGGGGCTCGACGAGGCCCTGCGGAAGTCGGCCGAGGGGATCCGGCTGGCGGTGCCGGCCGGGCAGACGGTGGCAGTCCCCCGGTCCGTCCGGCCCGCCCGGAGCGCGGCCGGGCCGTGGACCCGGTTTCCGAGGAGGCAGCTCACCGAGCGGGAGAGGCGGGTGCTGGAACTGCTGGTCGAGGGGCTCAGCAACCGGCAGATCGGGCAGGCCCTCGAGGTGTCCGAGCATGTCGCCAAACGCACCGTCGCGCTCGTGCTGGCCAAGCTCGACTGCCCCAACCGCACCCAGGCCGCCGCGGTCGCCCTGCGTGAGGGGCTCGTGGGTACGGGCCTGGGGGAGGCGCTGGGCGCGTAGGGCCTTACGGGTGGCCCAGCACCGCCGCGAGGTCGGAGCGGCCGTTGATGCCCAGGGCGCGGTAGGTGTGCGTCAGGTGGAGTTCGACGGTGCGGACGCCGACCGACAGCTCCTCGGAGATCGCCGTGTTCGACCGGCCCTCCGCCGCCAGCAGGGCGACCCGCAGCTGGGCCGGACTCAGCCGTGCCCGGTTCGCGGAGGGCTGAGCGGCGAGCCGGGCGGCGACCTCCTCGGTGAGCGGGAACGGCCGGCCCCGTCTGACCGCCTCGTCGAGCAGGCTCCGGGCCTCCGTCGACCGGCCGGTGTCGAGCAGGGTGGAGGCCAGCGCGACCATCGCCCGCGCGTACAGTCTCCGGGTCGGCATGCCGGCGAGCAGACGTACCGCGGTCCGTAGATGCCCGAGCGCCGTACGGTCGGGGAGGGCCGGCCCCGCCCAGAGGTGGACGGCGCCGACCGCGCCCGGCGCGCCCCAGGTCCGGGCCGCCGTGAGGCTCTCGACCACCAGGCGCTCCGCCGCCTGCGGGGCCGCGCAGGCCGCCTCCGCCATGGCGAGGTGCGAACGCCAGGGAATGACGGCGGGGTTCACGCAGCCGAGGGGCCGTAGAATCCGGCCGCACTCGCGCAGCTGCGCCCTCGCCTCGGAGGTCCGGCCGGTGCGCAGGCAGAGGACGCCCCGGGCGAACAGCAGGTGGGCACGGCCCAGACCGTGCTCGGTGTGGTCCGGCGGGGCCTCCGCCCGGGCCGACCGCTCCAGGATCGACTCCGCCAGGTCCGTCCGTCCGGACTCCAGGGCGACGAGTGCCTCCACCGCGGTCAGCCTCGGCAGTGTCCGCGGATGCCAGTGGTGCCTGGGCACTTCGGCGACCGCCTCTGCCAGCCGCTCCCTGGCCTGCTCCAACTCACCGGTGCGCAAGGCGAGTTCGGCAAGTCCCAGCAGTGCCTGCCCGGTCACGGGGCTCACCCTGTGCCGTCGTGCCTCGGCCGTGATCCGCTGCAGCCCGGACCGGGCCAGCGCCACGTCCTCGGTGACGGCGAGCACGCGTGCGGCGAACAGCCGGGGAGTGAACAGCCCGTTTCCCCCCCGGAGCAGCACGGTCCCGGCCAGCCGGCGGGCCTCGCCGATCCTCCGCCCGGCCAGACAGTGCCGCCAGGCCCCGGCCGCGGCCCGGACCGCGTCGAACTCCGTGGTCACCCGGTCGCCTTGAGGATTGAGGGCCGAGGCGTCCGGCACCGATCCGGGCGGGCAGGTCTCCGCGGTCAGCGCGTGCAGGCCGCGGAGCGTGCGTCGCTCCGCCTCCGACGTCGTCCGCGCCGCCGTCTCGCTGAGCGCCTCCGCCGCGTCGTCCCCGGCGCGCAGCGCCAGCATGTCGGCGGCGAACAACAGGGCCCCGGACCGGTCCGGGACGCCGGTCTCCCTCAGGATCCGCCGGAATCCGCGCTCGGCCGCCGCCGGCCGCCGCGACGACTGCGCCTTCGCCAGTTCCAGCAGTACGTCCGTGCGCAGCCCGTCGGCCGCTCCGTGGTCCAACGACCGTTCGAGGAACACCACCGCCGCGTCGTCGTCGCCGGACCGGCGCGCGGCCGCGCCCGCCGCGTGGAGCGCGCCGGGCACCCAGGGCTCGTCCAGCGAGGTCCGCGCGGCCAGCCGGCCGAGCACGTCCTGCGGGAAACCCTCGCGGTGCGCCAACCGCACGGCACGCTCGTGGAGTTCACGGCGCCGGTCGCCGTCCAGGAGGCCGAGTGCCCGCTCGGCCACCAGCGGGTCGTACAGCCGGGGCCGTACGGCGGAGTCGAGCAGGCCGGTGACGGCCGGCTCCGTACGCGCCTGCTCGCCGTCCGGCACGGAGATCCCGGCCAGCTCACAGACCTGGCGGAACGAGAAGTGCCCCGCCGCCACCGCGCTCGCCGCGACGAGCGCGGACGCCCGCGCGGACGCCCGCGCCAGTACGGTCCTCAGATGGTGCCGGCCCGTCTGGTCGGCGAGCGCGGCGAATTCGGCGGCGTCGGGAGGCGGGCCGGGCCATCGCCGGAGCGCGGCGCACAGGACCGCCGGGTTGCCGCCGGTCGCGGCGGTCGCGGCCGGCAGGAGCGAGTCGGCCGCCTCCTCGCCGTACGCCCGTGCGAGCAGCGTCCGTACGGCCTGCTCGGTCAACGGGCGCAGCGACAGCTCGTATCCGGGACCGGTCTGCGCGCCGAGCGGCGCCGGGTCGGAGTCCTCGGAGCCCCCGGGGCCCTCGACGACCACCCACAACGCGGGTCGCGGTTTCGGGTGGCCCGTGGGGCACGTGGCCCGTTCCGCCTCCGATGTGCCCCGGGTGTCGTCGGTGAACAGGGCCGACGGGCCGTCGATCGAGGCGAGCCCGGCCTGTCCGGGTGCCGTGAGGACGTGCAGGCCGGACTGCCGGGCGAGGGCCGCGCCCTCGGCGAGCAGGGCGCTGCGTCCGGTGCCCGGGCGCCCGCGCACGAGGACGGTGGCCGTCCCGCCGGTCGCGACCCGGCGCACGGCCCGCTCCAACACGGCCAGTTCCCCGGCCCGTTCCAGGAGCCCGTCGGGCGCGCCGGGTGAACCCGGTGGTCGGGGCGGCCGGTTCACCGTGCCTCGCCGAGCGCTCGCGCCTCGGCGGGCTGCGGTCCGTGCGCCGGGAACCACTTCGCGAGGCCGGCCCGCCCGGGGACGCCGAGCTTCCGGTACACGTTCGTCAGGTGGTACTCGACCGTGCGTACCGTCAGATGCAGGGCGTCCGCGATCGCCCGGTTCGACTTCCCGGCCGCCGCCAGTTCCGCCACGGGACGTTCGGCGTGGCTGAGCGCCGCCAGGGTGTGCCGGCCCTCCGCCGAGCGGAGCGCGTACCGTGCCTGTTCGGCGACGGAGGTCAGGCCGTACCGCACGGCGGTCGCCAGCGCCGCGCGCAGACGGGAGGGCGCACCCCGGTCCGACCGGTGCAGCAGGGCCTTGCCGAGGCGGAGTTCGGCGAGGGCGTGGGACTGCCGGTCGGAGCTCTGGGCCAGGACCCGGGCGCTCTCGGTGAGCAGTTCGACGCAGCCGGCCGGGTCGGCCGACACGCCCCGGGCCAGCAGACTCAGCCCCGTGCTGCGGGCCGTCGGCCATCGCTCGGCCAACTGCCGACCGAACTCGGCCCGTCGGGCGGCGGCGCCCGGCCGGCCCAGCCGCATGAGCAACTCGGTGCTGTGCACCCACCAGAGGGTGAACACCGGGTTGCCCACGCCGGCGGCGGCGAGACTTGCCCCGCACCGCTCGAGCAGACGCAGGGCCTGCTCGGGCCGGCCACGGCCACGTTCGACCAGGGCCAGGGCCGTCAGATGGTGGTGGTACTCCCAGACGCAGTCGTCGAGCCGGCGGCCGTCGAGCCGGAGCAGTACCTCCTGTGCCCGGTCGAGGTCGCCCCGGGCGACCAGGGCGTGGGCGAGGGCGATCGACGCCAGCCGGCTCCGCCCCGACGTGCCCTCTGCCTCGGAGAGACGGGACGCGGCCGACGCCGCCTCGGCCGCCTCGGTGGCCTGGCCCGATGCGAGCAGCACCATGGCCCGCGCCGAAGCGGCGTGGCACTCGGCCCACGTCTCCTCGCGTTCGGCGCTGTCGGCGACGGTCCGCTGCAACTGGTCGAGTGCGGTCGCGCTGTCGTCGGCCAGTGCGAGGACCTGCGCTGCGGCGACCCTGGCCCAGGCGGTGTGCGGCCGTCCGGACCAGAGGACCTGACGGGCGTCGGCGACCGCCGTCTCCCGCGCCTCCGGCCCGGAGGCGGTCAGCGCGGTGCGCAGCGCGCGGACGGCGAGGACCATGCGCTCGGTCGGGTGGTCGGTGAGGACCGGGACGGTGGAGGAGGCGGGTGAGGTGAGGGCGGCAGGGATCGCGGAGACCGGAGAGACCTCGGGAACCGCAGAGGCCGTGGGGACGGCGGTGGCCGGAGCCCGACGTGCCCGCCCGGTCGGCGGGCCGTCCTGGCGGCCGGGGCCCAGCTCACGCAGCAGTGCGTCGAGCGCGGCGGGGGTGTCGGGGGAGTCGTGCACCATGAGGGAGGTGAGCCGGAGCAGGTCGGCGGCGTGGGCCCGGACCAGTGGATCGTCCGTGCCGGGAGGCGTCCCGGCGAGGTGGGTGAGGTGTTCCCGGGCGGCCAGGGGATCGATGTCGACCAGCGCGGTGGCGAGGTCGAGGCGGACGGCGGCATCGTCGGTGTCGGCGGCGTGGAGCCGCGCCAGGTAGGACACCGCGGCAGCCGGGCGGTCGTGCCGGGCGGCTGCCGCCGCCTCCTTGAGGACGGCACGCATCCAGGAGCGGTCCAGCGTGTTCTGCTCGAGCAGCAGATCGGCCACCTGCTCGGCCGGTTTGGCCGCGTCGTTGAGGATCTCGGCGGCCTGGGCGCGCATTCGCTCCCGCTCGGCCTCGGGCAGGAGGTCCAGCAGCGAGGGGGCGCCGTGGGCCGGTAGGGGCCCCGGGAGCAGTCCGCGGGCCCCGGCCTCCTCCAGGAGCCGGCCCGTCGCCTTGGACGGGAGCCCGGCCAGGGCGCCGACGAGGTCCGGGTCGGTGCTGCCGAGTGCCGCCGCCGCCCGGGCGACCTCGATCAACCGGGGTTCGCGCCGGGCGAGTTCGGCCAGGTCTTCGGCGGCCGGCCGGGCGGTGTCGGCGGGCCGGAGGCCCGCGGCGTCGATGACCGTGCAGTAGTCCCGCGTCGCCAGTTCGTGGAACGCCGCCGCGGCGGGCCCCGGCACCCCGTGGGGCAGGTGCAGCAGGACGGTCAGCGGCTGCCGGTACGTGGCGCGCATCAGCTGGTCGATGAAGCGGAGCGTGCCCTCGTCGCACCACTGCGCATCGCCGATGGCGAGGACGAGCGGCCCGCGCGCCAGCAGCCCGCAGACCAACGAGTGGGTCGCGTAACGGACTTCGTGTCCCGGCGGCGAGGCGCCGAGCAGGCGTCGCAGCACGGCGTGCTCCGTGCCGGCCGCTTCACGCCGGCAGCCCACGCGCCGTACGTTCGCCTCCCGTCCGTACGTGACACTGACATGGCGGACGATGGCGTCCACCGAGCCACAGCCGGGGGAGCCCAGCATCACCACGCAGCGTGCGCCGCGGTGTTCGCCCCGGACCGGGCAGGTGGACGGCCCGTGTGGCGGGGCGGTCGGCACGGCGGCGGTTCCCGTTCTGAGCGTGTGGGAACGGGAGGCAGAGAACGAGGGAACCGAGGGAACCGAGGGAACCGAGGGAACCGGATGCGCCGGCTTTGATCGTCTCGAACTCATAATCCTTACGATATGACAGTTCTGTGGTTTTTCTGTGATGGCATCGGGGCCTTCTTGTCCAGGCGACTCGCGGGTTCAACCGGGCAAGAATGGCTCATGCTTGCCCGACTCCGCTGATGAATGGAGGATCCGTGCGGCTCCTGGAGCGGATAAAGAATCTCGACACGGTCCAACGTGCGATGAACAGTACGCAAACCGGCGACAACGTCCTCATGGCGGTCACCGGAACTCCGGGCACGGGGCGTTCGGCCTTCCTCGACGCGGTCGCGGTCCGCGCGGAACAGCACGGCTTCGTCGTACGGCGAGCCCGGGGCAGCCGACTGGAACAGGGCCTGCCCCTCGGCCGCCCCGGTCCGGCCCGCCCGGAACCCACCGGCCGCCCGGTCGCACTGCTCGTCGACGACCTGCAGCGGGCGGGGGAGCCGGCCCTGACCCGGCTGACCGCGTTGCTCGCCGACCCGGAGCCGGGCCCGCTGTTCATGGCGGTCGCCGTGTGCGAGGGCGAGTTCGCCACCGAGATGCCGGGTGTGCAGGAGATCCTGTCGGCCGCCGACCAGGTGATCCGGATGGGGCCACTCGGCACGGAGGGAGTACGTGCCCTGCTCGGGGAGCGCGGCATCGTGCTCGCCGACGACCAGGTCCACGCCTGGACCCACGCCACCGGCGGCAATCCGACGCTGATCATCTCCCTGCTGGAGCGGCTGGAGCGGCTGGAGCGGCTGGAGCGGCTGGAGCGTGCGGGCCGCGGCGCCTCCGTACCTCTGCTCGACATCGCCCGTGCCCAGCCCGCGCCCTGGAGCCTGCGGTCCCGCGTGGCCGCGGCCCTGACCGGTCACCCGGAGTCCGTCGGCCGGCTCGCCGCCTGCGCGGCGCTCCTCGGCGGGGAGACCGAGACGCACGTCCTCGCCCGTCTGGCGGATCTGGACCCGGCCGAAGGGGACGCGGCGGCCAGGGCGCTGATCAGACTCGGCTGGGCCGCCGACCGCTGGACACCGCCCGTCCTGTGGGACTGCGTACGGGAGGCCGCCGAGGAGGGGATCTCGCTCACCGACCGCGACCGGCTGCACCGCCGGGCGGCCGAGCTGCTCCATGCCTCGGGCGCACCGGCCGAGCGGGTCGTCCCCCATTTCATGGAGGTCGGCCCCGGTGACTGGCCCGAGGCCGCACAGGTGATGCGGGAGACCGCCCGCGAAGTGCGGCGCGGTGGCGACGACGCGCTCGCGATCCGCTGTCTGCGTCGAGCCCTGCGCGAGTTCCCGCCCGACAGCCCTCAGCGCGGCGACCTGCTGGCCGCCCTCGCCGACGTGGAACAGAACGTCGACACCTCCGCGATGCTGCGCCACGTCGGCCAGGCGCTTCCCCTGGTGAACGCGGTCCAGGAACGCGCCGCGGTGGTGGCCCGTGTGCCGCTCACGTTGTTCCTCTCCGCCCCGCACGCGGCGTCGGAGATGTTGGAACAAGCCGGGGCGGGGCGCACGGAGCCGCTGGTGCCGACGGCCGACCCGGTGGCACGGGCCGCCCCGAAGGCTTCGGAGACATCGCAGGCGTCGGAACTCGGGCTGCGGCTGGAGGCCCGCGTACGGCTGTCGCGGCTGGGCGACCCGGCGGCCCAGGCCTCTGCCGTCCAGCGGCTGCGAGCCGTCGATCCCGGACGGGCCCTCGATCCGGGACCGTTTCCCGGTCCCGGGACCGCGGCCCGGCGGGAACTCATGGCGGTCCTCGTCTTCGCGGGCGTCCTCGGCGGCCGGCTGCCCGCCGCCGAGGTCGCCGACCGCACGCGGTGGCTGCTGGAGCACGAACCGGCGTCGGCCGCCTCGGAGTACACCGCGTCCGCGCTGACGATCGCCTGCGCGGCCGTGGCGGAGGCGAGCGAACCGGCGCGCTGCTGGCTGGACACGGCGCTCGAGACGGCGCGGCGGCGCGACGACCGGCGGCTGCGCACGGCCGTGCTGAGCTGGCGCGCGCTCACCGCCGTGCACGCCGGCCGGCCCGCCGACGCCCGGGCGGACGCGCGGGAGGCCTGCGCGGTCGCTCCCGATCCGGCGCGGGACCCGGCAGGGGACTCGCTGGGGGACCACGACTGGCTGACGGTGCTCAGTCTGACGTCCGTGGCGGTCGAGACGGGGGACACCTGGCTGGCGGAGCGGCTGCGGGACCGGCTGGCCCAGGGGCAGGGCGCCGGGCAACCGGTGTGCGGGCTCGCCCTGCGGGTGCTGCAGATCCCGCTGACCGCGGAGCGCGAACTGCCCGCCCTCGCGGCCGACCTGCAGGACGCCGCCTGCCGCGCCGAGGCAGCGGGCTGGTGCAACCGGACCCTGTTCCCGGTCGACGTGTGGCGCGCGCCCCTGCTGCTCCGCCTCGGTGACCCGGAGGGAGCGCTCCGGCTCCTCGCCCGCGCCTGTGACCGGGCACGGCGCTTCGGAGCTCCGGCCGCACTCGGCCGGACCCTGCGCATGTGGGGCACCGTGGTGCGCGGCCGCTACGCCCTGTCCCTGCTCGCCGAGTCCGTCGCCGTGCTCAGGGAGAGTTCCAACCACCTTGAGCTGGGGCGGTCGTTGACGGCGTACGGAAACCGGCTGCGGGCCGCCGGACGGCCGGGCTCCGACGAGATCCTGGCCGAGGCGGACCGGATCGCCGAGGCGACGGGCGAGGCGGCGCTGCGGCGCTGGATCGCCTCGCAGCCACCGTCCGCGCACGGTGCGCCGCCGTGCGGAGGCGTACCGGTGGCCGGCGGGGTGCTCAGTGACACCGAGCGGCGGGTCGCCTCCCTGGTGGCCCTGGGACACACCAACCAGGACGCCGCCGAGGCGCTCGGAGTCACCCGGCGGGCCGTGGAGAAGAGCCTCACCAGGCTGTACCACCGGCTGGACGTGGACGGCAGGGCCGGGCTGGTTCCGGCGGCGCGCCGCATGGCCGGAAGGGCGGTCTTCGGTTCGGGCGTGCTTGCCGAACGACTGTGACCCGGTAGTCGGGGTGCCGGAGTGGGTAGGGATGCCCGGGCGAGGGCCGATGCCGGGACCGGTGACCGGGGGCCGGTGCCCGATCGGTGCACCGAACGGGCTACTCGTCGGTAAGTCGGATTGCTCCCGTCCGGCAATGGAAAATGTGGGTGGAAATGCCGGTAATTCGCAGATGACCGGAGGTTGCCGAGCGGTGTCGGGGACCGTTTCCCGCTGCTTCCCGGGCCCTGCCGTGACGGTCTCTCCGAACCCGCGGGACGGCGACCACAGTCTTTTGCGGGGGTCCCGGGTTTCATTGCACGTCAGCGCCCGCCCTTCGTAGACTGGCTCGCAGCCAGTGAAAGATTCGAGAGGGAGGGAAAGGCTTACATGGCCCACGCAAAGATCAGTACGGTGGGCGGGCTCCTCCGGGTGGCGGAGGCGCATGCCAACCTGCCCAGGAAAAGCCCGTATTCCACCGAAACGCTGCATGAAATAGATTCGTCTCTGTTCGACGCGGAAATCGGGAGCGAGAAGTACCGTGATGCGTTCCTTTCGCTTTTCGAACGCTCCGGAATCGCTCTCGCCATTCTCGATCCGAATCTCCGGGTACGTTCCGTCAACAGCCCCGTGATGCCCCGGTGCGCCCAGCGGGCGGACGAACTGCGCGGCCGTGAATTCGTGGAGCTCCTGCACCCGAGCGTGCGGCAGCACGTGCTGAGTCAGTTCGGCCTGCTCGTGCAGGGACACCGGACTCGTCTCGTCGGTCACTCCGTCGTCCTGTCCGTCTACGGCAACACGGTCGCCGGCAGGATCACCGCGTTCCCGGTGACCGACGGCGCGGGCCGGGTCGAGATGATCGTGGTGCAGTTCACGCCGGAGGAGACACCCGTCGACCGCGAGGCGCACGACGACTCGCAACGGAAGCTCGCCCCGCTCAGCGCGAAGGTCCTGGAGGGTGTGGCGGCGGGTGATCCGACCGTACGTCTGGCGGCCAAGCTGTTCCTCAGCCGACAGGGCATCGAGTACCACGTCGGTACGCTGCTGCGGCAGTTCCAGGTGCCCAACCGGACGGCACTGGCGGCGAAGGCGTACTCGATGGGCATGTTCAGCATCGGCAGTTGGCCGCCGAGGGTGCTCCCCGACTACATCCGTTCGGACCAGCAGGAAGCGGGGAACGGATGGGGCGAGACACGCGCACGATCGCGGCAGCGCCAGACCTCAGGACACTGAACACTTCAGAACGCCGAGCACGCCAGAACGAGGACGATGTGAAACTACTGGTCGTTGAGGCCAACGAACGGGTGTCGGCGGCTCTCGGGGCAGCTCTGGAGGAACAGGGTCTGGAGGCGGTGTGCGCGTCCACCGGCAGGGCCGCACTCGAGTTGCTGGACCGGGCCCGCCCGGATGTCGTCCTGCTCGACCTCGCCCTCCCCGACTGTGACGGCTTCGGGCTGTGCGGCGCGATGCGGGCCGCCAGTACGGTCCCGATCCTGGTGACCACCGCGCGCGGGGACCACCTGTCCTGCGTGCGAGCACTCGACCTGGGCGCGGACGACCACCTCGTCAAGCCCTACAACCTGGCCGAACTGCTGGCCCGGACCAGGGCGGTGTTGCGCCGAGGCCGGCCCGCCGAGCCCGCCGGCACCGACTCCGGAACCGGCGCCGCCCCCGCCGCGGCCGCCCCCGGCGGGCCCTTCGAGGAGCCGTCGGCAGACCTGCTGCTGGCCGGGCGAGTACGCATCGACCTGCGGGAACGGGCCGTCCTGGTCGACGGTGCCCCGACCGAACTGCCGGACGACGAGTTCGACATCCTGGCCGTGCTGGCCCGGCGGCCGGGCCGGACACTGCGCGCCGACCAGATCGTCGAGGAGATCCTGCGCGCGCACCGGTCGTCGCTGCGCGCCACCCTGCCGACCCGGATCGCCTCGCTGAGGGCACGGCTCGGACCGTCCCGGCTGGTCGAGTCCCCCGAGGACGGGTGCTACCGGCTCCCGGCCCCCGAACCGTACGCCTGACGGAACCGGACCGTCGTCGCTCAGCGGCACCGGACGCCCGGTGGTGCTCGAGGAGGCCACCGCCGGAGTGCGGCAGCCCTCCCGCGGGGCCTTCGCCCTACTTCCGGCCTTCGGCCCGGTCCGCCTGTGCCGCCAGGCTCGACAGGAGCCGGTGCAGCGGCTCCGTCGCCCGGCGGCGGTACTCCTGGACGGCCCAGCCGTTGCCGTCCGGGTCATCGAAGTACATGAACGTGGCGCCGTCGTCCGGGGCGTACGCGACCGGCTCGGAGATCTCCAGGCCGCGGGCGGTCAGTTCGGCGTGGGCCGCCTCGATGTCGGCGACGCAGAGCTGGAGGCCCCGGTAGGAGCCCGGGGCAGGCCGGGTGTCGCCCGCCATCTCCCAGATGCTGTCGCCCAGCGCGATCGAGCAGCCGGAGCCGGGAGGAGTCAGCTGGACGATGCGCATGCCCGGCATGACCTCCTGGTCGATGTCGACGTGGAAGCCGACCTTGTCCCGGTAGAAGTCCCGGGCCCGGTCGACGTCACTGACGGGCAGCGGGAGCACTTCGAAGGTCATGTCCACGGGCACAGCTCCTGTGTCGGTCCGGCCGCCCGGTGGGCGTCGGCCTCGGCATCACGCGAACCGCCCCCTCGTCCGGCTGGACGGCTCCCCCCACCGAAGCCGAAAACGGTGTGCGGCGCCACTGCAAAACGACGGCGTGTCCCGGGCCGTGGCGGACCCCGCGCGCCCCGGAACCCGTCGCACGCCGTCCCGGGGCCGGGTCCCGAAGGTGCCGCTAGGCTCGTCGCCAGTACGACCACCGTGATCCGAGGACCGAGGGAGGCCGGGGATGACGTCGGCGCCGGGGCGCAGGAGCAGTACCTTCACACGGCTGCTGCGGCACGGTTTCACCGACCCGTCCGCCGCCGAGCGGCTGCTGGACGGACCCGAGCTGGTGCCCGTGCGCGACGACCCGGTGCTGCTGGACGCGCTCGGCGCGACCGCCGACCCCGATCTCGCGCTGCACGGGCTGGTCCGGCTGCTGGAGGCGCAGACCACCGCCACCGACCGGCAGGAAGTGCTCGACACGCTGATCGCCGCCAAGCCGCTGCGCGACCGGCTGCTCGGTGTGCTCGGCGCCTCCGAGGCCCTGGCCGACCACCTCGCCCGGCACGCCGGCGACTGGCGGGCACTCGTCACGTACGAGGCGCGGGACCTGCACCCCGGACTGACCGAGTTCGAGGACGGCCTCGCCGGCGTCACCGACCCGGTGTCGCTGCGCGTCGCCTACCGGCGCTGCCTGCTGTCCATCGCCGCCCGGGACGTCTGCGGCACCACCGAGGTGTCCGAGACCGCCGCCGAACTCGCCGACCTGGCCACCGCCACCCTGCGGGCCGCCCTCGCGCTCGCCGAGGCCGACGCCCCCGAGGACACCGCCCTGTGCAGGCTCGCGGTGGTCGCGATGGGCAAGTGCGGCGGACACGAGCTGAACTACGTGTCGGACGTCGACGTCATCTTCGTCGGCGAGGCGGTGGGTGGCGCCGACGAGGACAAGGCCCTGCGCGCCGCGACCCGGCTGGCCTCGCACATGATGCGGATCTGCTCCGAGAACACCGTCGAGGGCACCATCTGGCCCGTCGACGCCAACCTGCGGCCCGAGGGACGCAACGGCCCCCTCGTCCGCACCCTCGCCTCGCACCGCGCCTACTACCAGCGCTGGGCCAAGACCTGGGAGTTCCAGGCGCTGCTCAAGGCCCGCCCGGTGGCCGGCGACCTCACCCTCGGCGAGGAGTACGTCGCCGCCCTCCAGCCGCTGGTGTGGCAGGCCGCCGAGCGGGAGAACTTCGTCGCCGACGTCCAGAAGATGCGCCGCCGGGTCGTCGAGAACATCCCCACCGCCCAGGTCGACCGCCAGCTCAAGCTCGGTCCCGGCGGGCTGCGCGACGTCGAGTTCGCCGTGCAGCTGCTCCAGCTGGTGCACGGCCGCACCGACCCCTCCCTGCGCAGCGGCACCACCCTCGACGCGCTGAAGGCCCTCGCCGCCGGCGGCTACGTCGGCCGCGCCGACACCGCCCAGCTCGACGCCGCCTACCGCTTCCTGCGCTCGCTCGAACACCGCATCCAGCTGTACCGGCTGCGCCGCACCCACCTGGTCCCGGAGGACGAGGCCGAACTGCGCCGCATCGGCCGCTCCCTGGGCATGCGCAACGACCCGGTGACGAGCCTGACCCGCGAGTGGAAGCGGCACGCCACCGTCGTACGGCGGCTGCACGAGAAGCTGTTCTACCGGCCGCTGCTCGACGCGGTCGCCCAGCTCGCCCCCGGCGAGGCCCGGCTCAGCGCGGAGGCGGCCCGGGAGCGGCTGGTCGCCCTCGGGTACGCCGACCCCGGCGCCGCCCTGCGGCACCTGGAGGCGCTGGCGTCCGGCGTGACCCGCAAGGCCGCCATCCAGCGGACCCTGCTGCCCGTGCTGCTCGGCTGGTTCGCCGACTCCGCCGACCCGGACGCCGGCCTGCTCAACTTCCGCAAGGTCTCGGACGCGCTCGGCAAGACCCCCTGGTACCTGCGGCTGCTGCGGGACGAGGGCGCCGCCGCCGAGAACCTGGCCCGGGTGCTGTCCGCCGGACGGCTCGCCCCCGACCTGCTGATGCGCGCCCCCGAGGCGGTGGCCCTGCTCGGCGACGGGGAGGCCGGGGGCCTCAGGCCCCGCTCCCGCGCCCACCTGGAGCAGGAGATCCTCGCCGCGGTCCACCGCGCCGACGGCGCGGACCAGGCGGTCACGGCCGCCCGCGGGGTGCGCCGCCGCGAGCTGTTCCGTACGGCCGCCACCGACATCGTCGGCTCCTACGGCACCGAGTCCCAGCCCGCCGAGGCCGACCAGGGCGCCCTGGTGGACCTGGTCGGCGGCGCCGTGTCCGACCTGACCGCCGCCACCCTCGCCGGTACCCTGCGCGCGGTCGTCCGGGAGGGCTGGGGGGACACCCTCCCCACCCGCTTCGCGATCATCGGCATGGGCCGCTTCGGCGGCCACGAGCTGGGTTACGGCTCCGACGCGGACGTCCTGTTCGTCCACGAACCGCGTGACGGAGTGGACGAGCGGGAGGCGGCCGACGCGGCCGGCAAGGTCGTCGCCGAGATGCGCCGACTGCTCCAGCTCCCCAGCGCCGACCCGCCCCTGCTCATCGACGCCGACCTGCGTCCGGAGGGCCGGTCCGGGCCGCTGGTGCGCACCCTGAAGTCGTACGAGGCGTACTACCGCCGCTGGTCCCTGGTGTGGGAACGACACGCGCTGCTGCGCGCCGAGCACGTCGCCGGCGACGAGGACCTCGGCCGCCGCTTCATCGAACTCGTCGAACCGCTGCGTTACCCGACCGCCGGGCTCGACGAGGAGGCGGTGCGCGAGATCCGCCGTCTGAAGGCCCGGATGGAGTCCGAACGGCTGCCGCGCGGCACCGACCCCAAACTGCACGCCAAACTCGGTCCGGGCGGCCTGTCCGACGTGGAGTGGACCGTGCAGCTGATGCAGTTGCGGCACGGCGCGCGGGAGCCCGCTCTGCGCACGACCAGGACCCGGGAGGCGCTGGCCGCCGCCCACGCGGCGGAGCTCATCTCCGAGGAGGACGCGGCCACCCTCGACGAGGCGTGGGTGCTGGCCACCGGCGTGCGCAACGCGGTCATGCTGGTCCGCGGGCGGGCCGGCGACACCTTTCCCACCAACCCCCGCGAGCTGGCCGCCGTCGGCCGCTACCTGGGCTACGGTCCGGGCCACGCCGGCGACATGCTCGACGCGTACCGGCGCACGACCCGCAGGGCACGGGGCGTGATGGAGGAACTGTTCTACGGCGGAGACTAGGACCTGTCCGGGGAGTGGGAGCCGCCCGGGGCGAGGGCGGAGTCCGGCGTACGGGGGGCCACCACGCCCGCCTTCCCGCTGTCCGGGGCCCTGCCGTCGGAGCTGTCCGGACCGGCCGGGCCCTCGCCGCCGGTGTCTTCGGAGCCTTTGCCGCCCGTGCCGGTGAGGCTCCCGCCGCCGTGGTCCGGCACCAGTCTCGGCAGGGTGTACGGGCGGCCGCCGTACCAGACCGTCGCCAGCGCGTAGCCGAAGGCGAGGCAGAGCAGGCCGCCCACCGCGTCCAGCCAGAAGTGGTTGGCGGTGGCGACGATGACCACCAGCGTGCCCGCCGGGTACAGCAGCCCCAGGACCCGCGCCCACGGGACGGTCGCCAGTGCGAAGACGGTCAGCCCGCACCACACCGACCAGCCGATGTGCATCGACGGCATCGCGGCGTACTGGTTGGACATGTTCTTCAGGTCACCGGAGGCCATCGACCCCCAGGTCTCGTGGACCACGACGGTGTCGATGAACCCGCCGCCGTCCATCAGTCGCGGCGGGGCGAGCGGGAACAGGTAGTAGCCGGCCAGGGCGACGGCCGTGGTCGAGAACAGCACCGTCCGGATCGCCGCGTAACGGCCGGGATGGCTACGGTAGAGCCACACCAGGACACCCAGCGTGACCACGAAGTGCAGGGTGGCGTAGTAGTAGTTCATGCCGACCACGAGCCAGGTCACCGAGTTCACCGCGTGGTTGACCGACTGCTCGAAGGCGAGACCGAGCTGCTGCTCCAGGTCCCAGAGCCAGTCCGCGTTGCGCAGCGCCTTGGACTTCTGCTCCGGCACGGCGTTGCGGACGAGTGAGTACGTCCAGTAACTCACCGCGATCAGCAGGATCTCGAACCACAACCGCGGCCGGCGGGGGGTGCGCAGACGACGCAGGAGCCTTTGCCCCGCCCCGTTTTCGACGGGGTGCGCTGCGGCCCGGTCCTCCCGGCCTTTCAGCGTGGTCACCGTCGTTTCACCCATGGGCACAGAGTCTGCCAGAAAAGCCCCTCCCGCAGATCATCCCCCGGTCGGCACCGACCCGCATGTCCTCCCCCGGACAGCGGCCCACGGTCTCCTCCCCGGGCAGTGCGCGCGATGACGTCCCTCCGGCCCAGGTCCTGTCCGGCGGATCATGCCGCAGACGCGGGGTCCGGCACGCACTCCCCCAAGCTCTTCGAGCAGGGGGGACCCCCAGCGGTGTTGTCGTCGGTCGCCATGGCTCCTTCCCCAAGCTCTCGGCTTCGCTCGAGCGGGAGGGACCCCCATGAGCGGGGGACCCCCATCGCCCCCGCTCACCCGCACTGACAAGGCACCGCCGATTTCCTGCGACCTGCTCCGCCGGACAGGCCCTAAGGACGATTTCGGTCCCCGGGGGCCGAAGCGGTCGAACCGCGCACCACCAGCTCCGGCATGAACACGAACTCGCTGTGCGGAGCGGGCGTCCCGCCGATCTCCTCCAGCAGGGTGCGCACCGCGGCCTGGCCCATCGCCGGGACCGGCTTGCGGACCGTGGTCAGCGGCGGGTCGGTGAAGGCGATCAGCGGGGAGTCGTCGAAGCCGACCACCGAGATGTCCCTCGGCACGTCCAGACCGCGCTGCCGGGCCGCCCGTATCGCACCCAGCGCCATCATGTCGCTGGCGCACACCACCGCCGTGCACCCGCGGTCCATGAGCGCCGCGGCGGCGGCCTGGCCGCCCTCCAGGGTGTACAGGGAGTGCTGGATCAACTCCGTCTCCACGGTCCGGGCGTCCAGACCCACCTGGTCCTGCATGGTGCGGACGAAGCCCTCGATCTTGCGCTGCACGGGCACGAACCGCTTCGGCCCGAGCGCCAACCCGATGCGGGTGTGGCCGAGGGAGGCCAGATGCGTGACCGCGAGCGCCATCGCCGCCCGGTCGTCGGGGGAGATGAACGGCGCCTGCACCTTCGGGGAGAAGCCGTCGACCAGCACGAACGGCACACCCTGGGCGCGCAGCCGCTCGTAGCGCTGCATGTCGGCGGTGGTGTCCGCGTGCAGCCCGGAGACGTAGATGATGCCGGCCACCCCCCGGTCCACGAGCATCTCCGTCAGCTCGTCCTCCGTCGACCCGCCCGGCGTCTGGGTGGCGAGCACCGGCGTGTAGCCCTGACGGGTCAGCGCCTGCCCGATGACCTGGGCCAGCGCCGGGAATATCGGGTTCTCCAGCTCCGGGGTGATCAGGCCCACCAGACCCTCGCTGCGCTGCCGCAGCCGCACCGGGCGTTCGTAGCCCAGGACGTCGAGGGCGGCGAGCACGGACTGGCGGGTGGTGGCGGCGACGCCCGGCTTGCCGTTGAGCACGCGGCTGACGGTCGCCTCGCTCACCCCGGCCTGAGCGGCGATGTCGGCGAGACGTGTGGTCACAGCACCGGACTGTATCCGCCGGCCCGCTCGTTGCACACCGGACGGACGCCTGGTGCGCGCCGTCGAACGGCCCGTTGCGGGCTGCTGGGTCATCGCTGTCCCTCTTGTCGTGGCATGTCGTGCTCGGCAGGTCGTGATCGGCGTCCGTCCGCAACGGATGATTCCCCCGGCGGAAACGGATGGCAAGTACTTGCAGAGTCTTGCACAACAGTCCGAACCCCGGTCCTGCGACCGGAAACCCAGGGTCGCGCGGTGGTCGGGGAGCCGCCCGGACCGGGTCGAGGGGAGGTCACGGCGCCATAACTGTCGAGCCTTCTTGCAAAATTTTTCAGCAAGGTCTTTCGGATCGGTTGCATCGCTGTTACGTTCACGTCGCCCGGCGGCCCCATCGGCGCGGTCGGCAGTCGGCAGGACGGCAGACGGGGCCGCACCCTGCACACCCGGGCTTCACACCCTCAAGGAGTACTCATGCGGCGTGGCATAGCGGCCACCGCGCTGGTGGCGTCCCTCGCCCTCACAGCGACGGCCTGCGGCGGAGACAGTGACAGCGGCGACACGGCCGACGGCCCGGTCACCATCACCTGGTGGGACACCTCCAACGCGACCAACGAGGCACCGACCTACAAGGCCCTGGTCAAGGAGTTCGAGGCGGCCAACAAGGACATCAAGGTCAACTTCGTCAACGTCCCCTTCGACCAGGCGCAGAACAAGTTCGACACCGCCGCCGGTTCCAAGGGTGCCCCCGACGTGCTGCGCTCCGAGGTCGGCTGGACCCCCGCCTTCGCCAAGAAGGGCTTCTTCCTGCCGCTGGACGACACCGAGGCGCTGAAGGACCGGGCCGCGTTCAAGCCCAACCTGATCGAGCAGGCCACGTACGAGGACAAGGTCTACGGCGTCCCGTTCGTCACGGACACCCTCGCCTTCGTCTACAACAAGGAACTGTTCGAGAAGGCCGGCGTCGAGGCTCCCAAGACCTGGGACGACCTGAAGAAGGCCGCCGCCACCATCAAGGACAAGACCGGCGTCGACGGCTACTGGGGCTCCACCGCGGGCTACTACGCCCAGTCGTTCCTCTACGGCGAGGGCACCGACATGGTCGACGCCGACGCCAAGAAGATCACCGTGAAGTCGTCCGAGGCCAAGAAGGCCTACGGCACCTGGCTGGAGCTCTTCGACGGCAAGGGCCTGCACAAGGCCGACGTCACCGCCGATGCGTACACCCACATCCAGGACGCGTTCGTCAACGGCAAGGTCGCCTCGATCATCCAGGGCCCGTGGGAGATCACCAACTTCTACAAGGGCTCGGCCTTCAAGGACAAGGCGAACCTGGGCATCACCACCGTCCCGGCCGGCTCCACCGGCAAGGCGGGCGCCCCGACCGGCGGCCACAACCTCTCGGTCTACGCCGGCTCCGAGAAGGCGAAGCAGGAGGCCGCGCTGAAGTTCGTCAACTTCATGACCTCGGCCAAGGCCCAGGAGACCATCGCCCTGAAGAACTCCACGCTGCCCACCCGCGACGACGCCTACACCGACGAGGTCAAGGCCGACCCGGGCATCGCCGGCTACCAGACGGTCCTCGAGGCCGCCCAGCCGCGCCCGGCGCTGCCCGAGTACAGCTCGCTGTGGGGTCCGATGGACGACGAGCTGCCCCAGATCGCGGGCGGCAAGAAGTCCCTGGACAAGGGGCTGAGCGACGCGGAGCTCGCCATCGTCAAGCTGGTGCCGGACTTCAGCAAGTAACCGCCCGCGTGGCCGCCGGACCCGCTTCCAGGAGGGGAGGGCCCGGCGGCCACCGGCCTGCGCCGAACCCCTTGATCATCCAGAAGGTGCCGAACCATGACAGTCGCCATCGACCGCGCGACCGGCAAACGCCGCGGTGACCGCGCGCCCCGCCCCGGCCCGGTCAGCCGCCTGAAGCACGCCTACCAGAAGCACTGGTACGCCTACGCCATGATCGTGCCCGTGGTCGTCGTGCTCGGCACCATCGTGCTCTATCCCCTGGCCTACGGCTTCTACCTCACCCTCACCGACGCCAACAGCCTCAACTCGGCCCGCACCATCGGCGTCAACGAGATCGAGGCCACCTACAAGTTCATCGGCCTGGACAACTACGCCGACATCCTGTGGGGCGAGACGGCGTACGACCGCTTCTGGTCGCACTTCATCTGGACGATCGTATGGACGGCGGCCTGTGTCGTCCTGCACTACACCATCGGCCTGGGCCTGGCACTGCTGCTCAACCAGAAGCTGCGGGGCCGCACCCTCTACCGGCTGATCCTGATCCTGCCGTGGGCCGTGCCGACCTTCGTCACCGTCTTCGGCTGGCGGTTCATGCTCGCGGACAGCGGCATCATCAACTCGGGCCTGGGGTCCCTGGGTCTGCCGACACCGCCGTGGCTGGAGGACCCCTTCTGGCAGCGGTTCGCCGCGATCATGGTCAACACCTGGTGCGGTGTGCCGTTCATGATGATCTCCCTGCTCGGCGGGCTCCAGTCCATCGACGGCGCCCTCTACGAGGCGGCCGAGATGGACGGCGCGAACGCCTGGCAGCGGTTCCGGCACGTCACCCTGCCCGGCCTCAGGTCGGTCAGCTCCACCGTCGTGCTGCTCGGCGTCATCTGGACCTTCAACCAGTTCGCCATCATCTTCCTGCTGTTCGGCAACACCGCCCCGGACGCGCAGATCCTCGTGACCTGGTCCTACTATCTCGGCTTCGGACAGCAGCCGCGCGACTTCGCGCAGTCCGCCGCCTACGGCATGCTGCTGCTGGCCATCCTGATCGTCTTCACCTCCTTCTACCGCCGCTGGCTGAACCGCAATGAGCAGCAGCTCGCGATCTGAGGCAGGAGCCCCCATGAGCACCATCACCGTCAAGACCGAGGCTCCGACGGACCGTCCGGCCGGCGAGAGGACCCCGCCCGTGAAGGTGCGGGGGCGCGGGGAACGCGGTCCGCTGGCCAGTCTCACCTCGCACGGCATCCTGGTCGTGGCGAGCATCGTCGCGCTGTTCCCGGTCGCCTGGCTGGTCTTCCTGTCCCTCGGCCCGGACAAGGACGACTACCTCCGCCCCGGCGGCATCTGGGGCAAGATGACGCTGGACAACTACGCGTTCGTGCTGCAGGACACGAACTTCTTCCACTGGCTGAAGAGCTCGCTGATCGTCTCGCTCGGCACCACGGTCCTCGGCGTCCTCGTCGCCGCCACCACCGGGTACGCCGTGTCCCGGATGCGGTTCCCCGGGTACAAGAAGTTCATGTGGGCCCTCCTGGTCACCCAGATGTTCCCGGTGGCCGTCCTGATGGTCCCGATGTACCAGATCCTTTCCGACCTTCAGCTGATCGACACCTACTTCGGCCTCATCCTCGTCTACTGCTCGACCGCGGTGCCGTACTGTGCCTGGCTGATGAAGGGATATTTCGACACCATTCCGTTCGAGATCGACGAGGCGGGCCGGGTCGACGGGCTGTCCCCGTTCGGCACGTTCGCCCGGCTGATCCTGCCGCTGGCCAAGCCGGGCCTCGCGGTCGCCGCCTTCTACAGCTTCATCACCGCGTTCGGCGAGGTCGCCTTCGCCACGACGTTCATGCTGGACGACACGAAGTACACCCTCGCCGTCGGTCTGCAGAGCTTCGTCAGCGAGCACGACGCCCAGCGCAACCTCATGGCCGCCACGGCGGTCCTGATCGCGATACCCGTCTCCGCGTTCTTCTACCTCGTGCAGAAGAACCTGGTGACCGGCCTCACCGCGGGCGGCACGAAGGGCTGATCACTGAGCCCTCGTACGAGGACCCCCGCGCGCCCCGAGCGCGCGGGTGGCGGCCGCGGCGGCCCGAACCGACCCCGCCGGCCACCGCGGCCGCCTCTTCTCCTCGCTCACCGCACCACCCCCACCCCGATGACACGACAGGACGACATGAGCCAGCAGCACTCCACCGCCCCGGCACCGACCTCCCCGGACTCCCCGACCGAATCCGCCGCCGTCGCCACCGCCACCAGGCGGCGTGACTGGTGGCGCGAAGCGGTGATCTACCAGGTGTATCCGCGCAGCTTCGCCGACAGCAACGGCGACGGCATGGGCGATCTGGAGGGCATCCGCTCCCGCCTGCCGTACCTGCGCGACCTCGGGGTGGACGCCGTGTGGCTCAGCCCCTTCTACGCCTCGCCGCAGGCCGACGCCGGCTACGACGTCGCCGACTACCGCGCCGTCGACCCCATGTTCGGCAACCTGCTTGACGCGGACGCACTGATCCGGGACGCCCACGAACTGGGCCTGCGGATCATCGTCGACATCGTGCCCAACCACTCCTCCGACCAGCACGAGTGGTTCAAGCGGGCGCTCGCCGAGGGCCCCGGCTCGCCGGCGCGGGACCGTTACCACTTCCGGCCCGGCAAGGGCACGAACGGCGAACTGCCGCCCAACGACTGGGAGTCGATCTTCGGCGGTCCGGCCTGGACCCGGGTCACCGAGCCCGACGGCACCCCGGGGGACTGGTACCTGCACCTCTTCGCGCCCGAGCAGCCCGACTTCAACTGGGAGCACCCGGCCGTCGGCGACGAGTTCCGCTCCATTCTCCGCTTCTGGCTGGACATGGGCGTCGACGGCTTCCGCATCGACGTCGCCCACGGCATGGTGAAGGCCGAGGGCCTGCCGGACCTGGGATCGCACGAGCAACTGAAGCTGCTGGGCAACGATGTCATGCCGTTCTTCGACCAGGACGGCGTGCACGACATCTACCGGCAGTGGCGCCTCATCCTCGACGAGTACTCGGGCGAGCGCATCTTCGTCGCGGAGGCATGGACGCCGACCGTCGAGCGCACCGCCAACTACGTCCGCCCCGACGAGCTGCACCAGGCCTTCAACTTCCAGTACCTGGGCACCCACTGGGACGCGGAGGAGCTGCGCGAGGTCATCGACCGCACCCTGGACTCCATGCGCCCGGTCGGCGCCCCCGCCACCTGGGTGCTGTCCAACCACGACGTCACCCGGCACGCCACCCGCTTCGGCAACCCGCCCGGCCTCGGCACCCAGCTCCGGCTGCCCGGCGACCGGGAACTGGGGCTGCGCCGGGCCCGCGCGGCGACCCTGCTGATGCTGGCGCTGCCCGGATCGGCGTACGTCTACCAGGGCGAGGAACTGGGACTGCCGGACGTCGTCGACCTGCCGGACGAGGTGCGCCAGGACCCGGCGTACTTCCGGGGCGAGGGCCAGGACGGCTTCCGCGACGGGTGCAGGGTGCCGATCCCGTGGACCCGCGCCGGTTCGTCGTACGGCTTCGGGTCCGGCGGCAGTTGGCTGCCGCAGCCGGAGGGCTGGGGCGAGCTGAGCGTCGAGGCGCAGACCGGGACGGCCGGCTCCACCCTGGAGCTGTACCGTGCCGCGCTCGCCGTGCGCCGGGAACAGGCCGACCTGGGCGCGGGCGACACGGTGGAGTGGCTCCCGGCCCCGGAGGGCGTACTCGCCTTCCGTCGCGGGGAGTTCGTGTGCGTCGCGAACACCACGGGCAAGCCGGTGACCACGCCGTCCTACGGCAGGGTCCTGATCACCAACGGTGAGGTGACCGAAACCGGCGACGAGGCGAAGGTACCGGCCGACACGACGGTGTGGTGGACACGAGCCTGACGACTCGTCCGCCCCAGGGCTCGCCGCTCCCTCCGGGGAAGCGGCGGGCCCTCGCCACGCATGACGGGCACTCTCAAGTCCGCTGTCCGCTACGCCGGTTCACCTCACGCACCCTGGCGCTGAGATCGGTGGTGCGGCGACCCTCCCGCAACGCTTCCGCCAACTTGCGTGCCGTGCCCGGATTACAGCGTCCGAGATCCACCAGCGGTGGAAGGTAGTCGCTGGCCAGCGAGACGGTGTCGAGCCCCAACGAGGGCAGGAGCACGCCGGCGTCGTCCAGTGCCAGGGAGAGTTCGTTCCTGGCCTCATCGGCGTCCCGGATCGCGGCTGCGCGCCTCGTACGTTCCTGTGGTGCCATGGTTGTGGTGCCCTTCCTTCATGGTGATCCCGACTCTCCCCACGATCATCGGTGCGTGACGTTACGCTCACCAGGGGTAATGGTTTTCGTTGCGCCGGATCGAAAACGGGGGACAGACGATGCCCGCACCGAAGGAACTCGACCCCTCCGCGTCCCTGCCGGCGCTCTACGGCGTGAAGTTGCGCAAGCTCCGCGTCCGCGCCGGGTTCACCCAGCGCGGGCTCGGTGACCTGATCCCCATCGCCCACAGCCGTATCGCCCAGTTCGAACTGGGCAAGGAGACACCGCCCGAAGACGTCAACACCAGGCTGGACGAGATCCTGGAGGCCGACGGCGATCTGGTCGACCTGTGGACCCACATCAAGCGAACGCCGATCCCGGACTGGGCACGGAAGTTCGTGACGTACGAGGCCAGGGCGAACGCCATGCACAAGTACATGGCGCACAGCGTCCCGGGTCTGCTGCAGACCGCGGCCTACGCACGTGAGGTGCTGCGTCATGGACAACCGTGGTGCACGGTGGAGGAGATCGAGGAGAAGGTGGCGGCGCGGCTGAGTCGGCAGAGTCTGCTCCGGAAGCCGCAACCGCCGCTGTTGTGGGTGGTGCTCGACGAGTCGGTGATCCGGCGCTCGGTGGGAGGCCCGGCCGTCATGCGGGAGCAGTTGGCCTCCGTGTTGGGAGCCGCCCGCACCCCGCACATCGAGGTGCAGGTGATGCCCTTCGTCGCGGGAGCCCACTCCGCCATGGGCGGCTCGCTCACCCTCCTGTCATTCGACAACGCGCCGGACGTGGCCTACCTGGAGGCGGGCCACTCAGGTGAGTTGGTGGAAGACCGGGCCATGGTGGCTCGGCACTCCCATCGTTACGATCTCGTCCATGCCCGAGCCCTGCCACCAGAGGCATCCATGGCCCTGATCCGGCGGGCCATGAAGGAGTACGAGACATGCGCAGTACCCGACCTGACCTGACGGCCGCAGTGTGGCGCAAGAGCACGTACAGCGATGGCGGTGGCGGCGACTGCCTGGAACTCGCCGACAACATCCCCGGCACCGTCCCCGTCCGCGACAGCAAGAACCCCACCGGCACGACCCTGCTCATCGGCACCTCCGCCTGGGCCGCGTTCGTCGAAGGCATACGGCACAGCACGTCCTGACGCGGGTCCTCCGGATTCGTCCAGGCGATGGCCCCGGAGCGGAGGACGTGTTCGCCGACGACCCCGGGGTGCTGCGACTGCTGACGGATGAGCGGGTGCGGGCGGGACTGCTCAGCTGATCCCGGACGGACCGGCAGGCCGCCCTTCCGGAGTTTCTTGCCGCAACTTCACGCGGGGTGCTGCCCTTTCGGAGGGTGAAGCTTTAACATCTGCGTCACGCAAGGTTTCTGAAGGTTTCAGCAAGAAGCTTCAGAGGCCTTCGCACTCCCCACACCCTTCGATGAAGAAGGACACCCCACATGGCACGCAGAACCCTCGCCTGGGTCGCCGCGCTCGCGGTCGCCTCGATTGTCATGACCCCGACTGTCGCGCAGGCCGCGCCGCCCGGGAACAAGGACGTCACCGCCGTCCTGTTCGAGTGGAACTTCAACTCGGTCGCCCGCGAGTGCACCCACACCCTCGGCCCCGCCGGGTACGGATACGTCCAGGTCTCCCCACCCGCCGAGCACATACAGGGCTCCCAGTGGTGGACGTCGTACCAGCCGGTGAGCTACAAGATCGCCGGCCGGCTCGGCGACCGCACCGCGTTCCGGAACATGGTGAACACCTGCCACGCGGCCGGTGTGAAGGTCGTCGCCGACGCCGTCATCAACCACATGTCCGCGGGCAACGGCACCGGGACCGGCGGCTCGGCGTACACCAAGTACAACTACCCGGGCCTGTACTCCTCGTACGACTTCGACACCTGCACCTCGCAGATCACCAACTACCGCGACCGCTGGAACGTCCAGAACTGCGAACTGGTCGGCCTCGCGGACCTCGACACCGGCGAGGAGTACGTCCGCAGGACCATCGCCGGGTACCTGAACGACCTGCTCTCCCTCGGCGTCGACGGCTTCCGCGTCGACGCGGCCAAGCACATGCCGGCCGCCGACCTCGCCAACATCAAGTCCCGGCTCTCCAACCCCGGTGTGTACTGGAAGCAGGAGGCCATCTACGGCGCCGGCGAGGCCGTCCAGCCCAGCGAGTACACGGGGAACGGAGACGTCCAGGAGTTCCGCTACGCGTACGACCTCAAGCGGGTCTTCAACAACGAGAACCTCGCCTACCTGAAGAACTACGGCGAGGGTTGGGGCTACATGAACAGCTCCGTCTCCGGCGTCTTCGTCGACAACCACGACACCGAGCGCAACGGCTCCACGCTCAGCTACAAGGACGGCGCCAACTACACCCTGGCCAACGTCTTCATGCTGGCCTGGCCCTACGGCTCCCCGGACATCAACTCCGGCTACGAGTTCTCCGACCACGACGCCGGCCCGCCGAACGGCGGCCAGGTGAACGCCTGTTGGCAGAACGGTTGGAAGTGCCAGCACGCCTGGCCGGAGATCAAGTCCATGGTCGCCTTCCGCAACGCCACCCGCGGACAGGCCGTCACCAACTGGTGGGACAACGGCAACGACGCGATCGCCTTCGGCCGGGGCAACAAGGGCTTCGTGGCCGTCAACCACGAGTCCGGCTCCCTGACCCGCACCTACCAGACGTCCCTCCCGGCGGGCACGTACTGCAACGTCCAGAACAACACGCAGGTGAGCGTGAACGGTTCGGGGCAGCTGACCGCCACCCTGGGCTCGAACACGGCCCTCGCGGTGTACGCGGGCAAGTCGTCCTGCTGAGCGCGCGCCGGTCGCACCACCGTTCACGGGGGCGGCGCGACCGGCGCCCGTATGCAAATCCTTACCGTTACTTTCAAGACCCTTGCTGTAAAGCTTTCAACGGCGATAGCGTCACGCCCGGAGCCCGGCGACGTGGCCGAAACAGGGCGCGCCGTGGCGTGGGGTCGGACCCAATGAGCCGTAATCGCAAGGAGTTTCGCCTGTGATACCCAGATGGCCCGCGCCTCCGAGGCGCCGCACCGTGCGGGGGAGGCGGATCGCCGCCGTCACCGTGGTCGCGCTCGCCGCGGCCCTCGTGCAGCCCCTGGCGGCCAGTGCCGCCCCCGCATCGCCCAAGCCCCCGTCCGACGCCCACCTGGCGAAGGAGCCCGCGCGGCACGACCTGACCCGGGAGCAGTTCTACTTCGTGCTGCCGGACCGGTTCGCCAACGGTGACACGAGGAACGACCGGGGTGGGCTGACCGGTTCGCGGCTCAGCACCGGGTACGACCCCACCGACAAGGGCTTCTACCAGGGGGGTGACCTCAAGGGCCTCACCCAGAAGCTCGACTACATCAAGGGGCTCGGCACCACCGCCATCTGGATGGCGCCGATCTTCAAGAACCAGCCCGTCCAGGGCACCGGCAAGGACGCGAGCGCCGGCTACCACGGTTACTGGATCACCGACTTCACCCAGGTCGACCCGCACTTCGGCACCAACAAGGACCTCGAGACCCTCATCGACAAGGCCCACGCCAAGGGCATGAAGGTCTTCTTCGACGTCATCACCAACCACACCGCCGACGTCGTCGACTACGAGGAGAAGTCCTACGACTACCTCTCCAAGGGCGCCTTCCCCTACCTGACCGAGGACGGCAAGCCCTTCGACGACGCCGACTACGCCGACGGCTCCCGGAAGTTCCCGCGTGTCGACACCGGTTCCTTCCCGCGAACCCCCCTCGTCCCCGCCGCGAAGAAGACCGTCAAGGTTCCGGCGTGGCTCAACGACCCGGCGATGTACCACAACCGGGGCGACTCCACCTTCGCCGGGGAGTCCAGCGAGTACGGCGACTTCTCCGGCCTCGACGACCTGTGGACCGAGCGTCCCGAGGTCGTCGACGGCATGGAGAAGATCTACCAGCGGTGGGTGAAGGACTTCGACATCGACGGCTTCCGGATCGACACCGTGAAGCACGTCAACATGGAGTTCTGGACCCAGTGGGCCACCGCCCTGGACGCCTACGCGGCCAAGAAGGGCCGTGACGACTTCTTCATGTTCGGCGAGGTCTACTCCGCCGACACGGACGTCACCGCCCCGTACGTCACCCGGGGCCGCCTCGACGCCACCCTCGACTTCCCGTTCCAGGAGGCGGCCCGCCAGTACGTCTCCCAGGGCGGCAGCGCCGAGAAGCCGGCCGCCGTCTTCGGCGACGACCACAAGTACACGACCGACAAGGCCAACGCCTACGAGCAGGTCACCTTCCTCGGCAACCACGACATGGGCCGCATCGGGACGTTCCTCGAACAGGACAACCCGAAGGCGTCCGACGCCGAACTGCTGAAGAAGGCCATGCTGGCCAACGAGCTGATGTTCCTCAGCCGCGGCAACCCGGTCGTCTACTACGGCGACGAGCAGGGCTTCACCGGCGCCGGCGGCGACAAGGACGCCCGCCAGACCCTGTTCGCCTCCCGCACCGCCGACTACCTCGACGACGACCTCATCGGCACCGACCGCACCCACGCCGAGGACACCTACGACACCAAGGCCCCGCTCTACCGGCAGATCAGCGCCCTCGCCGAGCTCCGCAAGGCCCACCCCGCCCTCACCGACGGCGTCCAGCAGCAGCGGTACGCGGCCGACGGCCCCGGCGTCCACGCCTTCTCCCGCACCGGCACCGGCAAGGACACCACCGAGTACGTCGTCGCCTTCAACAACACCGGCGAGGCCCGGAAGGCCACCTTCGCCACGAACTCGGCCCGTATGACCTTCCGCGGCATCCACGGCACCGACGCCTCCGTGACCAGCGACGCCGACCGGAAGATCACCGTCACCGTCCCGGCCGGCTCGGCGATCGTCCTCAAGGCCGCGGGCAGGCTCGCCCAGCCCGCCGCGAAGCCCACGGTCACCCTCAAGGCCCCCGAGGCGGGCGCCACCGGCACCGTCGAGCTCACCGCCGACGTCGAGGGCGGACAGCTCAACCGCGTCGTTTTCGCCGCCCAGACCGGCGACGGAAAGTGGCAGACCCTCGGCTCCGCCGACCACGCCCCCCACAAGGTCACCCACACCATCGGCGCGGACGTCCCGGCCGGCACCGCCCTGCGCTACAAGGCCGTCGTGATCGACTCGGCCGGACGCACCGCGAGCGCGACGGCCGCCTCCACCACCGGCACCCCGCCCGTGGAGGAGCCGCCCAGCGCGGCTTCCCGCGATTACGCGATCGTCCACTACAAACGTGCCGACGGCGACTACGACGACTGGGGCCTGTACGCCTGGGGCGACCTCGCCGAGGGCGAGGCCACCGAATGGCCGGACAGCCACCCCTTCACCGGCCGCGACGCCTACGGCGCCTTCGCGTACGTCAAGCTCAAGCCCGGCGCCTCGGACGTCGGCTTCCTCGTCATCGACAAGGACGGGAACAAGGACGTCTCCACCGACCGCACGATCGACGTCACCAGGACCGGTGAGATCTGGATCGAGCAGGGCGAGGAGACCGTCACCACCGAACGCCCCGAGTACCCGGCGCAGGACACCACCAAGGCGGTGCTCCACTACCACCGGGCCGACGGGAAGCACGACGGCTGGGGCCTGCACACCTGGACCGGTGCCGCGAACCCCACCGACTGGTCGAACCCCCTGAAGCCGGTGAGGACCGACGCCTACGGCGCGGTCTTCGAGGTGCCGCTCACCGAGGGTGCCACCAGCCTCAGCTACATCATCCACAAGGGCGACGAGAAGGACCTCCCGTCCGACCAGTCGCTCGACCTCAAGGCGAACGGCCACGAGGTGTGGCTGCTGAGCGGCCAGGAGAAGTACCTGCTGCCGCAGCCCGCGGGCTCCGCGGCCGCCCTCGACCTGACCACCTCCAAGGCGGTCTGGATCGACCGGGACACCGTCGTCTGGAACGGCTCCGAGGCCGCCGCCTCCACCCAGCTCCTCGCCTCCCGCGCCGGCTCGGTCAAGGCGCAGGACGGCACGCTCACCGGCGGCGACGACACGCGCGTGCTCCGGCTGACGAAGACGTCCCTCAGCGACGCCCAGAAGGCGAGGTTCCCGCACCTGGAGGACGACACCGCCTGGACCGTCGACCCGCGTGACCGGGACCGCGTACGCGAGGCCCTGCGCGGCCAGGTCGTCGCCTCCCAGCGGGCCGCCACCGGCGCCGTGCTCGCCGCGACCGGAGTGCAGACCGCGGGCGTCCTCGACGACCTGTACGCGGCCGGCGCGACCAAGGCGCAGCTCGGCCCCGTCTTCCGCGACGGCCGGCCCACGCTCTCCGTGTGGGCACCGACCGCGCAGCACGTCTCGCTGGAGATCGGCGGCTCCACCGCCCGCATGCGGCGCGACGACGCCACCGGCGTCTGGTCCGTCACCGGCCCGGAGTCCTGGAAGGGCAAGCCCTACCGGTACGTCGTGAAGGTGTGGGCGCCCAGCACCCGCGAGGTCGTCACCAACAAGGTCACCGACCCGTACTCGCTGGCCCTGACCACCGACTCCGCGCGCAGCCTCGTCGTCGACCTCGGCGACCGCGAGCTCGCCCCCAGGGGCTGGTCGGACCTGGCCAAGCCGAAGGCCGTACCGCTGAAGGACGCCCAGATCCAGGAGCTGCACATCCGCGACTTCTCCGTCGAGGACCGCACGGCGAAGCAGCCCGGTACCTACCTCGCCTTCGCCGACAAGGACAGCGCCGGCTCGAAGCACCTGCGTGAGCTGGCGAAGGCCGGCACCTCCCACGTGCACCTGCTGCCCGCGTTCGACATCGCGACCATCCCCGAGAAGAAGTCCGACCAGGCCACCGTCGACTGCGACCTCGCCGCCTTCCCGGCCGACTCCGACAAGCAGCAGGAGTGCGTGGCGAAGGCCGCCGCCAAGGACGCCTACAACTGGGGCTACGACCCGTACCACTACACGGTCCCCGAGGGCTCCTACGCCACCGACCCGGAGGGCACGACCCGCACGGTCGAGTTCCGGAAGATGGTCAAGGCGCTCAACGAGGACGGCCTGCGCGTGGTGCTGGACGTCGTCTACAACCACACCGCGGCGAGCGGCCAGGCGGACACCAGCGTCCTGGACCGGATCGTGCCCGGCTACTACCAGCGGCTGCTGGCCGACGGCTCCGTCGCCAACAGCACGTGCTGCGCCAACACCGCGCCCGAGAACGCCATGATGGGCAAGCTCGTCGTCGACTCGGTCGTCACCTGGGCCAAGGAGTACAAGGTCGACGGCTTCCGCTTCGACCTCATGGGCCACCACCCGAAGGCCAACATGCTCGCCGTGCGCAAGGCCCTCGACGCGCTGACCCTCAAGAAGGACGGCGTCGACGGCAAGAAGATCATCCTGTACGGCGAGGGCTGGAACTTCGGCGAGATCGCCGACGACGCCCGCTTCGAGCAGGCCACGCAGCAGAACATGGCCGGCACCGGCATCGCCACCTTCTCCGACCGGGCCCGGGACGCCGTCCGCGGCGGCGGACCCTTCGACGAGGACCCCGGCGTCCAGGGCTTCGCGTCCGGCCTCCACACCGACCCGAACTCCTCCAAGAGCAACGGCACCGAGGCCGAGCAGAAGGCCCGGCTCCTGCACTACCAGGACCTGATCAAGGTGGGCCTGAGCGGCAACCTCGCCGAGTACCGCTTCACCGACACCGAAGGAAAGGAGGTCAAGGGCTCCCAGGTGGACTACAACGGCTCCCCGGCCGGATACGCCCACGCCCCGGGCGACGCCCTCGCCTACGCCGACGCGCACGACAACGAGTCCCTGTTCGACGCGCTCGCCTTCAAGCTGCCGGCCTCCGCGAGCGCCGACGACCGGGCGCGTGCGCAGGTCCTCGCCATGGCGACGGCCACCCTGTCCCAGGGCCCGGCGCTCTCCCAGGCCGGCACCGACCTGCTGCGCTCCAAGTCCCTGGACCGCAACTCCTACGACAGCGGCGACTGGTTCAACGCCATCCACTGGAACTGCGCCGCCGGCAACGGCTTCGGCCGCGGTCTGCCACCGGCCGCCGACAACGCCGACAAGTGGCCCTATACCAAGCCCCTGCTGGGCGCGGTGCAGGTCGGCTGCCCGCAGATCGAGGGCGCCTCGGCCGCGTACCGGGACCTGTTGAAGATCCGTACGACGGAACCGGCCTTCTCCCTCGACACCGCGGAGCAGGTGCAGTCCCGGCTGTCCTTCCCGCTGTCCGGCAAGGACGAGACCCCCGGCGTGATCACGATGCGGCTCGGTGACCTGGTCGTGGTCTTCAACGCCACGCCGGAGCAGCGGGAACAGCGCGTCGAGGCCCTCGCCGGTACCGGCCACCGCCTGCACCCGGTGCAGGCCGCGGGGTCGGACCCGGTGGTGAAGACCTCGTCCTACGCGGCGAAGACCGGCACCTTCACCGTCCCGGCCCGCACGGTCGCGGTGTTCACCACGACCGGCTGACGGACGGCTGCGGCTAGGGTGGGCCCTCCGACCTGCAACTGGAGGGCCCACCGATGCCGCAGATCACCGTCGACTACTCCGATCAGCTGAAGGCCGGCTTCGACTTCGACCGGCCCGCCTTCGCACGGGACCTGCACACCACCGTGGTGGAGATCGCGGCGGCGAGGCCGGCGGCGTGCAAGACCCGGTTCCGCCGGACCGAGGACGTCGTGGTCGGCCCCGACATCGACGGCCACGCCTTGGTGCACGTCCACATCGGACTGCTCCCCGGGCGGACCGAGGAGACCAAGGCCCGGCTCACGGAGGCCGTCCTGGAGCTGGTCCGGCAGCACGTGAAGTCCCTCGACGGCACGGTCCTGCACGTCTCCGCGGAGGTGCGCGAGCTCGACGCCTCGTACCGGAAGTTCGAAGAGTAAGGGAGTAAGGGAGTAGGGAAGTAGGGGAGCAGCAGCCGGGCGACCGGTCAGGACGAGGACGCCAGCGCGATCAGCCGGGTGGCCAGGTCGGCGAACGGCCCGTCACCCGGCTCGTCCTTGAGCAGGCCGCGCAGCAGCGTGCTCAGCTCCTCGTCGTGCGCCGCGGCGACGGCGGCGAGCGCCGCGAAGTCGTGCACCAGCTGGGCCTCCAGCTCGGCCCGCGGTATGCGCCGGCCGTCCAGCCAGATCAGCGCCGTCGACTCGGCGAGCGAGATCCAGGAACGCACCACCAGATCCAGCCGCGCGGGCGGGTCCACCGCGCCCATGTGCGACAGGATCTGTTCGTACGCCCGCTGCCGTACGGAGTCGACCAGCGCGTTGGTGGTCGAGGAGCCGACCGCCGGGCCGCCGCGCATCAGGGCGGAGAAACCCGGCCCGTGCTCGTCGACGAAGTCGAAGTACCGGCCCATCACGCGCAGCAGCCGAGCTCCCAACGGGCCCTCGTGCGGCTCCACGAACCGCGACGCGAGATCGTCCGAGGCACGCCTCAACGCGGCCTCGTAGAGGCTGAGTTTGCCGGGGAAGTAGTGGTAGACCAGCGGGCGCGAGATACCGGCCGCCGAGGCGATCTCATCGATGGAGACGTCGTCGGGCGAGCGACGGCTGAACAGTTCGAGGGCGACGCCGATCAACTGCTGCCGGCGCTCCTCGACTCCCATTCTGCGGCGTCCCCCGGTAGTCATACCCCCAGCCTACCGATCGATTCCGGACCCGAACGGTCCGGACCGGGCGGTGGTGATCACCGGGTCAGCCGAGGCCGGTGATCGAGCCCCCGTCCTTCAGGGTGCCCACAAGGTCGGCCTGGGCGCCCTGTTCGGCCTCGACGGTCAGCAGGTTGCCCTGCGCGGTGCCCTCGACACCGCCCGTCGCGGTGACGGACCTCGTGCCGCGACTGCCGGCGGCCAGCAGGTACCAGGTGCCCGCCGGGGACTTCCACAGCACCCCGGCCAGCACCCGCGGCGCACGCGCCCCGCACTGCGGAACGTCCTCAGCCTTGGCCACCGCCGTCCCGGACGGCCTGCCCGGCGTGTGGAACTGCGCCAGCACCCGGCTGCCACCGCCCCGCCAGGTCTCGGCCCGGGTGCACACCCAGTCCGCGGGGCCTCTCGCGCCGTCCGGCAGCGGCTGCTCGGCGAACGCCCACGCGTTCACGCTCCGTACGCCCGCCGAACGCACCGAGGCCAGCGAGCACGCGAACGGCGCCCAGGCACGCAGCGCCTCGGTGCCGGACGCCCCACCGGTGGCGCCGGGCCGCCCCGCGGTCAGCCGGGCCGGGACCAGCTCGGCGAGGTCGGTCATCAGCCGGGTGCCGGTCTTGTCGGTCAGCTCCAGCACGTTCCACGAGGTGCACGAGCCGGCCCGCAGCGCCGGGCTGGCCAGGGGCGAGGTGACGCCATCGGTGAGCGTGAGGTCCGTTGCGTCGGCGTCGGGCTCGCGCAGATCCCGATGACGGGCCTCGCGTACCCAAGGGGCCGTCAGATAGCGGACGTTGCCGTCGACCCGGCTCAGCACCACCGCACTCGCCCCGGCCCTGTCCGCGCCGTCGACCCGGGCGAAGTCGAGGACGGCGCCCCGGACGCCGCCCTTCGGTTCGGCGTACCTGGCGATGCGCAGACCGTCGTGGAGGATCACCACACGCGCGCTGTCGACCGTCCCCGCGTACAGCAGCTGGGGCGGCCCGGCCGGGCCGCCGGACGGGGTGCCCGGCGTCGCCGAGACCTGGACCCGTCCGCCGGGCCGGGCCCACACGGCGAGGGCGCGGCGCAGCAGGTCGGTGTCACCGGTCAGGTCGCCGCGGGCGGGCCACACGGAGAAGTCGGTGCGCGCGGAGGTCTTCCAGACGGCGGGGGAGAGCCGGGTCAGCTCCGCCGGGTCCAGGGCGGCCCGCGCGGCCGGGTTCTGCGCGTACGGCGGCGCGGCGCCGCCGTCGGGCCCCCAGCCGTCACCCGGCAGCCCGAGCAGCGCGCCACAGACGACGAGCGCGCACCCCGCGGTCAGCGAGGCCTTCAGGTGACGGCGGCGGCGCAGCAGATCGGTGGGCCGGGCCTGGAGCGAGCAGGGGTCGAACTCGGGGGAGTCGAGCAGCCGGTACTCGGCCGGCACCCCGTCGGCCTCGCGCAGCGCGGTGGCCGGGTCGGCGACCCCCGCGTCGGTGAGCACCTTGCGCACGTCGTCGTCCGCGAGCCGCTCGAGGCCCCGCAGCACGTAGGCGGCGCGGGCCGGTCCGGACAGGGCGGACAGCCGCTGGTCCAGGGCGAGTCCGTCGGCGCCACCGGACCGCGGGTGCAGCCGCAGCCCCCACACCCGGGGCAGCGGCGGCGACAGCAGCGCCCGCCTGAGCGGCCCGCCCGTCCGCAGCGCCGTACGCACCACCTGCAGCCGGACCAGCGCGTACCCGGGATCGCCGTCCGGCCCGGCGGACGGGGCGGCCTGCGGGGCATCGGCGGACGGGACGGTCTGAGCGGACTGGGCGGGGATCACGGGTGCCGCGGTGCGGCCGCGGGGCAGCGCGCGCTGGGCCAGGGCGTGCGCGGTCAGCACCCGCCTGCTCCGGCCCGTACCCGGCGGCAGCAGCAGGTAGGCGAGCCGGACGAGCCGCGGATAGTGCTCGGCGAGCGCGGCCTCGGCCTGTTCGACATCGACGACCGGGCCGTCGGGGGAGGAGTGCGGGGGGCGCTGGGCGGCATGCTGTGACTGCACGCCCAGCAGAACGAGCCAACCGGCCGGTAGGTCACTGGGCCGTCGGGAGGGCATTGCCCGGTTCGGCGGCGTGCGCGTTGAGCACTGCGCGCGCCGGAGCCGTATCGAAGGCGGAGAGCCCCTTGCCGGGGCTCCGTGCGGCATGTCGCCGGAAGGACCGGAGGAACTCATGAGGCTGACCCGACAGATGCTCGCGCTGACCGGCGCGGTGGCGGTACTGGCGCTGGCGGGCTGCGGGTCCGGCGGAACCGGGAGCGAGGTGCCCGCCACGGCCACCGGCAGTCTGGAGCACCTGGCCGCCGAGGCGAAGTGCAAGCCGGACATGCAGACCGACGCCGACACGATCCGTCAGGCCATCTGCAAGAAGGGCAAGGAGCAGTACGTCCTGGCCACCTTCGCCACCGACCGCGGTCAGCGCGAGTGGATCGACATGGCCAAGGACTACGGCGGTTTCTACCTCGTCGGCCGCAAGTGGGTCGCCGTCGGCGAGGAGAACGTGCTCGACGACCTGCGCGGCCGGCTCGGCGGCGACGTGGAGGAGGGCATCGACCACAGCACCATGGATCACGGCGGCGGTGCGCACGCGTCCGGCCACGCCGGGCACGGAGGCTGAACGGGCGCACCGGACACACCGGGCACACGAGAGGAGGGCCGGTGGCGGGAATCCCGCCACCGGCCCTCCTCTTCTCAGTGGGCGACCGAGGGGACTACGTGCACTTCTTGCCCTTGTTGATGCACTTGACCACCTTGTTCATCAGGCTCTCGTCCATGACGTTGATGAAGTCGTTGTGGTCGGTGATCGGCTTGTGCAGCTGCTCGGGGAAGCTGTCCACGGCGTACGGGTTCTTCACCTGACCGTTCTCGACGGTCGGGGTGGGAACGTCGTACACCAGGCGGACCTGGAGCTGCGGGATGGCCTTGAAGCCGTTCGGGCAGCTGCCGTCCGCCTGGACGAACGCCACGTGGTCACGGTGGTTGGCGCTGTCGGTGTTCTGTCCGTCCCAGCAGCTCTGGAAGTTGGACGTGCGCACGAGCTGACTGCCCTCGGGGCACAGCACGTACTTGTCCGTGGACTGCCGGTCCTCGAAGCCGGTGCAGCTGTACGAGGTGTTGGCGTTCTTGAGACCGTTGGTGAACGCCTTGGCGTCACCGGTGATGATGCGCATCAGCTTCGGGATCGCGACGACCTTGCTCCGCTTGTTGCCGACGAACCGGAGCTGGGCCTCCTGGGCCTGCAGGATCCTGCCGACGTTGCCCTCGGCGCCGCCACCCTGGTCGGCCGCGTCGAACTCCTGCGTGCCGTCCTGCACGCGCAGCACCGGCCAGAAGTACGAGGACTTGTCGCCCTGGTTCTGGCAGCTGGTCTCGGCGACGACCAGGTCGTCGTCGCTGGAGAGCGAGCTGTTGCTCTGGTTGCCGACGTAGTCGTGCATGTGGTGCGCGCCGTTCGCGACGCCGGGGGCCACGATGATGTTGTCGCTGTTGTACAGCTTGTTCTCGTTGACACCGCACTTCGTGGTGAAGCTGCCCTTGGAGCCGGACCTGCCGTTGGCGGCCAGACCGTTCGGGAGGTTGCGCGAGTTCGGCTGGACGTCGTTGATGTCGATGAAGTCCTCGGCGAACGGACCCGCGGCACCGTTGCCGTTGTCGTTCGGGGCCTGCCCCTCGCCCTGGTCCTGACCGTCACCCTGGTCCTGACCGTCACCCTGGCCCTGGCCGTTGTCCTGGCCCTGGTCCTGACCGTTGTCCTGGCCCTGACCGTCGCCGTTCTGGCCGTCGGTCGGCTGCGGCTGGTCGGCGGGGCGGCCGGAGCAGGGGGCGAGTTCGTCCAGGTTCCCGGGGGCCTGGCCGCCCGCGCGGTTGATCTCCAGCTTGATCCGGTCGAGGAGCACCTTACGACGGTCCTTGAGCGGACCCAGAATGGCATTCTGGACGTACTGCGAGTCCCCGGCCTGCGCCTGGCGCGTGGTGACCAGACGCTGGTAGGCGTCGGTGATCTGCTGGTCCATCGAGGCCAGTTCGCCGTCGACCTCACCGCGGGCCTGGTCCGGCACGTCGGAGAGCTGCTGGCCGACGTCCGGGCAGTCGATCGTGGCGATCTGTGCCGCGCTCGCCTTCGTCCGGCTCTGCGACGGGTCCGACTCGCCGGCCGAAGCGTAGAAGTTCGCCCAGACCAGCCCGCCCCCACCGAGCGCCAAGGCCGCCGTCCCGGCCACGGCTTTGGCGGCCAACGGCATACGGCGTTTTCTTGTATTGCGTCCCATGGAACTCCTCTGACCTTCCTTGCGGGGCATCCCATTGCGGGGCATCGAGGCGCCCGACAGGAGTGAAGCGGCTCCCTTGAGTACGCGAGCCGCCCCGCGGGTGTTCACCCGTCACGGAAATTGATGAGAAGTTCGTACGGCACTCTGGTTTCAACACCCCCTGGAATACGGTGAGTTGTTGATCGCGGACGTCCAGTGAGAGTGCGGGTCCGGTTTCACCGGCCCTGGTCGAGATACGCGAGAACCGCCAGCACACGACGGTTGTCGTCGTCCGAGACCTCCAGTCCCGGTTTGGCGAAGATGTTCGCGGTGTGCTCGTCGATGGCTCGTTCCGTCACCACCGGCACCTTCCGCTGCCGGGGCGTCAGCCGTGCCGACGGCCGGGTTCGTCCCGGCCTCCCTCCGCCGCGAGCACCTTCGCCTCCACCTCCGGGTCGAGCCCCTTGAACGTCCGGTCCGGACGTTGGGGGGCCGTTCCCCCGATGGCCCGCAGCCAGCGCCAGGTGTCGGCCACGGTCTCGGCGACGGGACGGCAGCGCAGCCCCGTCGCGACCGCCCGGGAGACGTCCGCGCAGTGCAGGGCGCCGTGCATTTCGCTGTCCGGCGGCACCCACACCGGCAGCTGTGTCCACGGTTCGACGCCGGCCCGAAGGATCACCTCCGGCGCGGTCCACCGCAGGTCGGCCGCGCCCCCGGTCACCTCCGCGCACGCCTCCAGCAGTGCGCCGATCGTGGCGTGCCCCTGCGGGCCGATCAGGGTGTACGGCCCGCTCAGCTCCCGCTCGGCCGCCCCGAGGATCCACTCGGCGAGGTCGCGGACGTCGATGTACTGGACGGGCAGGTCACGCGGCCCCGGAGCGAGCACCGGGCCGCCGCGTGCCATCCGGTTCAGCCACCAGGGCAGCCGGCCGACGTTCTCGTGGGGCCCGAGGATCAGCCCTGCCCGTACCAGCACCGACCGGTCCGCGCCGAAGGCGTCCACGGCGGCCAGTTCGCCGCCCCGCTTGTCCTGCGGGTACGAGGTGCGGTCGGCGTCCGCGCGGGCGCCCGACACCACCGGGGCCTGCTCGGTGTACCCGGCGGGCGCGGGCCACTCGTACACCGAGCAGGTCGACACGTACACGTACCGCCCGGCGCGGCCCCGCAGCAGCCGCGCCGTGTCCCGGACGGCGCGCGGGGCGGCCGACCAGGTGTCGACGACGACGTCCCACTCGCCGGCCGCCTCGTCCAGGGCGGCCAGACCGTCGACGGCGGTCCGGTCGCCCAGCAGCGACCGGACGCCCGGCGGGGCCCCGTGCCGCCCCCGGTGGAAGACGGTCACCTCCCAGCCCCGTCCGAGCGCCGCCTCCACCACGGCCCGTCCCGCGAACTCCGTACCACCCAGCATCAGAAGCCTCATACCGTCCGACTCTGCCGGGTCGGGCGGGCCGGGGGGAACAGGGATCTGCCGAGGGCAGAGCAGAGCGGGACGGGTCGCCCTCAGGGGGTGTACTTGTAGCCGACCCGGCGCACGGTCCGGATCCTGCCCCGGTGCTCGGCACCCAGCTTGCGGCGCAGCCGGGCGACGTGCACGTCGACGGTGCGGCCGTCGCCCACATGGCCGTAGCCCCACACGGTGGCGACCAGGTGGTCGCGGGTGTGCACCCGGCCCGGGTGTGCCACGAGATGGGCGAGCAGCTCGAACTCCAGGTAGGTGAGGTCGAGTTGCCGCCCGTCCACCTCGGCGGTGCGCCGTGCGGTGTCGACGCGGACCGGCTCGTCGGCCTCGGCGGCCCGAGTGGTCGCGGCGGGGGCGGACGACGGGCCGGTGTCCGGTACCGCCACCGGGAACGGCGGCTGCTGGTCGGCGGGGACCAGCACCAGGTAGCCGACCATGGGCGGGCGTCCGGGCAGGACGGGCAGGGTGTGCTGCGGTGCGGGCAGCCAGGTGGCCCCCGGAGGGAGCAGATCCGCGACCGTGACGACCTCGTCCGGGGCGACGGCCCGCAGCCGGTGGCGGGCACGGCCGTCGGTCGGGACGGGACGGGGCGCGATGGGGGTGGCGGGTGAGGAGGACGCCGAGTTCGCGGGGTTCGCGGCGTTCGCGGGGTTCGCGGGGGAGAGGGAACGAGTGGTCGCCATGAGGGGTCAGCTCTTTCGCGCGAAGGGTTCGTCGAGAAGGCTCGACCGCCACGAGTTCGTGGTCGGGCCGGTCGAGGACGTACGCGGTTCGCGCCGGCGGAAGGCCGGGAAGTGCGGCGTCAGAGGGCCGGCGCGGTCGTCGCGCGGCAACACTCGCGGTCGAAGTCGTCGTGCTGACGGGAGGGCCAGAAGGGCTCGAGGTCCTGACGACCTGTCGCGATGAGCTCCCGGAAACCGTCCATGCCCTCATTGAAGCAGACCGAGGCCCCCGGCAGGAGCCTCGGTTCACCACGTGGACTGTGCGTGGACTGTGCTGTGAGGGCTTCTCACTCCCCCGGACGCAGGGAGCCCCCCCCCGCTCTCGACGGCGGCCGAGCGGGGAAGGGCTCCCGTCACACCCCGGGGCGGCGACCCGGGTCGGGGCGGTACCGTGGCACGCCCCGCCCCCCGAACTGGGTCTCCGTCCCGGGGAACTCGTGGCGGCCCGGGGTCAGCCCACCTTCTCGATGAGCGCCCGGCGGATCAGGAACTTGCCGGGCTCCCGGACCTGTTCGAAGGCCGCGTTGTTGAGCAGGGCACAGCTGCCGGACACCCCGGTGACCTCCACCGTCGTGGACTTGTTGTTGTCCAGGTTGGTGACCTTCAGCTTGGTCCCGGCCGGGAACTGGTTGCTGGACGCCGCCGGGGCGCCGTCCTCACCGGAGAGGGTGACCGTGGAGCCGTTGCACACCTGCTGGCCGGAGGCCGCCGCGCCGTCGCCGCCCTGGTCCTGTGCGGCGTCGCCGCCGCCGGCCTGTTCACCGGGGGCGGGCTGTGCGGGCTGCTCCGGCTGTGCGGGCTGAGAGTCCTGAGCCGACTCCCCAACCGCGCACCCGGACGCCCTCTGCTTGAGCTCGATCTCCGCGATGACCGCTTCGCGGTTGGCGATCCGCGCCTCGGACTGCGCATCGGGATTGGCCCGTTGGCCCTCGATGAACTTCTGGTTGTTGCCGAGCGCCGTGGCGAGACCCTGGCAGACCGTCGAGTCGGCCGCCGACTTGGTGGTGGGCGCCGCCGTCTGGGAGGCGTTCGACGTGGTCGCCATGACGAAGGCACCGCCACCGGCCACCGTCGCGGCGCTCAGCAGCAACGCGAGCTTCTTCTTGGGGCCGAGAGTTCTCCTGCGCGACATGCGCGCCTCCTGAAGCGGTAGGGGAACGTACGCCGCTATGTACGAGATGCCGAACGAAGTTACTCAGCGGTCCGGCCGACTCCCCGAAGTGGCCTGCGTCACACGCCGCCTGGTCTCGGCGTCAGGCGTCGGGCGTCTGACGGGACGGCGTCTGACGGGACAGGGCGTCCCGTACCGCCTCCTCGCTGCGGGCCACGACCGCCGTGCCGTCCTCGGCCGTGATGATCGGGCGCTGGATCAGCTCGGGGTGCTCGGCGAGCGCCGCGATCCAGCGCTCCCGCGAGCCGGCGTCCCGCGGCCACTCCCTGAGCCCGAGTTCCTCGGCGGCCGCCTCCCCCGTACGGGTGATGTCCCACGGCTCCAGCCCCAGCCGCTCCAGCACCTCACGGATCTCGCCCTGACTCGGCACGTCCTCCAGATAACGGCGGACGGTGTAGTCGGCGCCCTCGGCGTCCAGCAGGGTGAGGGCGCTACGGCACTTGGAACAGGCCGGATTGATCCAGATCTCCATGCCGCTCACCGTACGCCCCCTCCGCTCCGCCAAGCCGTTGTTCGAATTTCCCGTGGTCTCGGGGACACCTTCCGAACCAGGCGTTCCGCAGCCGGAACCCCTTCTTCACCTGGGCATTCGACCACCGTTCCGGAGCCCCGGATGTCAGTGCCGGGCAGTAAACTGGATGCAGTGTTCGAGGGTGTCACCGGGATCGGCGTGGATCTCGGTGGGCGCCCTGACCGCGACAGGAGGATGCCGTGCCCGCTGCCGCACTGAAGCCGAAGCCCCTGCCCACCCAGTCCACCGCGAAGCGTCCCGTCCTGCTCGAAACGCCTTGCGCGCCCGTCGAGAAGCGACCGCTGCCGCCGGGCCGCCCGCGGGAGTGGTACGTCACGCACAACCGCCGGCTCAAGGCGATGCGGCTGGCCATCGCCCTGCTCGACTCCGGCGTCTACCTGCCCGACCAGGCACCCGACGAGACGATACGCAGCACGGCGGAGCTGATCGGCATACACCCGCCGTCGCACACGACCTGCCGCATGGTCCGCACCTTCATGCGCTCCAACCGCTAGCCGCCAGGGTCGACGGGCGGGGTCTGTCTCAGGAGGACAGCCCCGCCTCCCACTTGCGTCGCTTCAGGACGTGCTCGCTGAACAGATGGCCGGCCCGGTCGAGCAGTTCGCCCACCTCCGGGTCCCCGGGGCGCGTGTCGGTGGCCGGATGCCAGCGCTGCACCGACTGTCCGGCCCACATCCGCAGTTTGTCGTCCGGGCCCTCCAACAGGCTGACCGCCGCCCGCAGCCCGATGACCCCGCCCCGGGCATCGAGCAGCCGGAACGCGGCGACTCGGACGTGCCGGGGGCGCCCGGTGTCGAGGAACCCCGTCAGACGGTCGGCGGGGAGCGACCCGGAGAAGGGAAGCAGAGCGGTGGCCGCCTCCCGCACCACACCGGACGCGGGGTCGTCGAGCAGCGGCAACAACTGCTCCGTGTCGCTCACGTCGAGGATGCGCAGCCCGGCCACCGCCCGTGCCCGTACCGCCGGTGCCGGGTGGGCGAGCAGTGGCCACAGCAGTTCCGCGTCGGCGCGCTGTCCGCACTCCGCCAAGCCGATGGCCGCGCCGGACGGCACCGCCGGGTCCGCCGGGTCCGCGCACCGTTCGCGGTACCAGGGCAGTGGATCCGTCCCGTGCCGGCGCACGACGTACCGCGCGCAGGCCCGGACGATCGAGGCCCGGTCGGCGAGGAACTCCACCGCCCGCTCGGACCGCCCGGCCCGCTTCAGCGCGGTGACACCGGCCGACCGTGCCCGCGGGTTGCGCGCGCCCAGCAGCGGCTCCAGCACGTCGTCCCAGTCGTCCCGGCCGGCGCCGGTGCTTGTGGCAGCCAGGGCGGCGTCGGCACAGAGGGCCTGGACGACCGCGTCGTCGTCCCGGGCGGCGTGGCGGGCCAGCTCGCCGGGGGAGAGGAGACCCCCTTCGACGGCCGCCCGGAAGGTGAACCGGCGCAGGAGACGGTCGGGGTGAGTGCGCAGGGGCAGCAACAGCTCGCGCGGAGCCCGGCGGAGCGCGGTGCCGAGCAGTTCGAGACCGAAGTCCCCGCGCTCGCGGCGGGCGACCCGCAGAACCAGCGGTGCGAGGGAGACGACCGTCTCGGCACTCACCTCCCCGGCGAGGGTCTCGCCCAGCAACTGCCGGGCCCGTTCGCGTACGGGCGCCGCCCAGTCGGCGGCACGCACGACGAGCAGGGGCAGCAGCACGGGGCGCTCCGCCACCCCGGCCAGCGCACGCTCGCGTATCCGCCCGTCGGGATGGCACAACGCCAGAGCCAGCCACGACTCTTCCGGCAGTTCCACGGCCCCCGCGTCCGGCAGCGGCGCGGGCCAGTACCACGCCGACGCGCGCACGCCCTCGTCCAGCGAGATCCAGGCACTCCCACTCGGGTCGGCGAGGTCCAGCACCTCACCGAGGGCGGCCCCCCGGGCCAGGCGCGCCGCCGCCGTCTCCCCGCTGATGACGCCCTCGTTCATCCCGTGCTGATCAGTACGGGCGGAAGTTGATGTAACCGAGGAACACGATCACTGCGGCGACGCAGCCGAGGACCACGGCCGTGGACACCCAGGACGACGAGCCCCGGGGCGACGACCGCCGGGACCCCCGGTACTCCGGCTCGCCGCGGAACGGGACCGGGCCGGGCGGGTTGTCCTTCCAGCGCGCGGTGAGCATCCGGGCGCGGGCCGACGGCTCCTTGTGCTCGGCCCCGTCCGCCCACTTGATGTCGAACTCGCGCTCCTCGTCGTCCCTTTCGGGCATCCCCGTGAACCTCTCTCGAACAGCAGTGTCAGTTTTCCATCATCCCTCTCCGGCCTCGCCGAGGAAAGCACGTTCCGGAAACGCGAGACGCCCCTGCTCCTGGAAGCACAGGAACAGGGGCGCCGTACGGCTGGGACGCGTGCGCGTCAGTGGATCACACGTCGAAGTACAGCTCGAACTCGTGCGGGTGCGGGCGGAGGGCCAGGGGGGCGATCTCGCTGGTGCGCTTCAGGTCGATCCAGGTCTCGATCAGGTCGGTCGTGAAGACGTCTCCCTGGAGGAGGAACTCGTGGTCGGCCTCGAGGTGGTCGAGGACGGCGGTGAGGGAGGTCGGGACCTGGGCCACGTTGGCGTGCTCCTCGGGAGCCAGCTCGTAGAGGTCCTTGTCGATCGGCTCGGCCGGCTCGATCTTGTTCTTGATGCCGTCCAGGCCCGCGAGCAGCAGGGCCGAGAACGCCAGGTAGGGGTTGCCGGAGGCGTCCGGGGCGCGGAACTCGACGCGCTTGGCCTTCGGGTTCGAGCCGGTGATCGGGATACGCATCGCGGCGGAACGGTTGCGCTGCGAGTACACCAGGTTCACCGGGGCCTCGAAGCCCGGCACCAGGCGGTGGTAGGAGTTCACCGTCGGGTTGGTGAACGCCAGCAGCGACGGGGCGTGCCTGAGGATGCCACCGATGTAGTAGCGGGCCATGTCCGACAGGCCCGCGTAGCCCTGCTCGTCGTAGAACAGCGGTTCGCCACCCGCCCACAGCGACTGGTGGACGTGCATGCCCGAGCCGTTGTCACCGAAGATCGGCTTCGGCATGAAGGTCGCGGTCTTGCCGTTGCGCCAGGCGACGTTCTTCACGATGTACTTGAAGAGCTGCAGGTCGTCGGCGGCGGCGAGCAGGGTGTTGAACTTGTAGTTGATCTCGGCCTGGCCGGCGGTGCCCACCTCGTGGTGCTGGCGCTCGACCTTCAGGCCGGACCGGGCCAGCTCCAGCGAGATCTCGGCGCGCAGGTCGGCGAAGTGGTCGACCGGCGGGACCGGGAAGTAGCCGCCCTTGTAGCGGACCTTGTAGCCGCGGTTGTCCTCCAGCGCGCCGGTGTTCCAGGCGCCCGCCTCGGAGTCGATGTGGTAGAAGGACTCGTTCTCGGCCGTCTTGAAGCGCACGCTGTCGAAGACGTAGAACTCGGCCTCGGGGCCGAAGAACGCGGTGTCCGCGATGCCGGTGGAGGCCAGGTACGCCTCGGCCTTCCTGGCCACGTTGCGCGGGTCGCGGGAGTACTGCTCGCCCGTGATCGGGTCGTGGATGAAGAAGTTGATGTTCAGCGTCTTGTCGCGGCGGAACGCGTCGAGCCTCGCGGTCGAGAGGTCCGCGCGCAGCGCCATGTCGGACTCGTGGATGGCCTGGAAACCACGGATCGAGGATCCGTCGAAGGCCAGCTCCTCGTCCGGGTCGAACGCTTCGGCGGGCACCGTGACGTGCTGCATCACACCCGGGAGGTCGCAGAAGCGGACGTCGATGAACTTGACGTCCTCGTCCGCGATGAACTTCTTGGCCTCGTCGGCGTTCTGGAACATCCAGCTCCTCCTACTCCCGACCGTCCCGCCGGGGTGGTAGATCGTTCGTGCGGCCGGTGCAGGTGGCCCGCGTTGTACTCGACCCTAGGGACGGGGCATTTCTCCGGCGTGACCCATTTGTTTCGCACAAGTTAACCAGCGCATTCCCCACGGTAGTCCGGACACACGTCGTCGTCGCGCCTCGTCCCGGGCCCGGCCCGCACCCCGCTGTCCTCCGGCCGTATTCCGGCGCAGTACCGTGTAGGGGTGGACAACAGGCAGGCAATCGGATCGTGGCTTTCCGGGCCGCGCGCGGCCCTGGAAGAAGCCGGCGCCGACTTCGGATACCGGGGTGAGCAGCTCGGGCTGCCGGAGGACGGGCCGGGCTCCATCGCCCGTCCGGGCCGAAGGCTGGGCGCGCTGGCCGTCGACTGGGGCCTGTGCGCGCTGGTCGCATCCGGCCTGATCACCCACGGCTTCCACGGGCAGGCGACCAGCAACTGGACGCTGCTGGTGTTCTTCGTGCTGAGCGTTCTCACCGTCGGTACGGTCGGGTTCACTCCCGGCAAGCGCCTGTTCGGTCTGCGCGTCGTCGCCGTGGACAGCGGCCGGGTGCAGCCGCTGCGCGGCCTGGTCCGCTCCGCGCTCCTCTGCCTCGCGATCCCCGCCCTGGTCTGGGACCGCGACGGCCGCGGCCTGCACGACCGACTGGCCCGCACGGTCGAGGTCCGGATCTAGCCGGACCCGAAGGACCTCGAAGGACCTCGAAGGACAGCGACAGCGGAGCAACAGGCAGGACCGTCGTGCACGACGAGGGGCGCCCGGAAACCTTCCGGGCGCCCCTCGTCGTGCACCGTGTGTACGGCGGCTTCAGCGGGACTTCGGGCCGCCGCCCTTCGGGAGCTTCATGCCCTTGGGCATGGGGCCCTTCGGGAGCGGCATGTTGCTCATCAGGTCGCCCAGTGCGCGCAGCCGGTCGTTGGTCACGGTGACCTGCGGGCCGGTGAGGACACGGGGCAGCTTGAGCATGGTCGTGCGCAGCTTCTTCAGCTCGACCTGGCCCTCGCCCGTGCCCACGATCATGTCGTGCACCGGGACGTCCGCGACGATGCGGTTCATCCGCTTCTTCTCGGCGGCGAGCAGGCTCTTCACCCGGTTCGGGTTGCCCTCGGCGATCAGCACGATGCCGGCCTTGCCGACCGCGCGGTGCACCACGTCCTGGTTGCGGTTCATCGCGACCGCGGGAGTCGTCGACCAGCCCCGGCCGACGTTGTCCAGCACGGCCGCGGCGGCGCCCGGCTGTCCCTCCATCTGGCCGAAGGCAGCCCGCTCGGCCCTGCGCCCGAACACGATCGCCGTCGCGAGGAAGGCGAGCAGGAAGCCCAGGATGCCGAGATAAACGGGGTGACCGATCAGGAAGCCGATCGCGAGGAAGACACCGAAGGTGACGATTCCGATAGCCGCGAGTACAAGGCCGATCTTCTTGTCGACCCTGCGGGTCATCTTGTAAGTCAGAGCGATCTGTTTCAGTCGCCCGGGGTTCGCAGCGTCCGCTGCGGTTTCCTTCCTCGCCATGTCACGAAGTCTACGTGCCCCCGGAAGCGAGGACGACGGCAGTGCCTTCGGAAGCTCAGAGACCGGTGGCGGTCGGGGACTGGTCGAGTACGCGCTCCGCCTCCACCCGGTCCTTGGCGCGACGGCGGTCCTCCAGGACGGAGGTCCAGGCGTTGCGACGGGCGGTGCGCTGGCCGCTGCTCATCAGCAGCGACTCGACGGCGCGCAGCGCGGTGCCGAAGGACGGGATGGCGGTGGCGCGGACCGGCGCGGCCTGCATCGTGGAGGTCCTCCTCGAAGCGTCTTCGGGTACGGGTACGGGTACGACAGTGGGTGCGGCTGTGAGCGCGGGTGCACGTGCCGTGATTCCAGGGTCACTGATTGGTGTTACCAGGGCGTGACCCCCCGGTCAAACGCACATGAAGCCCCGGTTCGAGCCTCGCGAACGCCGACACGGCCCCGGCGTACGCCCTCATCTGCGAGGACGGCCGGGACCGCGTCGTCTCGGCCATTACTGGCCAGTAGTTTCTTGTGCGCGAGTTCACACGCATGCCGCACACCGCATCGCGGTGTCCCCCCGCGTCCCGTGCGAGTGCGGGGCGCGGGGACGCGGCGTCAGACGGCCTGGGCGGCGATGTACGCACCGCGCTTCTCGACCGCCATCCGGTAGAGGCGGCCGGCCCGGTACGAGGAGCGGACCAGCGGGCCGGACATCACACCGGAGAAGCCGATCTGCTCGGCCTCCTCCTTCAGCTCCACGAACTCGTGCGGCTTCACCCAGCGCTCGACGGGGTGGTGCCGCACCGACGGGCGCAGGTACTGCGTGATGGTGACCAGCTCGCAGCCGGCGTCGTGCAGCTGCCGGAGCGCGTCGCTGATCTCCTCGCGGGTCTCGCCCATGCCGAGGATCAGGTTCGACTTGGTCACCAGGCCGTGGTCCCGGGCGGCGGTGATGACCTTCAGGGAGCGGTCGTAGCGGAAGCCGGGACGGATCCGCTTGAAGATGCGGGGCACCGTCTCGACGTTGTGCGCGAACACCTCGGGACGGGAGGAGAAGACCTCTTCCAGCTGCTCCGGGACCGCGTTGAAGTCGGGGGCCAGCAGCTCGACCTTGGTGCGGCCGTCCGCGCGCCCGGCGGTCTGCGCGTGGATCTGGCGCACGGTCTCGGCGTACAGCCAGGCGCCGCCGTCCTCCAGGTCGTCGCGGGCGACGCCGGTGATGGTGGCGTAGTTCAGGTCCATGGTGACCACGGACTCGCCCACGCGGCGCGGCTCGTCACGGTCGAGCGCCTCGGGCTTGCCGGTGTCGATCTGGCAGAAGTCGCAGCGCCGGGTGCACTGGTCGCCACCGATGAGGAAGGTCGCCTCGCGGTCCTCCCAGCACTCGTAGATGTTCGGGCAGCCGGCTTCCTGGCAGACCGTGTGCAGGCCCTCGCTCTTGACGAGGTTCTGCATCTTCGTGTACTCGGGCCCCATTTTCGCCCGGGTCTTGATCCACTCGGGCTTGCGCTCGATCGGGGTCTGGCTGTTGCGGACCTCCAGGCGCAGCATCTTGCGTCCGTCCGGTGCGACTGCGGACACGTCGGCTCCCTAGCTTCGATTCTTCGGCGTACACCAGGGTACGCCCGTGTTTGACGGGCCTGACGGTCAGGCCAACCTCCGAGACCCGGGGCCCATTCCCGCCGCGTCGGACGGTCGTGACCGCCGGGTCAGGCGGTGGCGCGGACGATCTCCCGCGGCTTGAGGTCGGCGTGCTCCAGGATGTCGCGCAGATGCCGCTCCACCACGGGGAGCACCTCCTCGATCGTGATGTCGCGGCCCAGTTCGCTCGCGAGGGAGGCGACGCCCGCGTCGCGGATGCCGCAGGGGATGATCCGGTCGAACCACTTGTTGTCGGGCTGCACGTTGAGCGCGAAACCGTGCATCGTGACGCCCTTGGCCACCCGGATGCCGATCGCGGCGATCTTGCGGTCCTCGCGGCGCTGGCCGGCGTTGGAGGGGGCGTACTGGGGACCGTTCAGCCGCGGGTCGAACTCCTCGTCGTGCAGGCGGGGGTCGAAGTCCAGGGAGAGCCCGCCGAGCGCCGGGCGCTGCTCCACCGGGTCGCCGAGCACCCACACACCGCTGCGTCCTTCGACCCGGGTGGTCTCCACGCCGAACTCCGCGCAGGTGCGGATCAGGGCCTCCTCCAGGCGCCGGACATGGGCGACCACGTCCACCGGGCGGGGCAGCTTCTGGATCGGGTAGCCCACCAGCTGGCCGGGGCCGTGCCAGGTGATCTTGCCGCCGCGGTCCACGTCGATGACCGGGGTGCCGTCGAGGGGGCGCTCACTGTCCTGGGTGCGCCGGCCGGCCGTGTAGACCGGGGGGTGCTCCAGCAGGATGACGGTGTCGGGCACCTCGTCGGCGAACCGTGCCGCGTGCACCCGGCGCTGCTCGTCCCAGGCCACCTGGTAGTCGACGGCCTCGGCCCCGAAGCCCATTCGGACGAACCGCAACTCACTCACGGCGAGCGCCTCCCGGAAGGTAGTAAGGCAGAACAAACATGGAACGCAGAACGACGCAGAACGACGCAGAGCGCGGTAAGGCACGAAAGGCGCCCAAGCCACTGTACGACCGTACGACCGGCTTTCCTTTCGGTGGTGGTTCCGGGGGTGGCTCCGGTGGCATTTCCGGCGCCCGTGCGGCGCGCGTCCGGCGCGCGTGCGGGCCCCGTGCCGGTCGCTGCCCGTCAGCCTCGGGGGAAATCCTCACACGATCGGATGAATGCGGATCGAAATCTGCGACCAGGCGTTCACTCTCCGCTACATTCGCGCCGTCCAGAAGGCCATAAGGGCTGCTCACAGGTGATCCGGGCATCAACGTTCGCCGGAAGGCAGGAGACCGCACCACAGATGACGGAACGACCCGCGCAGCGCACCCCCAACCGTCAGCTCGCCGCGCTCATCGCAGAAGCGGGATTCTCCAACGCGGGACTCGCCCGTCGCGTGGACCAGCTGGGTCTCGAACACGGGCTGGACCTGAGATACGACAAGACCTCCGTCACCCGCTGGCTGCGCGGGCAGCAGCCCAGGGGGGCCACGCCCGCGCTGATCGCCGAGGTCTTCACCCGGCGCCTCGGCCGCCGGCTCACCGCCCAGGACCTCGGCCTGGACGCCTGCGCCCCCGTCTACGCGGGTCTGGAGTTCGCCGCCTCCCCGGAGGAGGCCGTCGACATCGTCAGCGGGCTGTGGCGCAAGGACTCCGGCAGCCACGCCGAGCTGCGCAAGATCGCCTTCACCTCGGCCGGGCTCGTCGTGCCCAGCCGGGACTGGCTCATCGGCCGCGCCGACGAGAAGGTGGCCCGCCTCGAGCCGCCGGTCCGCGTCCCGGCCCAGGCCCGTTCGGTCGGCCGCCCCACCGGGCCGCCCGAGCTCGGCACCCGCCGCCAGCCGGCCGAGCGCGGCCCCGGTCAGCGGGTCACCGGCGGGGACATCGCCGCGCTGCGCTCGGTCTGCGAGCTGTTCCGCACCCTCGACGACGCCTACGGCGGCGGCCACGCCCGCCAGGCCCTGGTGCGCTACCTGGAGCACGAGTGCGAGCCGATGCTGCGCGGCACCTACGGTGAGCAGACAGGCCGCCGCCTGTTCGCCGCCGTCGCCGACCTGACCCGGCTGGCCGGCTGGACGTCGTACGACATCGGCGCGCACGGACTCGCCCAGCGCTACTTCGTGCAGGCGCTCCGCCTCGCGCAGGCCGCCGCGGACCGGACCTACGGCGCGTACGTGCTGGTCACCATGAGCCGTCAGGCCGTCTACCTCGGCCACGGGCGGGAGGCGGTGCAGCTCGCCCGAGTGGCCCAGCAGGGCGCGGGCGGCTCCGCCCCGCCCGCCGTGCAGGCCCTGCTGCACGCGGTCGAGGCACGGGGGCACGGCGTGCTCGGCGAGGTCCGGGCCTGCACCGCGGCCCTGGTGCGCGCCGAACGCGCCCTGGAGAACGCCCGGCCCGGCGACGAGGTCCCGCACTGGGTGCGGTTCTTCGACGAGGCCCAGCTCGCCGACGAGTTCGGCCACTGCCACCGTGACCTCCAGCAGTTCCGCGCCGCGGCCCAGCACGCGGAGCGCTCGCTGCAGCTGCGCGCCCCCGGATACGCCCGCAGCCGCCTGTTCTGCCGGGTCGTCCTCGCCACCGCACGCCTCGGCCTCGGCGAACTCGACCAGGCCTGCCTGCTCGCCGCCGAGGCGGCCGGCCAGGCGTCCGAGATGCGCTCGGTACGGGCCGTGGAGTACGTCCGGGACTTCGAACGCAGACTGGAGCCCTACCGCGACACGGCACCGGTACGCGTCTACCGCGACAGGATCGCGGCGTACTGCTGAGTCACCGCGGCTGAGGCACCGCGGTGGTGCGTGGTTGGGGCCACCACGTCCCTCCGGGGGTGGTCACCGAAGGGACGCGGGGCGGCTGGGGGGAGCGGCCGGTCAGGCCGCCCGGGCCGTGGGGAGGGGGTCCGCCCTGTGCATCGGACGGCCCGCGCCGAGGTCCGCGAGGATCGCGGCCGAGGCACGGCGGCCCGAGTGCAGGGCGCCCTGCACGGTGCTGGTGTCCCGGTGGTCGCCGCACACGTACAGGCCCGCCAGCAGCCGCACCGGCCGCCGCAGATCGTGCGGCGGCCGCATGGCCGGGACGGCGTCCGCGGTGTGATACACCCCGAGCGTCTCCCAGCGCGCCGTCGACGTGCCGTACAGCCTGGCCAGATGCATGCGCACACCGGTGTCGATCTGGGCGCCGGGCGGGCCCAGGACCGTGGACGAGACCAGCGCGCGGTCGGCCGGGGCCCGGGACGGGTCGACCCGGCTGACCACCGCCGTGTGCGCCACCGGTCCGCCCCGGTCGGAGTCCAGGAGCAGCGAGGCGCCGGTCTCCGGGGGCTCCTCGGTGGCGTGGTGCACCACCGTCACCGGGTGGAAGTCCGGCACCCGCAGTCCCGGCAGCAGCCGGGCGGCGGCCCGCGCGTCCGTCGCGACCAGCACCGCGCGGCAGCGGAACTCGCCGTGCTCGGCGGTGGTCACCGACGTCGTGGAGACGGAGGTGACCCGGACGCCCGTGTGCACCGTCCCCGGCGGCAGCCCCCGCGCCAGCAGTTCCGGCAGCGCCTCCGCACCGCCCTCCGGCACGCACAGCCGCCCGGCCGCGAAGGCGCGCAGCGCGAGATCCGCGCACCGGCTCGACGTGGTGAGGTCCGGGTCGCACAGCAGGGCGGCGAGCAGCGGGCGGAGGAAGCCGTCGACAGTGCGGGCCGGCAGGCCCCGGGCGGTGAGTGCCTCGGCGGCGGTCGACTCGGGCCGGGCCAGCAGCCGTTCCACCGGAGTGCCGGCCAGCCGGGTGAACGCGGCGCCCAGGCGGGCCTGGTCGACGGCCGTGCCCAGCGGGGCGCCGGTCCGGCTCCGGGGCGTGGACACCTGCCGTCCGGGAACGGCCGCAGGCCTCCTGGACGCGGCCCCCGCCCGGGGGGCGCTCGCGAGGGCGCGCACCGTGTGGAGTGCGCCCCTTGCGCCCCTCGCACCGATCGGTACGCCGGCCCGGTGGTGGCGTCCGCCGCTGTGCAGCAGAACGCCGGGTGCGAACGGGCGCAGGGCGAGCCCGTTCCAGTCGGCGGCCGGCCGCAGTTCGGGATACGCCGTGGACAGCAACTGCCCGATTCTGTCGAGCCGGAAGCCGTCGACCTTGTCGGTCGCCATCCGGCCGCCCACGGTATGGGCGGCTTCAAGGACCACGGTGGTGACTCCAGCGCTGGTCAGGCGTCGCGCCGCGGAGAGTCCGGCGACCCCGGCCCCCACGACGACGACGTCCGCCTGGTACGTGGGCTCAAGCACGTGCCCCTCCTCGAGGTTGCGCGGACGCTGGAGACGTGATGCCCCCAACAGGCCCCAGGAATACCCGAGTTCTGGTCGAGGTTAGGTCCGTGGCGGATCGTGTGGCGTCGCGCATCGGCAGGGGCACGGGCGCACGGCGGTCGCACACACACGCCGGACGGCCACCGCACGGCCCCCGGGGGCGCACCGGCTTCGGCCACCGGCCCTCCACGCCCCGGCCGCCCGCCCCTCAAGGCGGGAGGACCGTGACCCAGGTGCACTGACGGGGGGTCACAGGGCCGCGCGGATCGCGCCGTCGATCTCCGGGAAGGCGAAACGGAACCCCGACTCCAGCAGCCGGGTCGGCAGCACCCGGGCACTGCCCAGCACATCCCCGGCCATCTCGCCGAGCACGGTCCGCAACACCGGCGCGGGCACCGCGAACACCGCCGGCCGGTGCAGCACGCGCGCCATCGCCTCGGTGATCTCACGGTTGGTCACCGGATGCGGCGCGGTCAGGTTGAACGGCCCCGACAGCCCGTCGGTGTCGAGGAGATGACGCAGGGCGGCCACCTCGTCGTGCAGCGCGACGAATGACCAGTACTGACGCCCGTCGCCCAGCCGCCCGCCCAGTCCGGCCCGGAACAGGGGGAAGAGCCTGGCCCACGCCCCGCCCTCGCGGGCCACCACAAGACCGGTCCGGGCGAACGCCGTCCGCACCCCCGCCTGCCGCGCCGGCGCTGCCGCGGCCTCCCACTCGACGCACAGCTCCGGCAGGAAGCCCGTGCCCGCCGGCGCGCTCTCGTCGACGGTCCGCTCACCGGTCTCGCCGTAGTAGCCGATCGCGCTGCCGTTGACGAACACCCGGGGCCGTACGTCCCGTGCGAGTCCGGCGAGGGCCTCGGCGAGCGCCGCCGTGCCCCGCACCCGGCCGGTGCGGATCCGCTCCTTGTACGCGGGCGTCCAGCGCCGGTCGCCCACCCCGGCACCGGCGAGATTGACCACGGCGTCGCACCCGGCGAGACCGGCCGCGTCCACGGTGCCGCGCTCCGGGTCCCACCGGACCTCGTCCGCCGCGCGCGGCTCGGCCCGCACCAGGCGCACCACCGTGTGCCCGTCGGCGGTCAGGGACCGTACGAGCGCGCCGCCGATGAGACCGGACGCGCCGGCCACCGCGATGCGGGAGGGCCGGGAGGACCGGGAGGAGCCGGCGGATCCAGCGGATGCAGAACTCATGACGACCATCCTGCCCGCAGCCCGGACGACAGCGCGGGCGCACCGCGCGAGCGGTCGTAAAGTGACCCTCATGCCTGAGAGCCTGTGGACGAACCCCCGTTCGGATCAGCCCGAGGGGCCTGGTGCCTTCGAATCCGAGGCGGAGGAGGGAGTGATGGCGGAGCCATCGCGACTGACGACAACGCGTGGGGGTCCCCCCTGCTCGAAGAGCTTGGGGGAGGAGGTGCCAGGCCCCTCGGGCCCGGGCGGGGGTTCGTCCACAGGCTCTGAGCTTGAAATTTAACCTTTGCGACCTTTGGACTGATTCCGTTCAGTGATGCTCTCGGGACGTCTGGTCGTTTTACCGACGTCATGGCGGGTTGCTGGGTGGCGGTTCTTCGAGCCACGTGGTCTGCCCGGCCCGGGTGTTGAGGGTTTCGGTGCGCGGGCCGGGCTATGAAGGTGCGGGCGGATGTTCCGGAACCCGCGCCGGACGCGGGCGGGGGTGAGCCGGCCGGGCTCGGCCGGTTTCTCCCAGGGATGGCGGAGGTCGGCGGCGGCATCACGGGTGAGGCGGAGCTGAGTGTGGGCGGCGATGACCAGCCAGGTCCAGCGGTCGGCCGCCTCGGGGCTGCGGAGTTTCGGCCGGGTCCAGCCGAGCGTCTGCTTGATCATGCGGAAGGTGTGCTCCAGATCGAATCTGCGCAAGAACGCCTGCCAGCGCAGGTCGACATCCTCGCTGGTCATGC
>NZ_JAESIF010000003.1:31820-267240 GCF_016757295.1 Streptomyces sp. M2CJ-2 | reverse complement strand
GGTGACCGTGCGGTCGACGAGCGAGCCGGGACGGCGGAGCGTCCGCGACCGGCGCCCCGGGACCCGCGCCCCGCGCTGCCGCCCGCCGCCGCCCTCAGGCTCACGATGCTGCCCGCCGACGGCCCCGGCACCTCCGGCAGCAACGGCTGGGGCACGGCACCGGACCTGATGGAGCTGCTGCCCCAGTGGCTGGCGGCGGCGAACGCCCACGGCTTCGCGGCGCCCGCCCCGGCGCTGCCCGCGCTGCTCGACGCCGCGCGGGGGCGTACGGACCTGCGGCCGGCGGCCCTGCGGTTCGCGGGGCCGCGCGCTCTGTGGCTGGCCCGCCTCAACCCGGACTGGCGGTTCGCCCTGCGCTCGGCGCCGGGAGGTGGCATGTCACTGCCGGGGGCCATGAACGCCGTGCACCCCGAAGACCCCGAAGCCCCCGAGGATCCCGAGGCCCCCGAGAACAAGGAGTCGTCCCTGCGGCTCTGGCAGGAGGGCCTCTTCGCGGAACGGGTCGCCCTGCTCGCCGCCCTCCGTTCCCGCCGGCCCGCCGCCGCACGCGAACTCCTCGCGACGACCTGGGCGACGGAGCGGGCCGAGGACCGGCTGATGTTCCTCGACTCGTTGCGCACCCGTCTCGCCCCGGACGACGAGCCGTTCCTGGAACTGGCGCTCGCCGACCGCAGCCGCAACGTACGGGCGACGGCCGCCGAGCTGCTGTCGGCGCTGCCCGGTTCGGCCCTCGCGGAGCGTATGGCGGTCCGGGCCGGGGTGTGCGTGGCCGTGGACCACACCCGGGACACGCCCACCCTCACCGTGGAGGCGCCGCACGAGTGCGACGCGGACATGGAGCGCGACGGTGTGACGGCCAAGGCTCCCGCGGGCCGGGGCGAACGGTCGTGGTGGCTGGGGCAGCTGGTGGAGGCGGCCCCCCTGGGCACCTGGTCGCGGCGACTCGGCGGACGTTCCCCCCGGCAGATCGTCGCCCTCCCCGTGGCGGACGACTGGCGGAGCGAACTGCACGCGGCATGGTGCCGCGCGGCGGTGCGCCAACGGGACGCGGAGTGGTCGCGGGCCCTGCTCGGCGAGCCCGCCGCGGTGGAGGCGGGCGGCCCCGGAGCGGTGTCCCTGGCCGAACGGTCCAAGCTGCTCGGCATGCTGGACGCGGCCGAACGGGCCGAGTGGGTGGCGGGGTTCATCGAGACACACGGACTGCCGGACGCGTTCCAGCTGCTCGGCGTGTGCGCAGTGCCGTGGGCACCACCGCTCGGCCGGGCCGTGGTGGACGCGCTCGACATCGCCCGGGACGCGGGGAGTTACCCCTGGAGTTTCAGCGGTGTCATGGGCCTGGCCGAGCGCTGCCTCGATCCTTCGGAGGCAGGCCACCTCGATGCGCTCCTGGCCGTACCGGACGAGCCGGAGGACGCCTCGCCGGGCTCCGGGGGCTACTGGTCGGAGGCGTTCCAGCGACTGGTCACCACGCTGCGGCTGCGCGCCGTGATGCTGGCGGAGCTGACCCCGGCGCCATCCGGCCGCTCCTGACTCCCCGACTCCCCGACTTCCTGATTTCCTGATTTCCCCACCACGACCACCGCGACCACCGCGCGCCGCCCCCGCGGATGAACGCGGGGACGGCCGCGCCGACCGTGGCAGGTGCGGCCGCGCGGCCCGCATCGGAGCCGGAGCCCGCACCGTCGGTTCCGAACCGGGGTCCGCGCGGTCGACGGGAACCTCCCGGGCCGGGGTCTACGCCTCCGCGGGTTGCCGCACGGTCGCGCGCACCCAGTCCACGATCGACGCCGTCGTCGCCCCCGGGGTGAAGATCTCCGCGACGCCCTTCTCCTTCAGCGGAGCGATGTCCGCTTCGGGGATGATCCCCCCGCCGAAGACCAGGATGTCCGCCGCGTCCCGTTCCTTGAGCAGTTCGATCACCGCCGCGAAGAGCGTGTTGTGCGCGCCGGAGAGGATGGACAGACCGATCGCGTCGGCGTCCTCCTGGATCGCGGTGTCGACGACTTGCTCGGGAGTCTGGTGGAGCCCGGTGTAGATGACTTCCATACCGGCGTCGCGCAGGGCACGCGCGATCACCTTGGCCCCACGATCGTGGCCGTCGAGCCCCGGCTTGGCCACCACCACGCGGATCGGACCGGCTGCCACACCCATTACTGCCTCCTGAAGCGACTACATCCATCCGTACCGAGAAATACCGCACATGCGAGCCATGCCGCACCCGTCACGTGCCGCATGCCTCCGCCGCCCACCGAATACGCCGCCAAGGTACAGACGCCCGGCCCGCACCGGACCGGAGAAGTGAGTGAACGGACGTTATCCCCAGCATCCCGCAACCGGCAGTTTCACGGTGCGGACCGAGGGGGAAATCACACAGAGGGACATGTTCACCGCGCACCGTCCCGGTGCCTCACGAGCCGGGCTCCGCTGCCCGTGCGGCACACGGACAACAGTGGGAACATGCGTATAAGGGATTCGTGACGAGGTCGTCCCACCGCCGCGACCGGCCAAAGCTCCTGACGGGCGCGGCGTCGACCGCTTTTCGTGGCGAACCCCATGAGGGCACATGGGGGACAGCGCTGTCCTTCGCGTGCCGACAGGAGGTCGGCCATGAAGGTCACGGAGGCAGTACTCCCCTTTCTGCCGCTCTGCCGGCGCCTGGTGCCGAGCCGGCTGGCAGGTCTCTCCACCGCCCTGCTGAAGGCCACCGCCCTGGAGCTCGCCATCCTGGTGGGCCACATGCTCCTCTATCCCGCCGGCATCGTGCAGGAGCGGCGGGACGCGGCGTCCGAGCTTCCCCCGCCGGACGGCACCGCGAAGCTGCCGGTGGAGTGCCGGCCCCCGGTCGTGCTGCTGCACGGCTTCATCGACAACCGCTCGGTGTTCCTGCTGTTGCGCCGCAGTCTCGCCCAGCACGGCAGGCAACAGGTCGAGTCGCTCAACTACTCTCCGCTGACCTGCGACATCCGCGTCGCGGCCGAACTGCTGGGCCGGCACATAGAGGAAGTGTGCGAGCGCACCGGCAGCAGCCGCGTCGACATCGTCGGGCACAGCCTCGGAGGGCTGATCGCGCGGTACTACGCGCAGCGCCTGGGCGGTGACGCCCGCGTACGGACCCTCGTCACGCTCGGCACCCCGCATTCCGGCACGCGCGTCGCGCCGCTGGCCAACGCGCACCCCATCGTGCGCCAGATGCGTCCCGGTTCACCGGTGGTCGAGGAGCTCTCCCGCCCCGCGCCCGGCTGCCGCACCCGCTTCGTCGCCTTCTGGAGCGACCTCGACCACATCATGGACCCGCTGGAATCGGCCTGCATCGAGCACCAGGACCTGATCGCGCAGAACGTACGGGTGGGCGGCGTCGGCCACCTCGCCCTGCCCGTGCACCCCGCCGTGGCGACCGGCATACGGGAGGCCCTGGACTCGGCACACCCCGGAGAGCCGTCCACCGGCCACGCGGGCGGCCTGACGGTGGCGTGACGGAAAGCGGGCGACACGCCCGGAGCGCACACTCCTCGACAACCGCGACGACATCTCCTACCCACCCGAACAACAGCCGTCCCGTCCGGCTGACTTGGCGACGTGGACGCGTACAGATCTCGAACGGCTTTCGAACACAAAGCCAAGACCGTGAATACCCGCCGCCAAAACGCAACCGAATGCCCGTTTCCTGCGCGCGCGAAACCTGCGGAAGATTGTCGCGCCCGCGTACCGCCGGGTACAGTCGCCGCACTGCTCTGCCAGCCCCTGTTGTCGAGGCGAAAGAGAAGTTGGTGAACGACCGTCACCCGTCGGGGACAATGGCCCCGCCCCCGGCTTCCGACGCCGTCTCGGCGCACTACGCGTCCTACGGCACCCAGGAAGTCCAGTACGGCGACTTCACCACGCACAGCGGCTACGACACCAGCGGTTTCGACCCCACGGGCTTCGGAACCGGCACCCCGGCCACCGCCGCCTCCACCACCGACCCCCTCTTCGGCAACCTCTCGGAGAGCGGTCACGACCCGGCTTCGTACGCCACCGGGGACTGGTCCGCGGGCGGCTACGACACCACGTACTACGACGCGTACCCGCCGGCTCAGCAGCAGGCCGCCTACGACACGGGCGGCTACGACGCGACCGCCTGGGCCACCGGGCAGCAGCAGCAGCTGCCGACGGTCCCGCCGCAGGCCACGGCACCCGACGCGAGCGGCCAGTGGGACGCCGGCGCCTGGCTCCAGCCCGACCAGGCCCAGAGCACCGCCGATCCGACCCAGCAGTGGCACTGGGGCACCCAGACCTTCGACACCGGCGCCTACGACGCCACGCAGTGGAACTCCGACGGCAACACGGCCCCACAGGTCTCCGAGTCCCACGAGGCCCCCGCCTACGAGCATCAGGCCGTACCGTTCGACCAGCAGCCCACCGCCACGTTCGAGCAGCACCCGGACCTGTGGTCCTCCGCCGTCGCCTCCTCCCCGGCCTTCGATTCCCAGGAACCCGATCAGGATCTCCACGAGGTCCGCCACGAGGATTCCTACGATTCCGCGCACGACACACCGGACGGTGCCGGTGAGCCGTCCACGGTGGCCCCGCTGCTCGACGAGCAGGAGGAGCCCACCCCGTTGCCCGCGCCGCGCGCGGCGTCACACGGCGGGTCCCGTTCCCGCCGCCGCACGCCCGCCAAGCGCTCCGCGCTGCTGACGGTGGCCGTGCCCTCGGCGTGTGTGATGGGTGTCGCCGGCATCGCGGCGGCCTCGGTCGGCGATCTGGCCGAGGACGGCGGCGGCCCGGAGACCAGGACGACCGCGGCGGACCCGCCGCCGGTGCAGCCCGCCACCGTCAACAACGAACTCAACACCCAGCTCGAGAGCCTCTCCGCCGGGGCCAACGACTTCGCCGACCGGGCCAGCCGCACCCAGGAACGCATCGACCTGAAGGCCCAGCAGGAGGCCGACCGCAAGGCGGCCGCGGAGGAAGCGGCCCGCAAGGAGCGGCTGCGCCCGAAGTTCGCGCTTCCCGTCGCGCAGAAAGGCCTCAGCGCCTACTACGGCCAGTCCGGCATCAACTGGATGTCCGTGCACAGCGGAATCGACTTCCCCGTCTCGTACGGCGCGCCGGTGATGGCCGCGACCGACGGCACGGTCCGCACCCAGTACAACAGCGCCTACGGCAACATGATGATCGTGACCGCGATGGACGGCACGGAGACGTGGTACTGCCATCTCTCCAGCTACCAGGTCCCCTCCGGTACTGCGGTGAAGGCCGGCCAGCCGATCGCGTTCTCCGGGAACTCGGGCAACTCCACCGGTCCGCACCTCCACTTCGAGGTCCGCCCGGGCGGCGGCTCGGCGATCGATCCGCTGGCGTGGTTCCGCAGCCACGGCCTCGACCCGACGTAGACCGCCCCCGCCGCCCGGCGACAGCGAGGGCTCACCGCCCGGCGCCGGATGCCGGGGCGCTCCCGGCTCCCGGCTCCCGGCTCCCGGCTCCCGGCTCCCGGCTCCCGGCTCCCGGCTCCCGGCTCCCGGCTCCCGGCTACAGCTTCTCGACCGGCGCGTACCGCAGCAGCAGCCGCTTCGGCTTGGTGTCCCCGAAGTCGATCGTCGCCTCGGCGTTGCCGCCCGCGCCCTTCACCGCGACGACGGTGCCGAGCCCGAACTGGTCGTGCGTGACACGGTCCCCGACCGCCAGCGACACCACCGGCTTCTCGGCGGCCCGGCGCGTGGCGAAGCCGGACGCGCCCGACGCCGCCGAGCGGGAGCGGGACGACGACAGCGAGGCCGCCACCCCGGACACCGGTCCGGAGGACACCGGGGAGCTCGCCCCCGTCCGCTTCCACTCCAGATGGGCGGCCGGGATCTCCTCCAGGAAACGCGAGGGCGGGTTGTACGAGGGCTGCCCCCAGGCGCTGCGCAGCGTCGACCGGGTGAGGTACAGCCGCTCACGCGCGCGCGTGATGCCGACGTACGCCAGGCGCCGCTCCTCCTCCAGCTCCTTGGTCTCCCCCAGGGCGCGCATGTGCGGGAAGACGCCGTCCTCCATGCCGGTCAGGAAGACGACGGGGAACTCCAGGCCCTTGGCGGTGTGCAGGGTCATCAGGGTGATGACGCCGGAGCCGTCCTCGTCCTCGTCGGGGATCTGGTCGGAGTCGGCGACCAGGGCGACCTGCTCCAGGAAGTCGGACAGCGCGACCGACTCGCCCTCGCCCCGCTCCTGCTCGAACTCCAGGGCGACGGCGGCGAGTTCCTGGAGGTTCTCGATCCGGGTCTCGTCCTGCGGGTCGGTGGAGGCCTGCAACTCGGCGAGGTAGCCGGTGCGTTCGAGGACCGCCTCCAGGACCGTCGCCGGGCCCGCGCCGGACTCGACGATCGTACGGAGGTCCTCCATCAGCGTGTTGAACCGCTTCACCGCGTTGGTGGAGCGCGCGGCCATGCCGTACGCCTCGTCGACGCGCTTCAGCGCCTGCGGGAAACTGATCTTCTCGCGCTGGGAGAGCGCGTCGATCATGGCCTCCGCGCGGTCGCCGATGCCCCGCTTGGGGACGTTGAGGATGCGGCGCAGCGGCACCGAGTCCTCGGGGTTGGCGAGCACCCGCAGGTAGGCCAGGACGTCCCGGACCTCCTTGCGCTCGTAGAAGCGGACGCCTCCGACGACCTTGTAGGGCAGGCCGACCCGGATGAAGATCTCCTCGAAGACACGGGACTGGGCGTTGGTGCGGTAGAAGACGGCGACGTCCCCGGCCTTGGCCTCGCCCGCGTCCGTGAGGCGGTCTATCTCGTCGGAGACGAACTGGGCCTCGTCGTGCTCGGTGTCGGCGACGTATCCGGTGATCTGCGCGCCGGTGCCCGCGTTGGTCCACAGGTTCTTGGGGCGGCGGGACTCGTTGCGCTCGATGACGGCGTTGGCAGCGCTGAGGATCGTCTGCGTGGAGCGGTAGTTCTGCTCGAGCAGGATCGTCGTCGCGCTCGGGTAGTCCTCCTCGAACTGGAGGATGTTGCGGATCGTCGCGCCGCGGAAGGCGTAGATCGACTGGTCGGCGTCGCCCACCACGCACAGTTCGGCGGGCGGCAGCTCGTGCGCGCCCGGCTGTACGTCGGCGGGGTGCTCGGAGCTGCCGACCAGCTCGCGCACGAGCGCGTACTGGGCGTGGTTGGTGTCCTGGTACTCGTCCACCAGGACGTGCCGGAAACGGCGGCGGTAGTGCTCGGCGACGTCCGGGAAGGCGCGCAGCAGGTTGACCGTCGTCATGATCAGGTCGTCGAAGTCGAGCGCGTTGGCCTCGCGCAGCCGCGACTGGTAGAGCGCGTAGGCCTGGGCGAGGGTCTTCTCGAAGCCGTCGGCGGCCTGCGCGGCGAAGTCCTCCTCGTCGATCAGCTCGTTCTTCAGATTGCTGATCTTGGCGCTGAAGGACTTGGGCGGATAGCGCTTCGGGTCGAGGTCCAGGTCACGGCAGACCAGGGCCATCAGGCGCTTGGAGTCGGCGGCGTCGTAGATGGAGAACGACGACGTGAAGCCGAGCTTCTTGCTCTCGCGGCGCAGGATGCGCACACAGGCGCTGTGGAACGTCATGACCCACATCGCGTGCGCGCGCGGGCCGACGAGCTGCTCGACCCGCTCCTTCATCTCGCCGGCGGCCTTGTTGGTGAAGGTGATCGCGAGGATCTGGCCCGGGTGGACGCCCCGCGCGGCGAGCAGGTGCGCGATGCGGTGCGTGAGCACCCGGGTCTTGCCGGAGCCGGCGCCGGCCACGATGAGCAGCGGGGAGCCGGAGTGCGTGACGGCGGCGCGCTGGTTCTCGTTCAGCCCCTCCAGGAGGGCGGCGGGGTCCAGCACCGGGCGCGGGGCGCCGTCGCGGTAGTGGGTGTCCCGGTCCGGCGGCACGTCGAACTTCCCGCCGAACAGATCGTCCGGAACCTCCTCCGGCGCATGATCGTCCTCGGGCGGCGGCGGGGGCTCCTCCGCGGGGCCCCGCTGGGCCTGGAGGTCCGCCAGGAAGCTGTCGTCAAAGAGGCTGCTCATCGCTCTCCGAGTCTAGGCCGCCCCACCGACAAGCCGCGGCCACCCCGAGAACATCACCCCGCACATCGCCCCCACCCTCCAGCACCGCGGTCTCACTCTGCGTGACGTGACGAAGAAGGTCACGAAAATGTATCGGGCATATCACCCATCAACCTTCACACGAGCCACATGAGTTGGCTACGGTTCGGGCTGGCCGTGCGTCCCCCACCGGCGAACCCCGCCGGGCCGAGCGGCCTCCGCCGAGTCCGTCGCCGCCGTCGCGGCAGCCGGTCCCTGGCCCTCCCCGGAGCGATGACGGCCTGGAAGTCCCCCTGCCGCCGCCCCGCAGGCGGAACGTTGGAAGGAGTCGCCTCCCTTGGCGTCGCACCGCAAGTCGCGCACCCCCGGTACGCGCGTGGCCGGCAAACGGACCCCCGCCCTCGCCACGGCGGCCCTGACCTCCGTCGCCCTGCTGTCCCAGACCGCCGACGCCGCCCCCGCGGACGACGGCCGGCCGAGTCTGGAGGAGGTCGAGAAGAAGGTCGACGACCTGTACCGCCAGGCGGAGTCGGCGACCGAGAAGTACAACGCGGCCAAGGAGAGGACCACCAAGCAGCGCAAGCACGTCGACACCCTCCTCGACGACGTGGCCCAGCGCACCCAGACGCTCAACGAGGCGAGGGAGAAACTGGGTTCCTTCGCCGCCGCCCAGTACCGGACCGGCACGGGCGTCCCGGACACGGCGACCTTCCTGCTCGCGGACTCCCCGCAGGACTTCTTCGACCAGAACCGGCTGATGGACCGGATGACCGGCCGCCAGAAGGAAGCGGTCGACGACTACGTCACCCAGCAGTCCGAGACGATGGAGAAGCGGCAGGAGGCCACCGAGAGCCTCGAGGCGCTCACCGAGTCGCAGAACGACCTGAAGACCGCGAAGGCCACCGTCCAGAAGAAGCTCAGCACCGCGCGCGAGCTGCTGTCGAAGCTGGACGCCGAGGAGAAGGCGCGGCTCGCGGCGGCCGAGGAGAAGAAGCAGGAAGAGGCCGCCCGCAAGGCCGCCGAGCTCGCCCGGCAGCAGGCGGAACAGCAGAAGGCCGAGGAGGAGGCCCAGCGGGAGAGCGGTGCCTCGGGCTTCTCCGACGCCTCCGGCTCTTCCGGCTCTTCCGGCTCTTCCGGCTCTACGACCGCCCCGTCGCCCCCGCCATCGACGTCGCCGTCGCCGTCGCCGGACTCCTCGTACGCCGCCAAGGCCGAGAAGGCCCTCGCCTTCGCCCGCGCGCAGATCGGCAAGCCCTACGTCTGGGGTGCCACCGGTCCCGGCTCCTATGACTGCTCCGGCCTCACCCAGGCCGCCTGGAAGGCCGCCGGCGTCACCCTTCCCCGCACCACCTACGACCAGGTCGACGCCGGCACCACGGTCCCGCTGTCCCAGGCACAGCCCGGCGACCTCGTCTTCTTCTACGACGACCTCACGCATGTGGGCGTCTACGTCGGCAACGGCATGATGATCCACGCGCCGAAGCCCGGCACCTACGTCCGCGAGGAGTCGGTCTTCTACGACGGCGAGTCGTCGATCCACAGCGTGGTCCGCCCGGCCTGACCCACGCTCCGACCCGCGGTCCGGCCCACGGCCCGGCGCGCCCTCGCGCGCGGCGGGTTCTTCTAACATCGCCCCATGCCCGCCTCTACCGCCTCTCCCTCCCCCTTCCGCGCCTGGTGGGCGCAGCGTTCCCCGGCGGCCGGTTCCGCCGTGATGGCGACCGGCATCGTGTCCGTGGCCCTGCAGCTGGCGGGGTGGGAGATCCTCTCCCTGGTCTTCCTCGCGCTCGCCTGCGCCGCCTGGCTGGGGCTGGCGGCGCAGTTCGTCCTGCGGTTGCTGCGGGAACGGGAGCGTTGGGTGTCGGAGGCGGAGGCCCCGGGGTCGCTCACCGCGGTCGCCGCGACGGCCGTGCTCGGCACGCGGCTCTCCGCGCTCGGCCACGACGCCCTGGCCGGGGCGCTGCTCGCGCTGGCCACCGTGCTCTGGCCGGCGCTGCTCGTCCTCGTCGTACGACGCTGGCGGCCGCGCATGCCCGGCTCCGTGTTCCTGGCCTGCGTGGCCACGCAAGGGCTCGCCGTCCTGGGCGCCACGCTCGCCGCGGCCGAGTCGACGGCCTGGCTCGCACGGGTGGCACTGGTGCTGTTCTGGTTCGGGTTGGTGCTCTACGGGCTCGCCCTGTTCCGCTTCGACCCGCGGCAGGTGTTCGAGGGGACCGGGGACCACTGGCTCGCGGGCGGTGCCATCGCCATCTCGTCGCTCGCCGGGGCCAGGCTGCTCACCGCCGACAGCACCCGGCTGTATCTGTGGAACGACGACGACTTCGGTGTCCTGCGCCTGACGACCGTCGCCCTGCTGGTGCTCGACCTGGCCTGGTACGCGGTGCTGCTGGCCGCCGAGGCCGTCCGGCCGCGGCCGGCCTACGACACACGGCGCTGGGCGACCGTGTTCCCCCTCGGCATGACGGCGGCGGCGACGCTCTCCGCGTCCGCCGCCCTCGGGTTCCCGTGGCTCGAGGGCCTGGGACGTGTGCTGCTGTGGGTCTCGGTGGCCGTCTGGCTGGCGGTCGCCGTCGGCGCGGCGGCCTCCGCGTGGACCGCGATCACCTCCGGTCCCCTGTCGGCCTTTGTCAGGTCCAGAGCACGGCGATGAAGATGTTCGCCGTGGTCAGCAGTCCGACCAGCCCGAACAGGCCCTTGTCCACCTTCTCGTCGTCCCGCTTCACGTAGACCAGACCGAGGATCACGATCAGCAGGGCCAGCTTGACGCCGATCTTGATGTGGTCGACGGAATGGCCCTGCGCCTCGTTGAGCCCGACCAGAGCGATACCGGTGACCAGCATCGTCAGCGCGCCGTGCAGCATCGCGGGCACGAAGCGGGCGGTCCCCTGCCCCATGGCCTTCATCTGGGTGAGGAACCCACCGAGCAGCGACGCGATACCGATGATGTGCAGTCCGACAAATATGTGGATGAGTACGTCCATGAGCCGGAGCCTAACCACCCCCCACCCCACACCCGACACCGCCCCGACGCGACGGCTACGGCTGTAGGGCTGTGGCCTGACGGCTCGCGACCGGTCGTCGACAGTCCCGGCAACCAGGACTGCTTCGCGGGCAAGGGCCGAGGCACGGGATGCGGGGAGGAACGGGTGGCGGGTTGAACCCCCACCGCCCATTCCTTACAAACGCCGCTCGGATTCCGACGCCCGTCCCTCAAAGCTCAAGCGCCGGTACACGCGTACGCGACGAACGCGGTCCAAGTGGCCCCGGCAACCGCGAACCGAGGGCTCCGGGACCCGAGCTTCGAGTCCCGGACGTGGATGGTGTGGGGGCAGGGGGCTACTTCAACGCAGTTGCCGCCCTCAGTGCCGCTGTGGCTGGACTTGCACCAGTCGAGGGCCGCCTCCAGGCAGTTGCCACCCTGGCTGTCGCTGTAGCTCGACTTGAACCAGGTCAAGCGTTCACTCATCGATCCTCTGCCACCTTTCTGATGAACGTAGTCGACTCCTCCACGCTGAGACAGTGCATGCGGATCATCGCATGAGCCTGAGTGAGAGCACTCACCTTGGCGGGACTGCTGTGCAGGACGCTGACCTCGGGTGCCTCGATGTACCCACAGTGCTCATGCTCAGGTGTCTCCAGCAGAACAATGCTGCCATTCAAGGCAACGCCGCTACAGCGGCCGAACGGCAAGACCTGGATCGAGACGTTACGGAGCGCACCCACCTCCATGAGGTGCTGCAACTGCTCACGCATTACGTCAGTTCCGCCCACGTTGGTGCGTAGTGCAGCTTCGTAGATCACGAACCCGTACATCACGCCGACTTTACGTCGAAGCGCCTCAGCCCTGTGCAGCCTGGCTGCCACCCGTTCGTTGACCGTCTCGTCATCCAGCGGAGGCGAGCTGCCACCGATAAGCGCACGCGCGTAAGTCTCTGTCTGCAACAAGCCGGGGATGAGCAACGGTTCGTAGCAGGAAAAGCTGATGGCCTCGGCCTCGATGGCCATGAACTCATGCGACCGCGCCGGGAACGGCTCCGGCTTCAAGTACTCCTGAGCCGCCACCAGCTTTCCACCCGCCCCGCACACCTGATCCGCGATCTGCAAGAACCGCAACGTGGGCCGACGGCGGCCGTTCTCCATCGACTTGACGTACTCGTAGTCGTAGCCGGCCTCCTTGGCCAGTGCATCCCGGCCGACACCGGCCTCCGCACGCCACATCTTGATCTGGCTGCCGCAGTACCGCCAGGCCACGGGCGGCTGGGAGTTCACTTCGGTCGACACACGCACCTCCGCCGGATCCACCGTGGGGACAACCACGTGCTGTACCCACGTCGCTCCTCGCGAGGCTATGCGCGGGCCGAGACCGTGATCCCACGAAACGTCAGAAGTTCGACGCAAGGGATGAACAGCGCATGCAAAGCCCACGACTTCCGCTGCCCGTGACCGCCCCGAGGGACGTCGAGTGGCGCCTGCCGCGTCACGCGAGAAGCGTGGGCAGGGCACGCGCGCTGTTCCGCGAACAGGCGGCGTCCTGGGGGCTGCCGCAGGACATGACGGACACGGCGGAACTCCTCCTCAGCGAGCTGATGACCAACGCCTACCGCCACGCGAAGGTCCCGGCCGGCCGCGAGATCCGGGCCCGCTGCGAACTCACGGACGACCGCATCCGCATCACGGTGACCGATGCCGACGACACGCTCCCGACCCCGGCCACAGCCTGCCCGGACGACGAGTCGGGCCGAGGCCTCGCCTTGGTGGAAACGCTGGCGGACGACTGGGGTGCGGAGCTACGCGAATCCGGCGTCGGCAAGACGGTTTGGTTCGAGGTGGCACTCACGCGCCGTCGCACAATGACCGTACGTTCGCCGTACGGAAGCACAGCGGTATGCAGCCCTCCTCCAGTCAGCCCCAGCGGAACGGAGTGATCGCAGCGGCGCCTACCGGGCGGTCACACCAGGCGCCGGGCCGTCGCCCAGCGGGTGAGTTCGTGGCGGTTGGAGAGCTGGAGCTTGCGCAGGACCGCCGAGACGTGGGACTCGACCGTCTTCACGGAGATGAAGAGCTGCTTGGCGATCTCCTTGTACGCGTAGCCGCGGGCGATCAGCCGCAGCACTTCGCGTTCGCGCTGGGTGAGGCGGTCGAGGTCCTCGTCGACCGGCGGGGCGTCGGTCGAGGCGAAGGCGTCGAGGACGAAGCCGGCCAGGCGGGGGGAGAAGACGGCGTCTCCCTCCTGGACCCGGAAGATCGAGTCGATCAGGTCGGTCCCGGTGATCGTCTTGGTCACGTATCCGCGGGCACCGCCCCGGATCACCCCGATCACGTCCTCCGCCGCGTCCGAGACCGAGAGTGCGAGGAAGCGGACCGGCTGCTCGGCGTCGCCCATCAGCGGCGCGCAGCGGCGGAGCACTTCCACGCCTCCGCCACCGGGCAGGTGCACGTCGAGGAGGACGACCTCGGGCCGGGTCGCGGTGATGACCGTGACCGCCTGGTCGACGTCGGCGGCCTCGCCGATCACCTCGACGCCGGTCTGTTCGGTCTGTCCGATCTCGGCCTGGACGCCCGTGCGGAACATGCGGTGGTCGTCGACGAGGACGACACGCACATGACGTCCGGCGCCGTCGGCCGGTCCCGCCGTTCCGTTCGTCCCGGTCGGCTCGGTGGGCTCGCTCATGACGTGTTCTCCGCCCTCTCCATCTCCAGCTCGACCTCCGTGCCGCCGTCCGGCACCGCGCGCAGCCGCGCCGTGCCGCCGTTGCGCTCCATGCGGCCGATGATCGATTCTCTGACACCCATGCGGTCGGCGGGTATCGAGTCGAGGTCGAAGCCGGGGCCGCGGTCCCGGACGGACACGAAGACCGTCCTTCCCTCGACTTCGGCGTAGACCTGTACGGCACCCCCCTCGCCACCGTACTTGGCCGCGTTCACCATAGCCTCGCGCGCGGCCTGCATCTGCGGGCCGATCTTCTCGTCCAGCGGGCAGTCGCCGACGACGACGACCTCGATGGGAACGCCGTGCTTGTCCTCCACCTCGGCTGCGTTGCGCCGCACGGCGTCGGCGAGGGTGGTGGGCTCGTCGGCCTCGTCCTTGCCGGTGCCCTCGGGCTTGTAGAGCCAGTTGCGCAGGTCGCGCTCCTGGGCGCGGGCGAGGCGGCGCACCTCCCCCGGGCTCTCGGCGTTGCGCTGGATCAGGGTGAGGGTGTGCAGCACCGAGTCGTGGACGTGGGCGGCGACCTCGGCACGCTCCTGGGCACGGATGCGCATCAGCCGTTCCTCGGAGAGGTCCTGGGTCATGCGCACGAGGTAGGGGCCGGCAAGGAGGGTGATCCCGACGAGAACGGCGAGGGCCGCCTGGAGCACCGACGCGAGGTGAGTACCGGAGCCCCGCAGGACGAAGATGCCCGACACACCGGCCGTGACCAGCAGGACGCCGGCACCGCTTCGCAGCAGGGTGACCGTACGGCGACGGCTGCCGACCTCGACCCAGCGGGCCCGGCGCGCGTTGTCGGCCTGCCGCCAGACCAGGGCGACGCCCGCGCCGACCAGCACGGTCGGCCAGAGATAGGCCCTGGCGCCGTTGGACAGGTCCACATTGCCGAGGAAGCCCATGGCCACGACGACCATGAGGAGCAGGGCGACGATCTGGCCCTTGTCCGGTCTGCGGGTGACGAGTCTGCGCCGGCCGTCCGGCGAGCTCTCGGTCCCGACCAGCGGGGGTGGCTTCTGCGCGTCCACACCGCCGACGCCGAGCGGTACGAAGAACCAGAAGGCGGCATACAGCAGTGCGCCGAGGCCGTCGGCCATGAACAGGCCGACGAACATGAGCCGTACCCAGATCACGGGCAGCCCGAGGTGTCCGGCGAGCCCCCGCGCCACACCACCGAGCCAGCGACCATCACCGCTGCGGTAGAGCTTGCGCGGCGGCCGCGGCTCGACGAGTGGCGCTGCTGCGGCTTCCGACATGTCAATGATGGTCACACGGTCCCCGGTTCCGGGGCATCAGGGTCGATCCCGGAGACTCCCCTGATCTCCGGGCCCGGGCCCTCGGGCAGTCCCCGGGCACCCCTCAGGGCCGATATCAGGGTCCGGCCAGGGTCGTCCCGACTGCCGCCACGGCGGCTCGCCCGTCACCATGGACCCATGACAGATCACCAGCACGCCGCGCCGGGCCCGGTGCCCGGCTCCGGCGCGGCCGGAGAGGCCGCTTCCGGCGGGGCCCCGCAGCCGCCCGGCGAGGCGGGCGTGCCCGAGCCTTTGCACCGTTTCCGGCGCGACCGCCGGCACCAGATGATCGGTGGAGTGTGTTCCGGGCTCGGCCGGCAGTGCGACATGGACCCGGTGATCTTCCGCATCACGCTGGCGGTGCTCTCCGCCACCGGCGGCGTCGGCCTCATCTTCTACGGCTTCGCCTGGCTCCTCGTCCCGTACGAGGGCGAGGAGGAGAACGAGATGCGCAGACTGCTGACCGGCCGGGTCGGCGGCCACACGCTGGCGGCGATACTTTTCGCGCTGGTCGGCTGCGGCGTCTTCCTCACCATGCTGAACAACGGCGGGGTGCTGAGCTTCGCCGTGATGCTCTCCCTGCTGCTCGCCGGTGCCGGGTACTGGTCCCGGCACCGCGGTGCCCCCAGCCCCGACCCCCTCGCCGCCCAGGCCGCCGCCGACGCCCCGCCGGAGCCCCAGGCGCCGCCGGTTCCCGCCGCCTACTCGTCCTGGTGGCGCGATCCCATCGTCAAGGACGGCACGCACATCGGCGGTACGGGCTATCTGTGGGGCCCGGGGAGCTCCCGCGACCTGGACATCGCCGCAGTGGTCGACGTCCACCTCGACCCCCACGGCTCCGGCCGCGGCGCCGCGCGCCCCCCGCACCCGCGGCCGGTCAAGCCGCGAGGGCCCCGCGGGATCGGCGGCTGGGTGTTCCTGCTCGCCCTGCTCGCGGCCGGCCTGGGGACGGGCCTGACATGGCAGGAGCATCCGCTCGGCACCAGCCTGCAGACCGGTCTCGCGTGTGCGCTCGCCGTCTTCGGCCTCGGTGTGGCGGTCAGCGCGTTCCTGGGCCGCACCGGGGCGGGGTCGATCATCCTGGCGGTCATCACCGCGGGACTGCTGGCCGCCTCCACGGCCGTGCCCAAGGACATCGGCACCGAGTGGATGCGCACCGGCTGGGAGCCCGCCTCGGTCGCACAGATACGCCCGGCCTACGACCTGGGCACGGGAAGCGGCACCCTCGATCTGTCCAAGGTGCGGGTGGCCGAGGGGCGGACCGTGTCGACGCGGGCCGACGTCGGCCTGGGCCGCATCCACGTGATCGTGCCCGAGAACGTGACCGTGCGACTGAACATCCAGGTCGGGCTGGGCGACATCCAGCTGCCGGGCGACCTGCGGAAGGACGTGGACGTGGCACCCGACAAGCGCAAGAAGGCGACCCTGGCTCCGCCCGCGGGCGTCAAGAAGGCGGGCACGCTCGTCCTGGACCTCCAGGTCGGCGCCGGACAGGCGGAGGTGAGCCGTGCTACGTCATGAGTTCCAGCCCGGCAGGCTGGTCGCCGGCACCTTCCTCACTCTCGCCGGTGTGCTCTACGCCGGAGACGCGGGCGGCGCCTGGGACACCCCGTGGTTCGTCGTGTTCCCCGTTGTCGCGGGCGGCCTGTGCCTGGCCGCAGCGGTGGGCAGCGTGACGGGCCTGATACGCCGGAGCAGACGGTCCGGCGACCGGGAGAGCCACGCGAAGTCACCGACCTGACGAAGGCGGCCGGCGGCCGGTCCGGCGCTTTCGCCACGGGTGGGGGCGGCCCTACCGGTAGTCGCTCACCCGCCGTCGCCGGCGCCCCCGGAGGGCGGCGTCCACGGAGAGCAGGGGTGCACCTGCCAGCACCAGCGGAATCCAGCCCATGAGGTAGGGAAGATCATTTCCGTAGTAGTACGGTTCGGCGGCCCAGCTCACCGTCAGCCACAGGCTGAGGGAGATCAGCGCGCCGCCGAGGGCGGCCGGCCGGGCGAGCAGACCGATGAGGGTTCCGATGCCGACGGCCAACTCGCCGAAGGCGATGGCATAACCGAAGGCGACCGGATTCTGCAGGGACATGTCGACCAGCGCGGGAATGGCCGAGGAGTCCCGGACGGCACGCATCATGTCGCCGACCGACCCGGCCCCGGCGTCCTTCATGAACGCGCTGTCGGTGAGTTTGTCCAGTCCGGCATAGATGAAGGTGATGCCCAGAAAGATCCGCAGAGGCAGGAGTGCGTACCGCGTGGCGGTGTCCCGCCAATTCCTGCTGCCATCGAAGTGAGGGCTGTACGTATCCGTGCGCATACCGTGAGCCATCGCCGTCTGCCGCCTCTCGCCGCCGTACCGAGACCCCCTCAGCAGACCATACGTACGACAATCAAGGCCGGATCAATCCATTACCGCCCCGATTTTTCGGAACGCCACCTCGGCCACACGGCCCATCGGCTCGGCCACTCGGCCACTCGGCCACACCGACCGGTCCGGCTAGTCCGTCACGTCGATCGCGTACCGGTTCGTCTCCACCCCGGCTGCCGTGACGACCTGTACCTCCACCCGCCCCGGTTCCACCTCCGCCGGGACCGGAACGGTCAGCAGGGCGTCCGTCGGGTTGTCGAAACCGCCCCTCACCGGCACCAGCGGCACATGGACGTGCACCGTCCCCACCCGGACCACCATCCGGGCCAGCCGGTCGGCTCCCTGCGCGCCCATCGGAACGAAGCCGGTGCCCCGGATCTCGATGTCGTCGCCGGTCCGGATCGGCGCGTCCAGGTCCCCGGCCTCCCTCGCCCGTACCACCGAAAGGATGACCGGCCGACCGCCTTCCGCGTACTTGCCCGCGAGATAGGTCGCCGCCGACACCAGCACGACCACCGCGAGCCCCCACGGCAGATCGGGCAACTGGTCCGGCCGCCGCGCCAGTCGTACCGCCGCGAACACCAGCGCGACGGCGCTGATCACGACGTACTGGATGTCGGCGAAGCAGCCCCGTCCCGCGTCGTCGGTCAGCAGATCGGCAGCCCGGGGCCGGTCCGCGCGCACCTTCTGCAGCCGCTGCCCCTGCACACGCAGTCCGACCACCCGCCGCACCACCACGGCGATCCCGCACACCACGGCGAGTACGGTCACCACGCCCGCGCCGCGGGCCAGTTCCAGCCCCGCGATCAGCGCGTCGCGCTCCCGGTGCTCGGAGGCGACCGCCAGTTGCCCCACCAGGACCAGCACCGCGTACGCCAGGAGCAGCACCCAGGAGGCCGCCACCGCGCGGGACGTGGAAAGACGGTTGTCCTCCCCGATCACCGGCGCCAGCACCCCGCCCCGCGCCCGGTGGAACCACGAAGCGGCGGTCAGCGCGCCGGCCACCACCAGCGCGGCCAGCAATCCGGCCGTGCGGGCGGCGCTCCAGCCCGAGCCGATCGCCGTGAGCGCCTGGCCCAGAAGCAGCAGCACGACCGCCGCCCCCACCACGATCGCCGTCCGGCGCCACAGGCGCGCCAGCCAGGCCGCACCCTCGGCCCGGCCGCGCTCGGCCACGAGTTCCGCGGCCTGCGCCAGCTCCTCCGAGACCCACTGGCGGGAGGCGGACGCCGAGTGGGCGACCGCCGCGGGCAGCCCCCGCCCGGCCGCGAACTCCTCCCGCTTCAGCAGGAACGCGGCGACCGCGCGCCGGTGTCCCTCACGCACCCCGTGCGGACAGTCCCCACAGGCGCAGCTGCCCTCGTGGGCGCCCACGTCCGCGCCATACCCCGTCCCGGTGGGGTTCGCCTCCTGCACCGCCACGCCCGAAGCCCGCCTTTCCCCTGTCCTCGCACCACGTTGAAGATCACAAACGGTGCACGCAACTCCCCGGCAACGACTGCGAATTGTGCCCTACGTCCGGCCCTCCCCACCCGGCAGGTCCGGTCAGTGGGTGAAGTTCGAGGCGTCATGTTGACCCGGCCGTGGGATCCCCCGCGGCCGACCGTGGCCGGCCGCCGTACGGTGCCTGCTGCTCCGTCCGGAGGACACTGCGAATACCCGACACAAGCTGTCCGGTATCCGCGTCACACTCGGCCCATGGACACGAACCCCATGAACACGAACTGGAAGGCCTTCACCTCCGCCGAACCCGATCTCGCGAAGACCGTGGAGGAGCGCTTCGGCGCGCACACCCACCACGTCCTCGCGACCCTGCGCAAGGACGGGGCGCCGCGCACCACCGGCCTGGAGGTGCGCTTCCTGAACGGTGAGCTGTGGCTCGGCATGATGCCGAACTCGCTCAAGGCACTCGACCTGCGCCGCGACCCGCGCTTCGCACTTCAGGCGAACCCGGGGGCGGGCACGGACATGGGCGGCGGGGACGTCCGGATCAGCGGGCGCGCGTTCGAGGTCGACGACACGGGCACCAGGAGCGAGTACGCCGAAGAGGTGGAACCGCCGGAGCCGTTCCACCTCTTCCGCACCGAGTTGACGGAGGTCGTACGGACCTGTGTGGAGGACGAGACGTATCTCGTCCTCCAGGTCTGGAAGCCCGGTGAGCCGGTGCGCACGCTCAAACGGACATGAGCCCCCTCCGAACGGGGACCGTCCGAACAGGGACTGCCCGAACGGGGACTACTCCCACTCGATGGTCCCCGGCGGCTTGGAGGTCACGTCGAGGACGACGCGGTTGACGTCCCGCACCTCGTTGGTGATGCGGGTGGAGATCTTCGCGAGGACGTCGTACGGCAGCCGCGACCAGTCGGCGGTCATCGCGTCCTCGGAGGACACCGGGCGCAGGACGACGGGGTGACCGTAGGTGCGGCCGTCGCCCTGGACACCGACGCTGCGGACGTCCGCGAGCAGCACCACGGGGCACTGCCAGATGTCCCGGTCGAGGCCGGCCGCGGTGAGCTCCTCGCGGGCGATGGCGTCGGCCTCGCGCAGCAGGTCGAGCCGCTCCTTGGTCACCTCGCCGACGATGCGGATGCCGAGTCCCGGGCCGGGGAACGGCTGCCGCTGGACGATCTCCTCGGGCAGGCCGAGTTCCTGGCCGACCATCCGGACCTCGTCCTTGAACAGCTGGCGCAGCGGCTCGATCAGCTTGAACTCGAGGTCCTCGGGCAGACCGCCCACGTTGTGGTGGGACTTGATGTTGGCGGTGCCGGTGCCCCCGCCGGACTCGACGACGTCCGGGTAGAGGGTGCCCTGGACCAGGAACTCCACGGCCGGGCCCGCGTCCGCGACGATCTCGGCCTGGGCCTGCTCGAAGACCCGGATGAACTCGCGGCCGATGATCTTCCGCTTCTCCTCGGGGTCCGAGACGCCCTTGAGCGCGGTCAGGAACCGCTCCGACGCGTCCACGACCTTCAGCTGCACGCCGGTCGCGGCGACGAAGTCCTTCTCGACCTGCTCGGTCTCGCCCTTGCGCATCAGGCCGTGGTCGACGTACACGCAGGTCAGCTGCGAACCGATGGCCTTCTGGACGAGGGCCGCGGCGACGGCGGAGTCCACTCCGCCGGACAGACCGCAGATGGCCCGCCGGTCGCCGACCTGCTCGCGGATGGCGGCGACCTGATCCTCGATGACGCTGCCGGTGGTCCAGCTCGGGCTCAGGCCCGCGCCCCGGTACAGGAAGTGCTCCAGCACCTGCTGCCCGTGCGTGGAGTGCATCACCTCGGGGTGGTACTGGACGCCGTAGAGCTTCTTGTCGTCGTTCTCGAAGGCGGCGACCGGGACGACGTCCGTGGAGGCCGTGACGGCGAAGCCCTCGGGGGCGGCGGAGCAGGCGTCGCCGTGCGACATCCACACGGCCTGCTCGTCCGGGGTGCCCTCGAAGAGGGTGGAGGACGACTTGGAGACGTGCAGGTCCGTACGGCCGTACTCACGCGCGCCGGTGTTGTCCACCTGGCCGCCCAGGGCCCGCGCCATGAGCTGGAAGCCGTAGCACATGCCGAAGACCGGGACGCCGGCCTCGAAGAGCGCGCGGTCGACGGTGGGGGCGCCCTCCTCGTACACCGACGAGGGGCCGCCGGAGAGAATGATCGCCGCCGGGTTCTTGGCGAGGATCTCCGCGACCGGCATGGTGCTCGGCACGATCTCGCTGTAGACCCGCGCCTCGCGGACGCGACGGGCGATGAGCTGGGCGTACTGCGCGCCGAAGTCGACGACCAGGACGGTGTCGGGCGCGTTGGCAGCGGAAGTCGCTGATGACACGAGGTGCCTTCCGGCGGTGGGCGGGTCTGGTGTCTTCCGATTCTAGCCGGTGGGCGTGCGGCCCTCCCCGGGCTCCGGCAGCCGCGCACGGCAGGGGCCCGTCTCACCATGCGACCACCCGTGTTGGACGACCGGGGCGAGCGCGGCATACTGGGACCCATGTTCACGCACACGGCCATCTCGGCTTTCTTCTTTACCTATGGCATCCGGCCCACCGGCTGCCATGGTCGTGCTGCTTGAGCAACTGACAAGCGACTTCCCAGGCGCCCCGGGCCGACAAGGTCCGGGGCGCCTGGCGTTTCCGGACCCGGCCGCTCCGGGGCACCCCACACATCCAGCGAGGAGCCCCGCCATGACCACCACCACCGACATCACGACCGCCGACAACACCACCGCCGAGAGGACCGGCGCCCGCACCGCCGAGGCCGCCGACGTGATCACCGGTGCCCGCGAACGAATCAACGCCCTCGACGATCGGATCATCGGCCTGGTCCAGGAGCGGATGGCCGTGTCGGCCGTCATCCAGCGGGAACGGATCGCCTCCGGCGGCCGGCGCGTGAACCTCTCCCGCGAGATGGAGATCCTCAGCCACTACAGGGACGCCCTGGGCAAGTCGGGCACCACGCTCGCGATGACCCTGCTGGAGCTGAGCCGCGGCAAGATCTGAAGCGGCCGGACACCGGGACCGGCCGTGGAATCCGCGTTCCGGGCACACACGTACGCATTCCCCCTCACCCGTACGGCGCGTGACCGGAGCCGTGGTCGCGCCGTTGGTACGGGTGTCCGTGTCAGCCAGGGGCGGGCTCGAAAGAACCACGCGTGGCTCGCCGGAGCGATGAGACGTGCGGATCGTGCCGTGCGTCGTGGGACCTCGCTCCGGGCAGGTGACCGGACGGCAGGGGACAGCAGCCCGGTCACCCGAGAGAACGGCCGGCTCCGGGGACGCCCGGGGCCGACCGGCGGGCCCCCCGCGGCCGGTGCCCGTGCGGGACGTGGTGTCAGGTGCGGGTCACGACGCCGCATTCCCCGGCGACCCCGTCCAGACTCCGGCTCCGGTCGTACGGATCCCGCTCCTCCCCCGTCGGCATGGGGTCGCCTTCCAGGTCGGCGAGGAACTGCGGACGGATCACTCCGTAGCTCTCGCGGCAGTCGTGGTTGCCGATCTCGCTTTTGACGTCGGCGAGCCAGATGCGTCCGTCGGTCGCCTGGAACCTGGCGGGGTCCACCGCCTCCACCTCGATCACCCGGCGCGCGATCACCCGGGCCACCTCGCCCTCACCCGGGCGGGCGAGCGCGTACACGAAGGTGTAGTCACCCTTGACCACGGCCTTTCCGGCGGTACCGCGCACGGGCTCGACCGTCAGACGGCCACGAACCCTCACATCGTCCACCAGTTCGACATCGTCGGGGTCGAACCGGGTGAAGATCCACACCGGGTCGTTCTCCACCGTGGGCTTGCGCAGCCCGGCGCGCAGCTCGGCCAGGTAGTCCCCCATCAACGGGTCGAGGAGGGCCAGCGCCTTCTTCGGCTCGGCCCCCATGATCACCTCGTGGTCGAGGTTCGAGGCGATCAGGAAGTCCCTCGCCCCTTCCAGAGCCGCCTCGACGGAGGCTGCGGAGACGCCGTTGACGGCCTTCGCCTTCCCCTCCGGCAACCGGATCGCCTCCGCTCCCGACTCCCACCGCAGGGCCGGAGAACCGGCGAACGGCCGATCCCGGGTGGGCATGACGGGGAGGGCCGCGGAGGGGGCGCTCGTGGGGCGGGCGGTCTCGGGAGCCAGCGGCGCGGCGGAGGCGCCGTTCATCCCGTCCGACGTGCCCGACGTGCCCGAACCGTCACCGAGATCGCCGGGCAGCCAGGAGAGCGCACCGGACGGATTGACGGCGACCACGGCCACCACCACGGCCACCAGCACGCCGACGACGCTCCAGCCCGTGCGCCGGCGCGTGGTGCGGCCGTTCATCTCCTGCCAGGCGGGCCCGGTGCGCCACCCCTCGGGCAAGGCGGGCTGGGCGGCGGGCTTGTTCCGGCCCCAACGGCGCTTCCCGCCATCGCCGTTCGACCTGGCCTGCGCCTCGTCCATGGCGCGCAGCCGCTCGGTCACCATCCGCGCCCGCGCGGACGGTTCCTTCGGGGCGGAGGCACGGATGTCGCGCTCGCTGTCCTCGAAGAATTTGTCCCACACATCGTCGGGCGGGGTGGAGGGCTCCGGTCTTGTGGGTTCTTCGGACGGCTGCTCGGGCACTGGGTGACGCGCTTTCTGTCATGGGGTGTCGAATTCCGTCACGCGGATCAAGGGCGAGCGTACGCCCGCACCGATCACCCCGAGCGAGTGACCCACATCACATAAAATTCCTGTCAGAGTCAGGACAACCATTCATGGGGTTCGGTGATCAAACCATCAGAACCACGGGCCACACCCCGCGCCCCACCGCGGAGGCCTCCCCCCTGACGCGTACCGCAACCGGCGGTACACCTGACTTCCCGAGGTCTTCATGAAGCTCCGCCGTGCAATGGCTGCAGCGGCTGCCACGGCAGTGATAGCTCCGGCCGCACTCCTCGCGGCCCCGGCCGCATACGCGTCCGACGAAACGACGAACACAAGCGTCACCTCGACCGAGTCGACCGAGTCGGCCGAGCCGACCGAGTCGACCGAGGAGGCGCAGCCGGAGGACACCCCCTCCTCGCCGTCCGAGACCGAGACCGAGACCGGCGGCGAAGAGACCGGCGGCGGCGAGGACACGGACACCACGCCCAGCCCCTCCGCCACCGAGTCGGACCCGGCCCCGAGCCCCTCCACCTCCGCCCCCGAGCCCGAGCCCAGCGCGTCGGAGCCGGAGGAGTCCGAGACTCCGGACCCCGAGCCGTCCTTCTGCGAGGACACCAAGGTCGACATCGGCTTCTCCGGCCTGCCCGGCAAGATCGCGGTGGGCAGCGGCTGGCACAAGTTCTCGCTGGACGTGGTGAACAACTCCGACTCCACCCTCGAGGACCTCGACTACTTCGCCGGAGCCTCCCCCGACAAGTACGGGGAGGACATGTTCCGGAGCAAGCATGTCCAGCTGCAGGTCTGGGACCCGGAGGACGAGATCTGGACCGACCTCAACGAGGGCGGCTACGCGGTCGGTTACATCGGCTACAGCACCGAACTCGAAGCCGGCTACCAGGTCAACATCCCGATGCGGATCAATGTGAAGGCCTCCGCCCCGGTCGGCGCCGGCTTCTCGCTCGGCGCGACGATCTACGGCGACAGCGACGGCGAGTGCGTCGGCTTCGGTGACGTGTCGTACAAGTTCCAGATCGTGGCCGCCGGTACGAACACGGAGGGCACCAAGCCGCAGGAAGGCGGCAAGGCCCCCGTCACCGACAAGAAGCCGGCCGCCGACACGCCGAAGGTCACCGGCAGCCTGGCCGAGACCGGTGCCGGCTCCGCGCTTCCGATGATCGGACTCCTCGGCGGTGCCGCCGTCGTGGCCGGTGCGGGTGCGGTGTTCGTGGTGCGACGCCGCAAGGCCGGTGCGGTGGCGTAAGCACGCCGTGAGCAAGGTGGCGTGAGCACGCCGTAGACAAAAGGGAAGAGGACCTGCGCTCGGAGGGGGGCGCAGGTCCTCTTTCCTTCTCCGGATCACCCGGATCACCCGGACCGCCCGGCTCGTTCGGCCCGCCCGGCTGCCGCGGCTACTTCTTCGGCGGCACCGCCGGCATCCCCAGGAACGGCAGCTTCAGCGCGCCGAACGCGTCCGCCGGGACCGTCGGCGCCTTCGGCTCGACCGGCTGGAGCCGCTCATAGACCGCCCCCTGCCGCGGACGAGGGTCGGGCTCGCCCTTGTTGGGCCAGTACGACATGGCCCGCTCGGCCTGTGCCGTGATCGTCAGGGACGGGTTCACGCCCAGGTTCGCCGAGACCGCCGCCCCGTCCACGACCGAGATGCCGGGATGGCCGTAGAGGCGGTGGTACGGGTCGACCACGCCGGTGTCCCGGGTGGCGCCGATGGGGCAGCCGCCCAGGAAGTGGGCGGTGAGCGGCATGCCCGACAGCTCGCCGATGTTGGAACCGGCGAACCCGTTGATCTCGGCCGCCAGGGCGGACGCTCCCTCCGTGGCCGCCTTGATCTGCTTGGGGTTGGCGGCACCGTGGCCCTGCCGCGCGGTGAGCAGCCCGCGGCCCGCCCCGGACGGTTTCAGGTACGTCGTCAGGGAGTTGTCCAACGACTGCATCACCAGGCCGATGATGGTCCGCTCCGACCAGCGCCGGTTGGAGAGCGAACGCATCATCTGCCAGGGGTGTCTCGCCGCGTTGCCCAGCCAGCCCAGCACCCTGGCCGCGCCCGAACCACCACCCGCGTACGGGACCTGGAGGATCGACAGGCCGCCCATCGAGTTGGAGCCGCGACCGTAACGGACCGGTTCGATATGGGTGTTCTCGTCGGGGTGGATCGACGAGGTGATGGCCACACCGCGGGTGAAGTCGACCTTGGGTGCCCCGGTCGCCTTGCGATAGCGGCGGTCGTCGGTCTGCGCCCCGACCAGCGCCTCGGAGTTGGTGCGGGTCAGCTCGCCCAGCCTGTCCGAGATGTGCGGGAGCTGACCGTTGGCCTTCATCCGGTGCAGCAGTGTCTGGGTGCCGTACGTGCCGGCGGCCAGCACGACGCGGCGGGCCCGGAAGGTCCGCCCGCCGCCCTTGCGGCGGTTGGCGGTGGGGAGCGTGGCGACGGCGAATCCGCCCTGCGAGTCCTCCGTCACCGACACGGCCGTCGTCATGGGATGGACGACCGCGCCCGCCTTCTCGGCGAGGTGGAGGTAGTTCTCGTTGAGGGTGTTCTTCGCACCGTGCCGGCAACCGGTCATGCACTCGCCGCATTCGGTACAGGCCCGGCGCGAGGGTCCCGCCCCACCGAAGTACGGGTCGGCCACCTCCCGCCCCGGTTTCGCCCGCACCGTGCCGTCGGCGTCCTCGCCGTCCCCGAAGAAGACGCCGACCGGGGCCATGTGGAAGGTGTCGCCCACGCCCATCCGCTCGGCCGCCGCCTTCAGGTGCACGTCGGACGGGGTCGTCGTCGGGTTGAGCCGTACGCCCAGCATGCGCCGCGCCTGGTCGTAGTACGGCTTCAGCTCGTCCTGCCAGTCGGTGATGTCGCGCCACTGCGGGTCGTCGAAGAAGGGCTTGGGCGGTACGTAGAGGGTGTTGGCGTAGTTGAGGGAGCCGCCGCCGACGCCCGCCCCGGCCAGGACCATCACGTTGCCCAGCAGATGGATGCGCTGGATGCCGTACATGCCGAGCCCGGGGGCCCACAGGTAGTTCCTCAGGTCCCAGGAGTTCTTCGGCAGGGAGTCGCGGGTGAAGCGGCGGCCCGCTTCCAGTACGCCGACGCGGTAGCCCTTCTCGGTCAGGCGCAGGGCCGTGACGGAACCGCCGAAGCCCGAGCCGACGACGAGGACGTCGTAGTCGTACACGGCGTCGTGCGCGGCGTCATGCGCCGTGTCGTGCGGCGTGTCGTCCTCGCGTTCGTCGTTCCGTTCCTGGACGGAGTTCTCCTGTGACACGTGCTCTCCTCGTCGAAAGCTGCGGTGCCGGCTCGGCCCGGTCAGGTCGGGGGCGGGATGGGGGCGGGGGCGGGACGGGCTAGCGGAAACGGAATGCCTTCATCAGGCGCAGGCTCCGGCTCATGAACTCCGCGTACCGCTCGTCGTCCAGGCCGAGGGAGGGAGCCATCGGCAGCAGCCGCTGGTGCGCGACGGTCTGGGCCTCCGTGTACTTGAGGATGCCCTCGGAGCCGTGCCGGCGGCCGAGGCCCGAGTCCTTCATGCCGCCCATCGGCGACTGGACGCTGCCGTAGGCGGGCGCGTACCCCTCGTTGATGTTGACCGTGCCGGTGCGCAGCCGGCCGGCCACCTCGCGGCCGCGCCGGGCGTCCTTCGTCCAGACCGAGGCGTTCAGGCCGTACGGGGTGGAGTTGGCGCGTTCGACGGCCTCGTCGTCGGAGCCGAAGCGGTAGAGGGAGACGACCGGGCCGAAGGTCTCCTCCGCGCAGACGGTCATGGACTCCTCGACGCCGTCGAGGATGGTCGGCTCGTAGAAGTACGGTCCGACGTCCGGACGGGCCGTGCCGCCCGCGATCACCTTGGCGCCCTTGGCGACGGCGTCCTCCACGTGCCGGGTGACGGCCTCCAGCTGGCGTTCACCGACCAGGGAGCCCATGTCGGCGCCGTAACTCAGGGAGGTGCCGAGGCGGATCGCGCGGGTCCGGGCGGCGAAGCGCTCCAGGAAGGCGTCGGCGACCGACTCGTGGACGTACAGCCGCTCGATGGAGATGCAGAGCTGGCCCGCGGAGGAGAAGCAGGCGCGGACGGCGCCGGCGGCGGCCTTGTCCAGGTCGGCGTCCTCCAGGACCAGCATGGCGTTCTTGCCGCCGAGTTCGAGGGACACGCCGACCAGGCGGGCGGCGGCGCTCCGGGCGACCTCGCGGCCGGTGCGGGTGGAGCCGGTGAAGGAGACGTAGTCGGCGTGCCGGACGACCTCCGGACCGACGACCGGCCCCTCGCCGAGAACGACCTGGAAGACGTCGGCGGGCAGCCCCGCCTCGATCAGCAGGTCACGGGCCCAGAGCGCGGTGAGGCAGGTCTCCGTGTCGGGCTTCATCACGACCGCGTTGCCCGCGACGAACGCCGGGAGCGCGTCGCCGACGGACAGTTCGAGCGGGTAGTTCCAGGGGGCGATCTGGCCGACGACACCGCGCGGGTGACGCAGTTCGGTGACCTTCGTGAGGGCGGGCACGGCGCCCGCGTGGCGCTTGGGCCGCAGATACGCGGCGGCCCGGCGGCCGTAGTGGCGGGCGGCGACGGCGACGGCCTGGACCTCCTCGTGGGCGTGCAGGCGGGCCTTGCCGGTCTCCAACTGGATCAGGTCGAGCACCTCGGCCTGGCGTTCGAGCACCAGGTCGTGGAACCGGAGCAGAACGGCGGCGCGCCGTCGTACCGGGATCTGCGCCCACACGGCCTGGGCGGTGCGGGCCGTCTCGAAGGCCCGCACCACGTCCTCGGGGGTCGACTCGGGGAGGTCCGCCAGCTTCTCGCCGGTGAAGGGCGTGTGGTTGGCGGTCCGCCCGGAACCGACGACGCCCTTGGTGAGCTGGGCGACCAGTTCGGGAGTGACCACGTCGGCCGCGGTGCGGGCGCCCGCCGGGGCGGGGGCCGGAGGGTTGGTACCGGTGGTGTCCCGGGTGGTCTGCACGTCCGTCATGAGCCGCAGGGTATGCCCACGCGAACACTTTGTGTACCCGTCGGTAACAGATTCACGGACCGCTCACACACCACGCCAGTGAACGCTGGCAACAAACCCGCTGATCAGGGCGTTGGCCGGTCAGGGTGCGTCGACCGGATCCTCGGCGGACCCCTTGGCGGACTCCTCGATGTCCAGATTGTCGATCACGGTCTGCGCCACCTCACGCCCGCGCTCGGTGAAGTCGCCCTTGCCCGGGTAGCTGATGGTGAGCTTGTACATGTCCTCGGCGGAGGTCATGTAGTAGAAGATCCGCATCTCGCGTGGACGGGGGTCCTGACTGTCGTCCGTGGTGTAGACGACGGTGTTCTCCGCGGCCTCCTTCCCCTTGTGGGTGAGGTTGGACTCCGGGTGCGTCGTCGGGTCCTTCGGCATGTCGAGGGAGTAGTCGCCGGTCTCCTTGAAGCGCTTGTTGTCGTCGTACATCTCGGCGGCGGCGGAACCCTCGATCTCGTTACCGGTGTCCTCGGCCTTCCGCTCGAGTGTCAGACCGACCCAGATGCTGCCGCTGTGGTCCGTGTACCTGACCCAGTGGTCCTGGTCCGTCTTCCGGTCGGGCACCGACCTCTGATAGCCCTTCGGCACCGACACGGACGCCGCGACGCCCCTCTCCTCGTGGGTCTCCCAGCCGTCCGGCAGCGGCCCCGCGAAGGGGTCCGCGATCACCAGGTACGCGGCCACCGCTCCGGCGACGACCGCCGCCCCCAGACCGGCCAGCGTCTTGTGGCCGATCCGGACACCGCCCTTGCCGCCGGACGCGGGCCCGGCCCCGTTGCCGAAGCCCGGGGAGTGGACGACCTGCGTGGGCGGGGGCGCGGGCGGATTGACGACGGCTTCCAGCAGCGTCCGGACCTGCGCGGCGTTCGGGCGGTGCACCGGGTCCTTCTGCAGCAGTCCGGTGATGGCCTCGGCCAGCGGCCCCTGCGCGGCGGCCGCCGGCGCGGGCGCGGCGTTGAGGACGGACTGGAGTGTCGCGGGCGTGTTGCTGCGGCGGAACGGCGAGACCCCCTCCGTGGCCGCGTACAGCACGACGCCGAGGGACCACAGGTCGGAGGCGGGACCGGGGCGCTGGCCCAGCACCCGCTCCGGCGCGATGTACTCGGGCGAACCGACGAAGCCGCCGGTGTCGGTCAGGTTGGTCTCGCCCTCGATCTGGGCGATGCCGAAGTCGGTGAGGACGACCCGGTCGTGCCGGCCGAGCAGCACGTTGTCCGGTTTCACGTCCCGGTGCAGGATGCCGGCCGCGTGCGCGGCCTCCAGCGCGCCGAGCACCTCCAGTCCGACCCTGGCCGCCTCGCGCGCGGAGAGGGTGCCCTCCTCCTGCAGGACGGCGCCCAGCGAGCGGCCCTGGACCAGTTCCATCACGATCCACGGCTGTCCGTCCACGACCGCGACGTCATGGACGTTGACCACCGCCGGGTGGTCGAGCCGGGCCGCGGCACGGGCCTCGCGACGCATCCGTTCGAAGGCGTTGGCCCGTTCGCGTTCGGGAAGATGATCCGGGACGCGGGGCTCCTTGACGGCGACCTCGCGGTCCACCGTCTCGTCCGCGGCCCGCCACACCGTGCCCATGCCGCCGTGCCCGAGCTTGGCGAGCAGCCGGTACCGACCGGCGATGAGCCGACCGACGCCGGGGTCCTGTGACGGCTGCGAGGAGGGCGGCGGCGCGTGGGGCGGCTGTGGCGGCGGTCCCTGCCGGATGTGCGGCTGCGGCGGCACCACCTGCGTGGGGGATGCGTACGGGTTGTCGGGATGCGGCATGGGCGCGGCCGGGTTCGGAACCCGGTCCGGGTTCGGGGTCGGCGGTTGCAGATCAAAACTCGTCGGCTCGTCTACCCCACCGTGGCGGGCTCCCCCGTGGCTGCTCATGCTCCATCCATATCGCGCCGACCCCTCACGGAGCCACTTCGAACACCGTCCGGTCACAGACCCGTGACGCCGCCTGCGGCTTATCTCCCGTTTACGCTGCTATGCGGCCGGTGACGTCGCGTCGGACGTCACACCGGACGGTGTGTCGGACGGTGTGTCGGACGGCGTATCGGGTGGTGCATCGGACGGCGCACCGGACGTGACAGACGCGCCGGGAGCCGTGGGGGCGGTCGCGGGAGGCACCGCTGTGGGAGACACCGTGGCCGACGGACGGCCCGTGCGGGACGGGCGTGGTGTATCGGACGGCCGGGGCTCGGGAGACTGGCTCGCGGGTGTCCGCGGTCCCGTGCTGGACGGCGTACCGCCCCCGCCGCCTCCGCCTCCGCCTCCGTCATGGTCCAGGAGCAGTGCCGCCGCGGACACTCCGGCGCCCGCCATCGCGGCGACGGCCAGCGCGGCCACGAGCACGCTCCGCGTGGGCTGCCGGACCGGGTGTTCCCCGGCGAGGCCGTCGGCCGGGCGCCCCCGCCCGGCCCCTCCTCCGGCCGCTCCTCTCCCGGCCCCGCTTCCTCCAGCCGTCCCTGCCCCGCCGGCCGCCCGCCCTTCGGCCTCCGCCGTCACGGCGTACCCGAGCGGCGGGTACTCCGGTGTGCGGCCCGTCTCGCGGAAGGCCCGCAGCATCCTCTCGGCCCGGTCCGCGTCCAGCCGTCGGTCGGGGTCGCGCTCCAGCAGGCCCCGTACGACGGGCAGGATCGGCCCGGCCTGCGCGGGTGGTCGTATCTCATCGGTCACGACCGCGTGCACGACCCCGCCGATCGAGTCCCGGCGGAACGGCGACTCACCGCTGAGCACCGTGCACAGCAGGGCGCCGAGCGACCACAGGTCGGACTCGGGGCCGGTCCTGGCCCCGGACATCCGCTCGGGGGCGGTGTACTCGGGCGAGCCGACGAAGGAACCGGACTCGGTGAGCGTGGTGGCCCCCGCCACCTGGGCGATCCCGAAGTCGGTGAGGACGACCCGGTCGGTGCCGCGCTCCAGCAGCACGTTCGCGGGTTTGAGGTCGCGGTGCAGGACACCCGCCGTGTGGGCGCCACGGAGCGCGCCGAGCAGGTCGATGCCGATGCGCGCAGCCTCCGCGGCGTCGACGGGACCCCGCGTGGCGATACGGTCGGCCAGCGATCCGCCGTCGATCAACTCCAGGACGATGTATGGACGTTCGTCGTCCTCGACGACATCGTGGACGATGATGATGTGCGGGTGGCTCAACTGGGCGAGCGCGCGTGCCTCCCGGAGCGTACGGTCCCGCTGTCGCCGGGCCTCCGCCGCGGAGAGCGTCTCGTCGAGGGGGAGTTCCTTGACGGCGACGTCACGCCCGAGTAATTGGTCGGTCGCCCGCCACACCACGCTCATGCCGCCGCGGCCGAGTCTCTCCTCCAGCCGGTAACGGCCCGCTATGACACGGGCGTTGTTCCGTGCCGTCCCGTTTCCGGGCTCCCCCTCGGTCCCCATGGGCCCATCATGCCCCACCGGATGTGTTCCCTCCGGTGGGCCTATTCGGCCAAGCGCGCCCGGCTACCGGGGTTCGCGCCACCCTTGCAGGATCGTTTCGAACTGCTTGCTCGTCGTGGCCCAGTCCTCGGCCGGGGCCGCCATGTAGAGCGCGTACTCGATCCCGTCGCGCGAGAGGTACATCTGGTCGACGGCCCGGTACGGCCCCGGGAACTTCGTGTCCTTGGGCAGCGCGGTCCAGGAGTACTCGAGTCGCGCGCTCTTGCGATCGCGGTAGACGCGGCGCTCCAGACCCACCTGCCGGTAGTCGACCAGCCGCTGTCCTATCTGCTGGTCGAGGTCTCTCAGGTGCTCGTACGGGTCGTCGAAGTCGGGGGAGTCGTCGGCGGCGATACGGATGAAGTGCTTTCCGCCGTCGGGCGTGTAGTCGACCTGGCGGGTCTCCTCGTCGAAGACGACCCGCTCCCAGTCCTCGCCGGGCAGGACGATGCTGAAGCCGAAGGGGTCGGTGCGGCGCACCCAGCCCTCCGGCAGGCCGTCCGTCTGCTCGGTGCCGTCGCCCGTACCACCGGTCGCGTCGGGCGTGGTCGTGCCGAAAGGCGCCGCCGAAGTGCTGCCGCCGCCCTGCGCGTTGCCCTCGCCCTCGTGCAGCAGCACCGCGGCGCTCCCGCCGACGAGTGCGGCCAGGACCACGACCAGGGCGATCAGGCGCGGGCGTCCGCGCCACCGGGTCCCGGCGGCCACGGCTGCGGAAGTCGGCTGAACGGCCGTGGCGCCCACACCCGTCTCAGGCCCGTACGGCGCCGGCACCGACGCGGGTGCGGGTGTGCCGACGGCCTGCGTCGGCACGTACATCTGCGCCGAGTTCGGCCGACGCCCCTCCGCGGCCTCGGCGAGCATCTGCTCGGTCGCCGCCGCGTCGGGCCGCATGGCCGGATCCTTGCGCAGGAGTGCGCTGATGACGGGCGCGAGCGGGCCGGCGTACCGCGGCTCACCGGCCTCCTCCTCGACGACCGCCTGCATGGTGGTCAGCGGGGACGTCCGGCGGAACGGCGATCTGCCCTCCACCGCCGTGTACAGCGTGGCGCCGAGCGCCCAGAGGTCGGAGGAGGGCCCGGGATCCTGACCGCGGATGCGCTCGGGTGCGAGGTAGTCGACCGAGCCGACGACCTCTCCGGTCCGGGTGATCGCCGTGTCACCCTCTATCTGCGCAATGCCGAAGTCGGTGAGCAGCACGCGTCCGTCGCCGCCGAGGAGCACGTTGCCGGGCTTGACGTCACGGTGCACCACACCGGCGGCGTGCGCGGCCCGCAGGGCGCGCAGCACCCACAGACCGATCCGTGCCGCCTCGCGGGGCTCGACACGCTCTCGCTCCTTGACGGCGTCGGCCAGCGAATGGCCTTCGACCAGCTCCATGACGATCCACGGGCGGCCGTCGTGCTCCAGCACGTCGTGCACCGTGACGACCGCGGAGTGGTTGATCCGTGCCGCCGCACGCGCCTCGGCGCGGGTGCGCGCCAGCAGCGTGGCCTGCTCGCTCTCGGAGACGTAGAGAGCGGCGGTCAGCTCCTTGACCGCGACGGATCGGTGCAGCACCTCGTCATGCGCGCGCCACACCCGGCCCATGCCACCGCTGCCGATGGCTTCGCCCAGCCGGTAGCGGCCCGCGACGAGCCGACCCTGTATCTCATTCACCTTGCCCCGCAATGGTCTTGACAACGTCAGGGTAGGTATCCGGGTCGGCCCTGGGAACCGAAGGGGGGCCATGGAGACCGCACTGTGATGGTTGTCGCTGTGCGGGACGGGAGGCAACCGAAGCGCCTGCAGAGGTATACGGCCCTCGGGCGCCTCCTCGCCGCTTCCCCGGTCAGCCGGTGAACCGGTACGTCGTCGACGCCTGCTCGAACAGCCGGCTCACCTCGTCCCGTTCGCCTTCCGGGCCACGCACCTGCACGACGTGGTACCGGCCGTCGATCAGCGCCGCGAGGTTGCGGACGTACAGCTCGCCCCCGTCGCCGCCGGTCCACGTGAACTGTCCCTCGGCCATGGTGAGTCCGCCCACCTCGATGGTCTTCAGCCCGGTGGACGTGGCCCAGCTGGAGTCGCGGTACGGCTGGAGCTCACGCTCGTCGTCCCGCTGATAGGCCATCGGGTCGTCGCCGTACTGCGAGGCACTGTCCCGGCCCGGTACGACGATCAGCTCGAAGTCGCCACTGGAGTAGACGACCTGGCCGCTGCCGTTCTTCCCGGTGCGCTGCCAGCCCTCGGCGACGGCGACCCGGAAGCCCTCCGGGTCCTCGCGCAGGGTGAAGCCCTCGACGGCGTCGGGGGCGGTGGTCTGCGTCTCGTTGGACGCGGCCGACTCCTCAACGCCGCCCTTCGGGTTCTTCGGGTCGTCCGGTTTCGTCGAGGAGTCGTCGACGCCCGGCGCTCCGCCGGCCTCCTGCGACGGGGACGTCCCGCCGATCTCTCCGGTGGCGCCGGTACGGTCGGCCCTGCCCGCGCTCCCGGTCCCCTCTCCGGCCTTCGGCATGAACAGGACGGCGTACGCGATCGCCGCGGCCATGGCGAGCAGCACCAGCAGGAGCAGGGTGCGGCCCAGCCGGCGCGGGGACCCCGACTCCTGTTTGGCCCGCTTGTGCCGTCCGTGGTGCGCGGGCAGTGCGGCGCGGCGCCTGCGCACCAGCTCGCCCCGGCGCCGCACGACGGGCAGCCGGCTGGTGTCGACCGGCGGTGCCGCTATGACGTGTACGCCGGCCTCCGGCTCGGGCGCCGACCGCACCAGTGAACGCAGCCAGCCGCGCAACTCCTCGAAGTCCAGCCGCTCGGTGGGGTCCTGACGCAGCAGTGACTCCACGACCGGCCTGAGCGGCCCGCACTCCTCGGCGAACGCGGGGGGTTCGGCGCACACCATCTGCACCAGTTCGGCCGTCGACTCCTCCGGGTAGGGCGCGTGGCCCTGCACGGCCCGGAACAGGAGCGCGCCCAGCGCCCACAGATCGGTCGCGGGGCCGATGGGCGCGGCCAGCTGCCAGTTCTCGTGCACGGGCCCGGCCTGCTCCGGTGCCCACCGCTCCGTCACGGGGCCGACGACGGCCATCCGCGCCTGGCGTGCCCGCTCGGCGGCCAGCGCGGTGGTGGGGGCCCGGCGCGTGGGTGTGTGGGCTGCCGGATCGTCCCAGCGGGCGGGCGGGGTGGCCCCGCCGGGCGGGGCGAAGCCTCCCGAGTCCGCCGCGCCGGTCGCGGGACTGGTCGCGGGGCTGAGCGCGGATGCTGACGTGGAACCGCCGGGCGGCAACGCGGCCTCGGGTACGCCGCGGGGGGCGGCGCCGGGCCTGCCAGTGGTTCCCACGCCGTAGGGGTCGGCTATCTGCCCCGGCGGAACCGCCCCGGTCTGCGGACCGGTCCCGCCGCCCTGTCCGGCGCCGGGCAGGGCGGCCCGGCCCGTCTGCTGTGCCTCCTGCACCCGGGCTGCGGCGCGGGTACCAGCCCGGTACGCGGCGATCGCCCCCGCGCGTGCGGCTCTGACGTCTCCGGCGCTGTCGACGGGCTGTGGGGCCGCCGCGGGGGAGGCGCCGTCGGCCGGGTTCGCCGCCCCGCCACCGGGCAACCGGCCGGCCCGCGCCTCTATGGCGGCCCGCCGCGCGGCGTCGGGGTTCGGGTCCGAATCGGCCGTGAAGCCGGGGGGCCACGACGGAGTGCCCCGCGGAACCGAAGCGCCCGTGCCCATGCCCGTACCCGTGGGCGCCACCGGTCCCAGCTCCCCGGTCGCTCCCGACCCCGGCACCGCGGCATTCGGAACGACGGCACCCGGAACGGGCGGACCCGAGGCGGGAATGTGCTCAACGAGGGGGTCCTCAGCAGGCACCGGGTCGTACCCGCACAGCGCCTCCTCCGCCGCGCCGACGGCGAGACCGGTGAGCATCACCCGGCCGTCGTCACAGACCAGCACCGTGCGCGGGGTGATGTTCCGGTGCACCCAGCCGTGCGCGTGCAGGACCCGCACCGCCATCAGGACGTCCGAGGCGACCTCGGCCGCCCGGTACGGAGTCAGCGGCTGCTCGGCCAGCAGCGCCGCCAGTGGTCGGGCGGACACCAGTTCGCTGACGATCCACAGGGAACCGCCCTCCGCGAACACGTCGAAGACCTGGTCCAGCCGCGGATGGTCGGGGATGGCCGCCGCGGCCTGCGCGGCCTCGACCGCGCGCCGCGCCACGGGGTCGGTGGGCCGTCGTGCACCCGCGCGGTCGCCGGTACGTCCGGCGGCCCGCCGGACGCTTCCGTCACGCGCCGTGAAACCGTCGGGCAGCCCCTCCGCGTCGAGCACCTCGGCCTCGACGACTTCCGGCAACGGCACCTGCCTGACCAGGACTTCCTGCCCACTGTAGGTGTCGAAGGCGCGGGTCTCGGTCAGTTCGTACTCGTCGGAGGGCGGCAGCGGCAGGCGGTAGCGATCGGCGAGAACTCGTCCCGCGTATTCGTCCACTGTGCCTCCCCCGGCAGTACGGTCGGTCGGTTCCGTTCGCCCGGCGGCCCGTTCCGGCTGCGTACGGGCCGCGAACACTCACGATACGTGCCGGAGGCAACCCGCAGAGAGGGGATGCCACATCTCACTCCCCAATCAAGCGGTCACCCATGCTCAGGACTTGGGTTCAAAGGACTGCGTCAGCACCTGCCACGTCTCCTTGCGCTGCTCACCGTCCCAGTCGGCGGCCTTCGCCGAATACATCAACGCGTACCCGTACCGGCCGTCGACGACGAACCCCCGGTCGATGGTCCGGTACTTCGTCCCCCCGTCCGCGTAGGTGAACTCCCAGTCGGCGGTGTTCCACCCCCGGTAGTCCACCGCCTCTATGCGGATCCTCTTGTACTGCGGGCGCACCATGTCGCGTTCCTGGTTCTTCCAGTCGGCCACCGGGTCGCCCTTCGGCGTGGACGTCCAGGCGACGAGCAGCCTCTGTCCGTCGGGCCCGGTGAAACGGTCCCCGGCCCCGTCCGTCGACCGGTACTTCCATCCCTCGGGCAGTCCGATCGAGTACCCCTGGCTCCCGTGGTGCGTCGCCTTCACCGCCGAGGCGCCGTCGTCGTCTCCGGCCGGGTCGCCGGCCTCGCTCTCCGCCGAACCGGCGTCGCCGGACTCCGGTTCCCCTCCCGTGCCGGTTCCCGAGTCCACCGACTCGTTCGCCGCACCGTCGGTACCGGTTTCGTCCTCGGCGTTCTTGGTGTCGGCCTCGGCCCCGGTGCCCTCGGCGTTCTTGGTGTCGGCGCTGGACGCCGTGCTGGAGGCGACCTTGTCCGTGCCGCCGCCCTTCGCCCCCGCGCCGTTCTCGTCGCCATCACTGCTGAGCACGATGGCCAGCACGGTACCGAGCACGGCGAGCACCACGACCACCGCGATGACGACCAGCGTCCGCCGCGGCACCACGTCGGTGAGCGACGCCTTCGGCGCGGGCCTCGCCGGCAGATCCGGCGGCGTCATCACGGGCCACCCCGAACTCCGCCCGCCAGAAGCCTGGTTCGACGGCCCGCCGGGTGCCGGGTTCGGCGTCGGACCCGAACCCGCACCGGAGCCACGGGTCGAATCCGGTGGGGAGACCGAGGCCGGCCCGGAGCCCAAGGGGGACCCCACAGCCGGCCGCCCATCGGTCCGGGTTCCGGCCGCCGCACCGGACGCCGTGGCCGCGGAGGCCGTACCGGCCGCCGAACTACGGTCTCCACTACCGGTCTTGGCGCGTGTCGCCGCCGCGGCACCGGCCGATCCGGCGGCCACCGCGGCCTTCCGCACGGAACGCATCGCACCGCGCAGCCGCTCCCCGGCCTCCTCGCCCCGCCTGCTTCCGCCACCGGCACGCCCATCGGGCGGTTCGGGCAACGGCACGACCTTCGTCGCGTCCGCCGGTTCCGGGTCGTTCCGCCTGCCCCCGGGCGCGTGGATCACCGCGCTCAGCATGGTCCGCGCGCGGGTGTCGTCGAGGCGCTGGGCAGGGTCCTTGTTGAGCAGCCCGTAGATGACGTCCCTGAGCGGCCCCGCGTTCCTGGGCTCCTCGAGCGGCTCGGTCATCACCGCCGTGAGCGTCGCGATCGCGGAACCCTTGTCGTACGGCGGCGCACCCTCCACCGCCGCGTACAGCAGCCCGCCGAGCGACCAGAGGTCGGCCGCCGGCCCCGGCTTGTGCCCGCGGGCCCGCTCCGGGGAGATGTAGGAGGGGGCGCCGACGAGCATGCCGGTCGAGGTGATGGACGGGTCGCCCTCGACCTGGGCGATGCCGAAGTCGGTGAGCACGACCCGGCCGTCCTCGGCGATCAGCACGTTCGACGGCTTCACGTCCCGGTGCAGAATGCCCTCTCGGTGCGCGGAGCGCAGCACGTCGAGCACCGCGAGCCCGACCTCGGCGGCACGCCGGGGCTCCAACAGGCCGTCCTCCCGGATGGCTTCGGCGAGCGACTTGCCCTCGACGAGCTCCATCACGATCCAGGGCCGGTCGTCCTCCTGGACCACGTCGAAGACCGTCACGGCATTGTTGTTGCGGATCCGCGCGATCGCCTTGGCCTCGCGCAGCGTCCGTGTGATCAGCCGCCGCTTCTCCTCCTCGTCGATGCTCGACGGGAACCGGAGTTCCTTGACGGCGACCGTCCGGCCCAGGGTCTCGTCCACGGCTCGCCACACCGTCCCCATGCCGCCGCGGCCGAGCACATCTCCCAGCCGGTACCGCCCGGCGAGGAGACGTGCGCTCTCGTCCTGACGGGATGTCCCCGCCCGCTCCGGCTCCGACATGCGTCCCCTCATGCAACCCGCCCTGACAGAGCCTTCATTGTCCCTCACCCGACAAGTGCTCCACGCCCAGGGTGCCCCTGGCGACGCCTCATGCCCGGCGCACCCGGAACCCGGGTGAAGGACGCGTTCCGCTGCCTTGCATGATGTCCTCCGACGAGAGAGGAACCGGGATGCCGCCGCCTCGGACGCTACTGGCCATCGCTGTGTCCGTGGCTTCGCTCGCCCTGGCCCCGAGTGCCTCCTCGACTCTGCCGGTCCCGCCGGCGGACACGCTCCTCCCGCTGCTGGTCACACAGGGTGGGGCCCCGGCGGCGGCCCTCCTTGCCCTGGGGGAGACCGGCCCGCGTTACGCCTCCGCCGGAGAGGGCATCACCCGGGCCGACCACTTCCGCGCCGGCAGCGTCACGAAGACGTTCATCGCGACGGTCGTCCTGCAACTGGCGGACGAACACCGCCTGTCGCTCTCCGACACCGTGGAGAAACATCTTCCGGGACTGGTGCGAGGAGCGGGCAACGACGGCCGCGCGCTGACCCTGCGTTCCCTGCTCAACCACACCAGCGGCCTGTACGACTTCGCCAAGGACACCGGTGGAACCGTCCCCGTCACTCCGCGTCAGGCACTGCTTATCGCGCTCACCCACTCCCCGGCCGACCCCGGCCGCTTCGCCTACTCGAACACCAACTACGTCCTGCTCGGCCTGGTCGTCGAACACGTCACCGGCCACTCGTACGCCACCGAGGCCGAGCGGCGCATCATCTCCCCCCTGCGTCTGACGGGCACCTCCTTTCCCGGCTCCCGCGCCTCTCTGCCCTCCCCGCACGGCCGCGCCTACGCCACCGACGGAACCGACGTCACCGAACTCGACCCGCGGGTGGCCGGCGCCGCGGGCGAGTTGGTGACCACGCTCACCGACCTGGGCCGCTTCTACGCGAGTCTGCTCGGCGGCGAACTGCTGCCCCCGCGCCAACTGCGCGAGATGCTCGACACCCGTGCCGCACACGGCTCGTACGGCATGGGCCTGTTCCCCGTGAAACTTCCGTGCGGCACCACCGTGTGGGGGCACAACGGACATATCTCCGGTAGTTACGTGCGCACCGCAACCACCGCCGACGGCGAGCATGTCCTCACCCTCCGGGCGAACACGGACGCGATAGCGGACCCCGGCCTCGTACCCGCGGTCCTCGCGGCCGAGTTCTGCCCTCGCACCTGATAGAACGCCCGGGTTCCGGACAGAGATCCCAGTTCACGACACTCGTTCGGGTGAAAGCGGCCTTCGAGCCCGGGGCGGCCTACATCGGAACGATGTCCGGCGCTCCCAGCCGTGCCGCGTCCGCCGTCAGGTCGTCCGGCTGGCGCTGCGACTCCCGTTCGGCCTCCACCCGCTTCTCGTAGTGCCGCACCTCGCGCTCGATCCGGTCCTCGTCCCAGCCCAGCACCGGCGCCATCAGCTCGGCGGCCTCCCGTGCACTGCGCGTACCCCGGTCGAACGTCTCGATCGATATGCGGGTGCGCCGGGTCAGCACGTCGTCCAGGTGGCGCGCCCCCTCGTGCGAGGCGGCGTAGGTGATCTCGGCGCGCAGGTAGTCGTCGGCCGCCTGCAGCGGTTCGCCCAGCGAGGGGTCCTGGGCCACCAGTTCCAGGACCTCCTCCGCCAGCGTCCCGTACCGGTTCAGCAGGTGCTCGACCCGCACCACGTGCAGTCCGGTGCGCGCGGCGATCCGCGCCCGCGCGTTCCACAACGCCCGGTACCCCTCGGCGCCCACCAGTGGTGTGTCCTCGGTGACGCAGGCGGCGACGCGTGCGTCGAGACCGTGCACGGCCTCGTCCACCGCGTCCTTGGCCATCACCCGGTACGTCGTGTACTTGCCTCCCGCGACCACGACGAGTCCGGGGACGGGATGCGCCACGGTGTGCTCCCGCGACAGCTTGCTGGTGGCGTCGGACTCCCCTGCGAGCAGCGGCCGGAGGCCGGCGTACACGCCCTGGACGTCGTCCCTGGTGAGCGGGACCGCGAGCACCGAGTTCACATGCTCGAGCAGATAGTCGATGTCCGCGCTGGACGCGGCCGGGTGTGCCTTGTCGAGGTCCCAGCCGGTGTCCGTGGTTCCGACGATCCAGTGCCGGCCCCACGGGATGACGAACAGGACGGACTTCTCCGTGCGCAGGATGAGCCCGGTCGTGGAGTGGATGCGGTCCTTGGGGACGACCAGGTGGATGCCCTTGGAGGCCCGTACGTGGAACTGGCCCCGCTCGCCCACCATCGCCTGGGTGTCGTCGGTCCACACTCCGGTGGCGTTGACGACCTGCTTGGCGCGGACCTCGTACTCCCCGCCGCCCTCGACGTCCCGCACCCGGGCGCCGACGACCCGTTCGCCCTCACGCAGGAACCCGGTCACCCGGGCACGGTTGGCGACTCGCGCGCCGTACGCCGCCGCGGTGCGCACCAGGGTCGCCACGAACCGGGCGTCGTCCATCTGGGCGTCGTAGTACTGCAACGCCCCGACCAGGGCGTCCTTCTTCAAACACGGGGCCACCCGCAGTGCGTGACGACGGCTCAGGTGCCGGTGCACGGGCAGCCCGCGTCCGTGCCCGGGGGCCATCGACATGGTGTCGTAGAGCGCGACGCCCGCCCCGGCGTACAGCCGCTCCCAGCCCCTGTGCTGCAACGGGTAGAGGAACGGCACCGGCTTCACCAGATGCGGAGCGAGTTTCTCCAGCAGCAGGCCACGCTCCTTCAACGCCTCCCGTACGAGGGCGAAGTCGAGCATCTCCAGGTAGCGCAGACCGCCATGGATCAGTTTGCTGGACCGGCTGGAGGTGCCCGACGCCCAGTCACGCGCCTCGACCAGTCCCGTGGACAGACCACGGGTCACGGCGTCGAGCGCGGTGCCGGCCCCCACCACACCGCCGCCCACCACCAGGACGTCCAGCTCACGCTCGGCCATGGATGCGAGTGACTCGGCGCGCTCCGCCGGTCCCAGTGTCGCTGTCCTCACCGCTGCCTCCCGCTCATCGGTCGCATCGGCCGCACCCGTGGGGCGAAGCCCGGTTCCCCCTCCCTCATGCCCAAATTCTGGCCGGGTTGCCCGACCACAGCCACCGCGCACTCCCAGCCTGTGGACAACCCTCGCGGCGACTCGACGAAACTCGACCGACCAATACAGCAAATCGGTCATATTTACTCCTAGTCTGACATTGCGCTCGCTCGTTCTGTCCACAGGGCTTGCGCGCCTGTCCCGCTTCGGTTACTGGGAAGGACGGCCCACGCCATGCCCGCAGATCTCGCCGTCATCGGACTCGGCCCGTACGGCCTGCCCCTGGCCCAGGCCGCCGTCACCGCCGGCATCCCCACCATCGGCTACCGGACCGGCCCGGAGGCCGCCTCCCTCAGCCCCGCCGAACTGCGCCGCATGGTCGCGCAGGGGTTCCGGGTGATGACCGGCCCGGCCGAACTCGGCCGGGTACGGACGGCGGTCATCTGCGCACCGGCCCCACCCGGCGCGGAAGGCGGGCTGGACCTCAGCCAGGTGGAGACGGCCGCCCGCACCCTGGCCGCGCGGCTGCGCCCGCACACCACGGTGATCCTCGAGTCGCCGGCCCCGCCCGGGACGACCGAGGGGCTCCTGCGCCCCCTGCTCGAATCCGGATCCGGGCTCCGCGCGGGCCGAGACTTCCACCTCGCCTACTCCCCCAGCCGCGTCGATCCCGGCAACCGCGACTTCACCCCCGCCAACACCCCGAAGGTCATCGGCGGGCTCACCCCGGCCTGCACCGAGTCGGCCGCCGCGTTCTACGGGAGGCTCACCGACAAGGTCGTACGCGCGCGTGGCCCACGGGAAGCGGAAACCGTGCAGTTGCTGGAGACCAACTTCCGGCACGTCAACACCGCCCTCGTCAACGAGATGGCCGTGCTCTGCCACGATCTGGGCGTCGACCTGTGGGACGTCATCCGCTGCGCGGAGACCAAACCCTTCGGCTTCCACGCCTTCCGCCCCGGCCCCGGCGTCGGCGGCCACGCCGTCGCCCAGGACCTGACCGCCCACACCGGCCGCACCCTGCGGATGGCAGAACTCGCCCAGCAGGTCAACGGACGGATGCCCCACTACGTCGTACAGCGCGCCGCCGCGCTCCTCAACGAACACGGCAAGTCGGCACGCGGCGCACGCGTGCTGCTCCTCGGTGTCACCTACAAGGCCGACCTCGCCGACCAGCAGGGCAGCCCCGCGCAGGAGATCGCGACGCGGTTGATGGAGCTGGGCGCCTCCGTCAGCTACCACGACCCGCACGTCCCGTCCTGGAGCGTGCTCGACCGCCCCCTCCCGCGCGCCGACTCCCTGTACGAGGCCGCCGCCGACGCCGACCTGACGATCCTGCTCCAGCAGCACCGCACGTACGACCTGCAGGGCCTGTCGGTGAAGGCTCAACTGCTGCTGGACACCCGCGGGGCCACCCCGACGGGGGCGGCGCACCGGTTGTGAGAGGGGGCGCCCGCGACGCCCCGTGCTCCAGGGGCGTCAGCTGCTTGCCGGAGAATATGCACAGGGGCGGTGTAACTCGTTCGCGTGAGGGTCGACCTCCGGGGTTGCGGTGTCGTGGGCCGTCCGGGTTAACGTGATCACGCGATCTGGACGCCGGGTACGGCGCGGTGAACGGGGCCCCTGCTCCACCGGAGCGATGGCTCAGGGTCTCCCCGCCGCCTTGGCCATACCCATGTGACCGGATCACGCAGGGAACCGGCCTCCCGGGCCCGGACCACGCACAGGATGCGTGTCGCCGCCCCGGGGATGAGTACGCCGGGGACCAGTGCGCCCAAAACCGTTCGAGGCGTGCGACTGAGCAGACTCAACCCTGCCCGGTCCAGAGGAACGGTGGCCGCTCACCATCCAAAAATCCGCAGAATCCACCTCCTTCGGCACCTCACCGTCCACAGACGGATCCGGTCCCAGCGGGTGGGCTTGCGGTGACGGTGCGTGGGCACGCCCCCTTCCACGAGGCCACCCGTCAGCACGACAGGGCGGTCCGTTCGGAATCGGGCCGGGCCTCGAAGGGCGGGGTCCGGAACGTGTTCCTTGGAAGGGGACGACCCGGAGAAGCAAGCCGCCGGACACGGACGCTACCGCCCCGCGGGCCCCATCACTCCCCCCCACCCGGACACGCAACGGGGCTCGGCCACTCCCATGGATGGCCGGGCCCCGTCGTCGTCATCGCCTCATGGGCGTCCGCCGCGCTCAGGGCGAGCGCGGCATCACGTCATCGCCGGTGCTGCGAGTCCGCCACCGTCACCTCGACGCGCTGGAACTCCTTCAGCTCGCTGTACCCGGTGGTGGCCATGGCGCGGCGCAGGGCGCCGAAGAGGTTCATCGAGCCGTCGGACGTGTGGGACGGGCCGGTGAGGATCTCCTCGAGGGTGCCGACGGTGCCCAGGTCGACCTTCTTGCCACGGGGCAGTTCCTCGTTGACGGCTTCCATGCCCCAGTGGTTGCCCTTGCCCGGGCCGTCGGTGGCGCGCGCGAGCGGGGAGCCCATCATCACCGCGTCGGCGCCGCAGGCGATCGCCTTGGGCAGGTCGCCCGACCAGCCGACGCCGCCGTCCGCGATCACGTGCACGTACCGGCCGCCGGACTCGTCCATGTAGTCACGGCGGGCGGCGGCCACGTCGGCGACCGCGGTGGCCATGGGGACCTGGATGCCCAGCACGTTGCGGGTGGTGTGCGCGGCACCGCCGCCGAAGCCCACCAGGACGCCGGCCGCACCGGTGCGCATCAGGTGCAGGGCCGCGGTGTAGGTGGCGCAGCCGCCGACGATCACCGGTACGTCGAGTTCGTAGATGAACTGCTTCAGGTTGAGCGGCTCGTGCGAGCTGGAGACGTGCTCCGCGGAGACCGTCGTCCCGCGGATCACGAAGATGTCCACGCCCGCGTCGACGACGGCCTTGGAGAACTGGGCGGTGCGCTGCGGGGAGAGCGCGGCCGCAGTGACGACGCCGGAGTCACGCACCTCCTTGATGCGCTGCCCGATCAGCTCCTCCTTGATGGGGGCGGCGTAGATCTCCTGGAAACGGCGCGTGGCCGACTCGGCGTCCAGTTCGGCGATCTCGTCGAGCAGCGGCTGCGGGTCCTCGTACCGCGTCCACAGCCCTTCGAGGTTCAGCACGCCGAGGCCACCGAGCTCGCCGATGCGGATCGCCGTGGCCGGTGAGACGACCGAGTCCATGGGAGCTGCCAGGAAGGGCAGCTCGAAGCGGTAGGCGTCGATCTGCCAGGCGATCGAGACCTCCTTCGGGTCCCGCGTACGGCGGCTGGGGACGACGGCGATGTCGTCGAAGGCGTACGCCCGGCGGCCCCGCTTGCCTCGCCCGATCTCGATCTCAGTCACGTCTGTGGCCTTTCCCTGATGCGTTGCAGCGCCTTCCAGTATCCCCGACGGCCGTGGCAGTCAGCGCGCCGGACATACGGCGAGGGCGGCCCCGGATGCTCCGGTGCCGCCCTCGGGGGGCCGCTGCCTACTTGCGGCTGTAGTTCGGTGCCTCGACCGTCATCTGGATGTCGTGCGGGTGGCTCTCCTTGAGGCCCGCGGAGGTGATCCGCACGAAGCGGCCCTTGGTCTCCATCTCCTCGATGGTGGCGGCGCCCACGTAGCCCATGGTCTGGCGCAGACCACCGACGAGCTGGTGCAGCACGTTGGCCAGCGGACCGCGGTAGGGCACCTGGCCCTCGATGCCCTCGGGGACGAGCTTGTCGTCGGAGGCGACGTCGGACTGGAAGTAGCGGTCCTTCGAGTACGACCTGGCCTGACCGCGCGACTGCATGGCGCCGAGCGAGCCCATGCCGCGGTACGACTTGTACTGCTTGCCGTTGATGAACTGCAGCTCGCCGGGTGACTCCTCGCAACCGGCGAGGAGGCTGCCGAGCATCACCGTGTCGGCACCGGCGGCCAGCGCCTTGCCGATGTCGCCGGAGTACTGCAGACCGCCGTCACCGATCAACGGCACGCCGGCCGGGCGGGCCGCGAGGGATGCCTCGTAGATGGCGGTGACCTGCGGGACGCCGATGCCGGCGACCACACGGGTGGTGCAGATCGAGCCGGGGCCCACACCCACCTTGATTCCGTCGACACCGGCGTCGATCAGCGCCTGGGCGCCGTCACGCGTCGCGACGTTGCCGCCGATCACGTCGATGCCGACGCTCGACTTGATCTTCGACATCCAGCTGAGGGCGTTGCTGTTGTGGCCGTGGGAGGTGTCGACGACCAGGAAGTCCACCCCGGCCTCGGCGAGCGCCTGGGCACGCTCGAGCGCCTCGGGGCTCGCGCCCACGGCGGCACCGACGATCAGGCGGCCCTCCGAGTCCTTCGCGGCATGGGGGTACTGCTCAGCCTTCACGAAGTCCTTGACCGTGATGAGGCCCTTGAGGACGCCCTCGTCGTCGACCAGGGGAAGCTTCTCGATCTTGTGACGGCGCAGCAGCTCCATGGCGTCCACGCGGGAGATGCCGACCTGACCCGTGACCAGCGGCATCGGCGTCATGACGTCGCGCACCTGCTGGGAGCGGTCGGTCTCGAAAGCCATGTCACGGTTGGTGACGATGCCGAGCAGCTTCTTGTTGCCGTCGGTGACCGGGACGCCGCTGATGCGGAACTTGGCGCACAGCGCGTCGGCCTCGGCGAGCGTGGCGTCGGGGTGGATGGTGATCGGGTCGGTGACCATGCCGGACTCGGAGCGCTTCACCAGGTCGACCTGGTTGGCCTGGTCCTCGATGGACAGGTTGCGGTGCAGGACGCCGACACCGCCCTGGCGGGCCATCGCGATCGCCATGCGGGACTCGGTCACCTTGTCCATGGCCGCCGAGAGCAGCGGGATGTTCACACGGACGTTGCGCGAGATACGGGACGAGGTGTCGACTGCGTTGGGGAGCACCTCGGATGCACCCGGCAGCAGCAGCACGTCGTCGTAGGTCAGCCCGAGTGTCGCGAATTTTCCGGGCACTCCGTCGACGTTCGCAGTCATGACACCTTCCCCAAATGGCCTTGATCGGTGCGGATGTCCATGCTAACGGGAAGTGGGGGTGTCTCATTCCATGGTTCCACACGGCTCCGGTCTTCGTATGTTCGTACGGAATCGTCCGGGTGCCCGTTCACCCCCCGAGGGCGCGCCGGGCGTCGGACGGTTTCCGCGGTGGCGGTCACTGCTCCGCCAAAGCTCGCAGCCGGCTCAGCGCACGGTGCTGGGCGACCCGGACGGCGCCGGGTGACATTCCCAACATCTGACCGGTCTCCTCCGCGGTGAGACCCACGGCGATGCGCAGCAGAAGCAGTTCGCGCTGGTTCTCGGGCAGGTTGGCCAGCAGTTTCTTGGCCCACGCGGCGTCGCTGTTGAGAAGAGCGCGCTCCTCCGGGCCGAGGGAGTCGTCGGGACGCTCGGGCATCTCGTCGGAAGGCACGGCCGTCAGACCGGGATGACGCATCGCCGCGCGCTGCAGGTCGGCCACCTTGTGCGCGGCGATGGCGAAGACGAACGCCTCGAAGGGACGGCCGGTGTCCCTGTAGCGGGGCAGCGCGAGGAGCACCGCCACGCAGACCTCCTGGGCGAGGTCCTCGACGAAGTGCCGGGCGTCGCCCGGGAGCCGGGACAGGCGGGTGCGGCAGTACCGCAGCGCCAGGGGGTGAACATGGGCGAGCAGATCGTGCGTCGCCTGCTCGTCCCCGTCGACAGCGCGGTGGACGAGCGCACCGATCGCCCCTTGGGCAGTGCCCGCCTCGTCGTCGCGCATCGGTCCATGGTGCCCTGCGGGCCCCTGCTCCGCGGCACCACGTCCGTTGTTGTGCACCGAAGCGTTATGAGCAGGTGCGCCGGAACTCATCCCCTGCGCCCTCCCCTCCCGCTCGACCGACTCGTCCCCGAGGAACTCCACACCTCAAGGATGCGTCATCCGCGGCGAAACAGGCACAGGGCACCCGGCGGTCGGCTTCGGTGCCCCGGTGGGCCGGGCTTTCCGCGCCTTTGCCGACGAGGCACGAGCGGACGGCCGTAGGACCTGTCGTCCGGATCGGTCCGGCGGGGCCGTCGAGCCACGCGCCCGCCCCGCCGGACCGCGGGTCGCACCCGACGGCGCGGCGGCGGCCCGCACCGGCGGCGCCGCCCGTCATCGGTGCGGCCCCACGCGGGTGCGGTCCGGGTGGGGACGGTCCGCGCGGGGCGTCCGCGTGCCCGCGCTCGCGGGCCGTCGCTCGATGTCGTACACCGGAGCCGGTCCGATCCGAAGGACAGGCCCTAGCGCACCAGGCCCCACCGGAATCCGAGCGCCACCGCGTGGGCCCGGTCCGACGCGCCGAGCTTCTTGAAGAGCCGCCGGGCGTGTGTCTTGACGGTGTCCTCGGAGAGGAACAGCTCACGGCCGATCTCGGCGTTGGAGCGGCCGTGGCTCATGCCTTCGAGGACCTGGATCTCACGCGCGGTGAGTGTGGGCGCGGCGCCCATCTCCGCCGAGCGCAGCCGCCGAGGGGCGAGCCGCCAGGTCGGGTCGGCGAGCGCCTGGGTGACCGTCGCGCGCAGCTCCGCACGGGAGGCGTCCTTGTGCAGATAACCGCGGGCGCCGGCGGCCACGGCGAGCGCCACCCCGTCGAGGTCCTCGGCGACGGTGAGCATGATGATGCGCGCACCGGGGTCGGCGGACAGCAGCCGCCGCACGGTCTCGACACCGCCCAGGCCGGGCATGCGTACGTCCATCAGAATCAGGTCCGAGCGGTCGGCACCCCAGCGGCGGAGGACTTCCTCGCCGTTGGCGGCCGTCGTCACGCGCTCGACGCCGGGCACGGTCGCGACCGCGCGGCGCAGCGCCTCTCGGGCAAGCGGGGAGTCGTCGCAGACGAGGACGGAAGTCATGGCCGCCCTCCGCAGCTGATGCGCGTCACCTTGTGCCTCCAGGCTGGTACGAAATCGTCACCTGTGCGGTCGACCGCTTCGGACACCTGCCCGAGCGCTTGTTCCTTCAACCGCCTCGCACTCTCAACGACGGTCACTCGAAAGAGTTACGGGGCCGTCCGCTGTCTTCGGCACTCTACGTGAGGGGACGGACACGGTGCAGACACGCGCGGGAGACCCTCGAACTTTCATCACAACCAATGCCCCTTTCGGACCCTTTTCTTCCCATTTGCTGGTGTCTGAGGATAGATTCGCAATGGGTCATATTTTCATCTCCTTGGATCGTAGTTGTACGGTCGTGGACACGGATCCGCCCAGAATGGCTACAAGGGGTCACGAAATGGCAGATTTCTCCCGCCTTCCAGGACCGAACGCGGACCTGTGGGACTGGCAGCTCCTGGCCGCGTGCCGCGGGGTGGACAGTTCGCTCTTCTTCCACCCCGAGGGCGAACGCGGGGCGGCACGAAGTGCTCGCGAGAACTCGGCCAAAGAGGTCTGCATGAGGTGCCCGGTACGCGCCGAGTGCGCCGCCCACGCACTGGCCGTACGCGAGCCGTACGGCGTGTGGGGCGGACTGACCGAGGACGAACGCGAAGAGCTGATGGGCAGGGCGCGCCACCGGCTGGTGTCGTCCTCGGGCTCACCACCGGGCTCACCACCGGCGGCATCGGCCGTATCGGCGCCGGTCCCGGCAGCTCTCTCGACCACCGGCGAGCACGCCGCTTCGAACAACTGAAGGAACGTTTCTTCACCATCGGGTACGCATGTGCCCTTGTTTTTTCGCAGGAGGCGCTCCACCGCCCCCACCGACGGACAGCCGGACGACCGACAGACGGCCCCGCCGGGCCCGGCCTACCGCCCGGCTGCCCGTGCCAGTTGGTCGAGCGTCGCGTCGACCGCGGGTACCTGGGCGAGGTCGGGAAGCGTCAGCGCGACGATCTCCCGCCGCACCGCGGGCTCCAGGGCCACAGTGCGCACCCCCCTGGGCCGTACGGACTCGAGGGCCAGCTGGGGCAGAACGGCCACCCCGAGTCCCGCACCGACCAGACCGGCCACCGCGGGATAGTCGTCGGTCGCGAAGTCGATACGCGGGGTGAAGCCTGCCGTCTCGCACACCTCGACCAGCTGACCGCGGCAACGCGGGCAACCCGCGATCCACGGTTCCTCGGCGAGTTCGCCTATGGCGAGGGACTTCGCATGCGCCAGCCGGTGCCGCTCGGGCACCAGTCCCACGAGCCGGTCCGTGAGCAGCGGGCGCACGACCAGGTCGTCCCACTCCTCGGCACCCGTCGCCCCCTCGTACCGGAAGGCGAGGGCGATGTCGCAGTCGCCCTCGCGCAGCATCTCGACGGACCGGGGCGGCTCGGCCTCCTCCAGGGAGACACGGGTGCCGGGGTGGGCGTCGCGCAGAGCGGCGAGGGCTGTCGGAACGAGCGTCGAACTGCCGCTGGGGAAGGACACGAGCCGCACCCGCCCCGCCCGCAGCCCGGCGATGGCGGCGACCTCCTCCTCTGCGGCGGTCAGCCCGGCGAGAACGCCGGCCGCATGGCGCACCAGCACTTCTCCGGCCTGCGTCATGCGCATCTCCCGCCCGGTACGGACGAGCAGCGGTGTGCCCACGGACCCTTCCAGCGCCTTCATCTGCTGGCTGACGGCGGGCTGGGTACAGCCCAGTTCCCGGGCCGCCGCGGAGAACGAACCGGTGGCGGCCACGGCGCGCAGCACACGGAGATGACGGGCTTCGATCACGCCCTCAAGGATAAGCCGCCCTTTGACGTGATGCCGAATACCGCTTCGATACTTTGGCCCATATCGCTTACCGTGCAGCTCATGAAGCTTCTGTCTGTGAACCTGGGGCGCCCCAAGGCCGTGCCGTACACGGACCAGCCCGAGGGCGTGACCGGCATCGACAAGCAGCCGGTGGACGGGCCGGTACGGGTGGCGGCGCCGGGACCGAAGGGGATCGGCGCGAGCGGGCTGGCCGGGGACGCGGTGTGTGAGACGCGGCACCACGGAGGCGATGACCAGGCCGTGTACGCGATGGCCCGCGAGGACCTCGACGAGTGGGAGGGCGTGCTGGGCCGCACGCTGCCGAACGGCTCGTTCGGAGAGAACCTCACCACGGAGGGGATCGACCTGTCCGGCGCACTGATCGGTGAGCGCTGGGGCATCGGGTCCGAGGTGGTGCTGGAGGTCACCTCCGGCCGCATTCCCTGCCGCACCTTCCAGGGCCATCTGGGTGAGAAGGGCTGGGTGAAGCGGTTCACCCAGCGGGGCGCGCCGGGTGCCTATCTGCGGGTTGTCCAGCCCGGCGAGGTCCGGGCCGGCGACGCGATACGGATGGTGCACCGGCCGGACCACGAGGTGACGGTCGCGCTGCAGTTCCGGGCGGTGACGACGGAGCGGACGCTGCTGCCGCGACTGCTGGCGGCAGCGAACGCGCTGCACCCGGAGGCACTGGCCAAGGCTCGGCAGTACGAGACGAAGTACGGGGCGGACCGGGGAGCCTGACGAAGAGCCACGGGGCGCCGCACCGCTTCCTCTCCCTTCTCCTTCTCTTCCCCTCCCTTCCTTCCCTCACTTTCCTCACTTTCCCCTCTTCTCCGCTCACTTGCCCGCGCGGTTCTCCCGCACTTGCTCAGCCGGTTCCAGGGGAAATCCCTGATGCCGAGCGAGGGTTGGCTCAGGGCCGGTTCCGGGAAGGTCCCCGATGTCCGGCCGACCATGAACCGCGACGCTCGAAGCATGTCTCGCCATACGCCCAAGAGCGAAGTGCCGGACGGGAAGAGCCCGCCCGGCACCACCCGCCGCGCATTCCGCTGGAAGCGCCTTGTCATCGTGCTCGGCTCGCTGGTCACCGCGCTCGCCGTGATCGTCGGCGCCCTGTTCGCCTGGCTGTGGACCGGTGCCACGGTCAGCACGGTGGGCAAGGCACCGTTCGACAACGCGCTGGCCATACCTCCACAAGCCGAGTCGACCGTGGAGAAGGACGGCACACGGGTCTTCGACCTGCGCATGCAGGCGGGCGAGACGGAGTTCCAGAAGGGACAGCGGACCATGACCTGGGGATTCAACGGCTCCTACCTCGGCCCGACACTTCGGGCGAAGCGCGGCGAGAAGGTGCGCGTACGGGTCGGCAACGACCTGGACGAGGCGTCCTCCGTGCACTGGCACGGGATGCATCTGCCGGCCCGCATGGACGGCGGCCCGCACCAGATGATCGCCCCGGGTGCCACCTGGACCCCGCACTGGACGGTGGACCAGCCGGCGGCGACGCTCTGGTATCACCCGCATCCGCACGGCAAGACCGAGGATCACGTCAGGCGTGGCCTCGCCGGCCTGTTCCTCCTCGACGACGAGAAGTCCGCTCGCCTGCCCCTGCCGAAGCGGTACGGCGTCGACGATCTGCCGGTCGTCGTGCAGGACGTTCGCTTCGACGGCTCACGGCTGTCCGGCGACCGCGGGCTGATGCAGAACGTGGGCTTCCTGGGCGACCGGACCATGGTCAACGGCACCCTGCGCCCCTACCGGGAGGTCCACGACGAACTGATACGGCTGCGGCTGGTCAACGCCTCCACCGCCCGCACCTACGCCTTCGGTTTCCCGGACGACCGTGACTTCTCGCTGATCGGGACGGACGGCGGGCTGCTGGCGCGGCCCGCGGTGATGGACCGGATACAGCTGTCACCGGGTGAGCGCGCCGAGATCGTCGTACGGGTCGAGGCCGGTGAGCGGGTGATGCTCCGGAGCTTCCCACAGGACAACTACGGCGGCTTCTGGCAGCGGCGGTTCGGCGGGGGCGACGACTCCTTCGACGTACTGGAGCTGCGGGCGGACCGGCAGTTGAGGCCGTCGCCGCGGTTGCCGGCCACGCTCACCGAGCCGGAGCTTCCCGACGGTGCCGAGGCGGTGCGCGGGCGGCACTTCGATCTGAAGCTGTCCGGGATCAACGGCCGGTCGATGGACATGAGCCGCATCGACGAGACCGTCACCCGCGGGACGACGGAGCTGTGGACGATACGCAACACCAACGGCATGCCGCACAACTTCCATGTGCACGATGTGCAGTTCCGCGTGGTGGAGGTGAACGGGTCGGCTCCGCAGCCGGCGCTGCGCGGGCCGAAGGACACGGTGTTCGTCCCGCACGGCACGACGATGAAGCTGGCACTGCGCTTCACCGGGCCGGCCGATCCTGACGTCCCTTACATGTACCACTGCCATCTGCTGTACCACGAGGACAAGGGGATGATGGGCCAGTTCGTGGTGGTCGAGAAGGGCCAGTCCGCGGGCACCCCGCCGGATCACGCGGAACACGGGGGCGGACAGGCCCTGGAGGGGCGGGCACTCGGGTGACTGATCCGGTCGGGCTTCAGTGCACCGCTCGGGGCGGCGACGCCGGGCGGACGCCCGGACTCCGGGTAACTAGTCTTGCCTCATGACAACCGCTCTGATTACGGGATCGACGGCCGGGATCGGTGCCGCGTTCGCGCGGAAGCTGGCAGCCGACGGGCATGATCTGGTGCTGGTGGCCCGCGACATCGTCCGGCTCCGCGAGCAGGCGACCGAGCTCCACGACCGCCACGGCGTCGAGGCGGAGGTACTGAGGGCCGACCTCGCGGAGGACAAGGGCATCGAGGTGGTGGCCGAGCGGCTGGGCGACCGCAGGAACCCCGTCGACCTGCTGATCAACAACGCGGGTTTCGGCAACAAGGGCCGGTACCTCGAGGTCTCGATGGCGGATGAGCTGAGGATGCTCAAGGTCCACTGTGAGGCGGTGCTGCGGCTGACGTCGGCGGCAGCGGAGGCGATGCGGGAGCGCGGACGCGGGGGCGTCGTGAACGTCGCCTCGACCGCCGCGTTCGTGCCCCGCGGAACCTACGGGGCGTCCAAGGCGTGGGTGGTGCAGTTCACCCAGGGCGCGGCACAGGACCTGGCGGGCAACGGCGTACGCCTCATGGCGCTGTGCCCCGGCTTCGTCCGCACCGAGTTCCACAAGCGGGCGGGGATGGGGACGGACAGCATCCCGAACTGGATGTGGCTCGACGCGGACAAGGTGGCGGAGACGGCCCTCGCGGACCTGGCCCGCGGCAAGTCGGTGTCGATCCCGGACCCGCGGTACAAGGCCCTGATGGGAGCGGCGAAGCTGGTCCCACGCGACCTCCTGGGCGGCCTCTCCTCGCGTACGGGCCGCAAGTACGGGCCGCGATGACGGCACGGACGGGCCAGGTCGCGAAGATGGCCTCGACGGACCCGACGGTCAGGTCACGGGCTGTCGAACGGCTTCCTCCTAAGGTCTTGCTCCCTCTGTGACGAGCAGTTCAGCAGTCGCGGGGTGGGGGCCGTTGTTCGCCCATTCCAAGGGAGACCAGCCTGTTCCGCGGTCTTCACGAAGGTTCGGGTCGGCGCCGTGCGCCAACAGCTCACGCACGGTCTCGGTGTGTCCCCAGCACGCGGCCGCGCAGAGCGGTGTGCCGTCCGAGCCGACTCCCCGGCTCTCTGTGTCGGGGGAGGCCCCGGCTTCCAGGAGCAAGCGTGCGACCTCGGCTTCCCCCTGCACAGACGCCAGATAGAGAGGGGTGGTTCCGTCGCTGTCTCCTCGCTCCGGGTCTGCTCCGGCCCGCAAGAGTGCCTGCACGCGGGCAGTGTCTGCTGTCAGAGTCGCTCCGAAGAGCTGACGGGAGAGCTTCTTCTGCCGGCGCCGTTTCATGGTGGGTGAGGCTAGTGGTCGCGGACATGGTGGGGCCGGCCGTATCCACTGGCCGGGCCGCACGAACTGCCCTGCGGTTACACCTACGTACGTGAGCACGAGCGGGGTATCCAGGCAGCGTTCGTTCACGTGCTCGGTCGGGGCCCCGGCCGAGGGCCCCGCTCGACTTTCCTCAGCCGGTTCCAGCTTGTCCGGCCAGCCGGCGAAGCGAGGCGTCGACGCCCGGGCATCTGGGCGACGTATCCCTGGCGCGCCGCGAGCGCGCCGCCGCCCGTGACTTCTGGACGTGAGCCGTGGGCCTTTACGAAGAGCTCGGTGACGCGCTTTCCGACATCCTGCGGAGGCAGGTGGAGGACATCACGGACGCGAGGAGCGGAGAGAAGGTCACCGGCAGCTGCTCGAAACCCGGCTCGGGGAGGGGCGGGCAGGGTTGCGGACCGAAGAACAGGTTTGTTCGGGCGCGGACGGTACAGACGATGAGCTGACACAGTCTTCATGACAGGACGGAGACAGCAATGGGCATCATCGCGTGGATCGTCATCGGCCTGCTCGCCGGTGCCATCGCCAAGTTCATCATGCCGGGCAAGGACCCCGGTGGCATCATCATCACCATGCTCATCGGCATCGCCGGCGGTCTGCTCGGCGGTTGGCTCGGCAAGGTGATATTCGGCGTCGACTCCATCGACGGGTTCTTCGAGCTCTCCACCTGGATCGCCGCGATCGCCGGCTCCCTCATCCTGCTCGCTCTTTACCGCCTCATCACCGGCAGCCGGCACTCCCACCGTCACGCCTGACCTCTGATGGCGCCTCTGGACGGCTCTCCCCCTGGTTCGCGGGGCAGGAGCCGTCAGGTGCGGGAGACCGACCCGACACGGATGCCGACGGGGCCGTGGAGTCCTGCCGTGCCATCGTCGACGGCACGGTCGTGACGGTCCCTGAAGCCGGCTCAGGGGCGGTGGGGCTGCTCGCTGTCGTCGGGGCCGGAGCGGTTCCGCGTACGGAACATGCGGCGGTAGGCGTCCGGGGTACGCCGACCGTGCGGTTGAAGTGCCGACGCAGCGTCGTGGCGGTGCCCATGCCGGTGGCCGCCGCGACGGCGTCGACGCTGTCGCCGGTGGTCTCCAGCAACTCCTGAGCGCGCCGGATCCGTTGGGTGAGCAGCCACTGCAGCGGGGTGGTGCCGGTCGCGGCCCTGAAGCGGCGGCCCGGGACATCGCGGCCCCGGACACGCCGGCACCGGCCGCGGCCGACGAGCGCGGACGGTCCGGGCAGACCTTCCTCGTCGATGCGGTCGTGCGCTCCGGCACCGGTGAACGGCGTGCCGTGGCGAGGGGCCAGGACATCTACGCCGTCACCGCGCCGCTCGTGGTGGAAGCGCTCGACCGCATCCTCACGGAAGGGACCAGGGCGACCGGGGTCGTCTCCGCCGGCGAGATCTTCGACGCGCCCGACTTCCTCCGCGCGCTGTCCCCGCGCATCGCCCTGGAAATGCGCTCGTAGCAAGCAGGCCACTCACGCGGCACGCCTGCTCGGCTCCGGACTCCCACGCAGCGGCGCACCCCCGGTCACGACGGGACCGGGTGACGGCATGTCGGCCGTACTTCGACGGAGAGCGCCAAAGGTTCGGCCTTGACGTTGCGTCGAATTCCAACATCGGGGCCATGTCGATCACCGTCCTCGGCACCCATTCGGCCATGAGGCGGATCCTGCCGGCCCCGGTCGCGGACCGCGCTGACCTGCCGCGTTCGATGCTGGAACCCTCCGGGGGCATGTGCCGCCACCACCCCGACGAGGTCGACCTGGCGGCCATGCGCCTCGAAGCGTCCGGGTTCCCCGGCGACCGCGACGAGGAGCGTCGCCTCGACGCGCTCGAAACCCTGGCGGCGGCAGGAGCCCGGGGGCGGATGCAACGCGCCCTCGACGACGCTCTCACCGTACTGCGGGAGGCGACACCGGAGCTGGGGGCTCCTGAGCATCACACGAAGCTGCTTTCCCCTGGAGACAGAACTGGGGAGTCCGGGGCCGGTTCCCGCTGCGACAGGACGGCTGACCGCACGGGGAAGGCCCCCGCTCCGGAACCGGAACGGGGGCCTCCTGCGAGCGCGTGGCTCAGTGGGCGTGGCCGTGGCCACCGGCGGCCGGCTCCTCGTCTTCCTTCTTCTCGACGACCAGGGTCTCGGTCGTGAGCAGCAGGGAGGCGATGGAGGCGGCGTTCTCCAGGGCGGAGCGGGTGACCTTGACCGGGTCGATGACGCCGGCCTTGATCAGGTCGCCGTACTCGTCGGTGGCGGCGTTGTAGCCGCTGCCCTTCTCGAGCTCGGCGACCTTGGAGACGATGACGTAGCCCTCGAGGCCGGCGTTCTCGGCGATCCAGCGCAGCGGCTCGACGGCGGCGCGGCGGACGACCGCGACACCGGTGGCCTCGTCACCGGTCTTGTCGAGGTTGCCCTCGAGGACCTTGACGGCGTGGACGAGCGCGGAGCCACCACCGGAGACGATGCCTTCCTCGACCGCGGCGCGGGTCGCGGAGATGGCGTCCTCCAGACGGTGCTTCTTCTCCTTCAGCTCCACCTCGGTGGCGGCGCCGACCTTGATGACGCACACGCCGCCGGCCAGCTTCGCGAGGCGCTCCTGGAGCTTCTCGCGGTCCCAGTCGGAGTCGGTGGTCTCGATCTCGGCCTTGATCTGGCCGACGCGACCGGTCACGTCCTCCTTCTTGCCGGCACCGTCGACGATCGTGGTGTCGTCCTTGGTGACGGTGACGCGGCGGGCGGAGCCCAGCACGTCCAGGCCGACCTGGTCGAGCTTGAGGCCGACCTCCTCGGAGACGACCGTGGCGCCGGTGAGGACGGCCATGTCCTGCAGCATCGCCTTGCGGCGGTCACCGAAGCCGGGGGCCTTGACCGCGACGGCGTTGAACGTGCCGCGGATCTTGTTGACGACCAGGGTCGACAGGGCCTCGCCCTCGACGTCCTCGGCGATGATCAGCAGCGGCTTGGAGGCGTTGGCCTGGATGACCTTCTCCAGCAGCGGCAGCAGCTCGGCGATGGAGCCGACCTTGCCCTGCGTGATGAGGATGTACGGGTCGTCCAGGACGGCTTCCATGCGCTCCTGGTCCGTCACGAAGTACGGCGACAGGTAGCCCTTGTCGAAGGCCATGCCCTCGGTGAAGTCCAGCTCCAGACCGAAGGTGTTGGACTCCTCGACGGTGATGACACCGTCCTTGCCGACCTTGTCCATCGCCTCGGCGATGAGCTCGCCGACCTGCTGGTCCTGGGCGGACAGCCCGGCGACGGCGGCGATGTCCGACTTCTCGTCGATCGGGCGCGCCGAGGCGAGGAGGTCCTCGGAGACCGCGGCGACGGCGGCGTCGATGCCCTTCTTCAGGGCGGCCGGGGAGGCGCCGGCGGCGACGTTCTTCAGGCCCTCGCGGACCAGGGCCTGGGCCAGCACGGTCGCGGTGGTCGTACCGTCACCCGCGATGTCGTTGGTCTTGGTCGCCACCTCCTTGACCAGCTGGGCGCCGAGGTTCTCGTACGGGTCCTCGACCTCGACCTCGCGGGCGATCGTGACACCGTCGTTGGTGATGGTGGGGGCGCCGAACTTCTTGTCGATGACGACGTTGCGGCCCCTGGGGCCGATCGTCACCTTCACCGTGTCGGCAAGCTTGTTGACGCCGCGCTCAAGGGCGCGACGGGCGTCCTCGTCGAACTTCAGGATCTTCGCCATGGCAGCGGGAGCCCTCTCGGAAATCAGGGGTGAAAAATCACTGCGCCCCGGGCGCCCGGCTCGGTGAGCATATCGGGACCAGGGGCGCAGTTTCGGAGCAAATGTGCTACGAGGTGACTTACTTCTCGATGATCGCGAGAACGTCGCGGGCCGAGAGAACGAGGTACTCCTCGTTGTTGTACTTCACCTCGGTGCCGCCGTACTTGCTGTAGAGCACGACGTCGCCGACCTTCACGTCGAGTTCGACGCGCTTGCCGTCCTCGATGCGGCCCGGACCGATGGCCAGGACAACGCCCTCCTGGGGCTTCTCCTTGGCGGTGTCCGGAATGACCAGGCCCGAAGCCGTGGTCTGCTCGGCGTCGAGCGGCTGGACCACGATGCGGTCCTCGAGCGGCTTGATGGCAACCTTGGAGCTGGCGGTCGTCACGATCCGACCTCCCCCTTCGGAGATCTCACGGGGTTAACTGTCTGAGGTGGCGACCAGGTCGATCCGTCGTCGCGGGTGCCGGACCTGCCCGTCGCGTGTGTTGGCACTCTCCAGGGGGGAGTGCCAGACCCGAGACTATGACCGCGATTAGCACTCGGTCAAGCGGAGTGCCAATTCCCTGCGGCGCGTCGGCGGTGGAACGCGTTGCTCGTACGGGTGTGCGCAGCCGTCCGGCGCCCCGACGCCCCCTGGGGGCACCCCCGGACGGGCCGGGTGCTCACCGGTGCCGGACGTAGTCCTCCAGCCTTCCGACCCTCAACCCCTGCTCCTCCAGCTCGCGCAGCAAACGTGTCGTCCGTTCCGCCAGAGTCAGGGGCGGGGCCTCGCCGGCGGGGACGGAGACGATGTCGCCGGGGCCCAGGCGGCGGGCGCCGCGGGCGTACGTGAGGGTGCCGTCGCCCTCCAGCGTCACCCGCCAGAGCACGACCGCCGCGATGCCGCAGTCGGCGGCGGCGCGGAGGGTCGTGGCGTCGTACGTGCCGTAGGGCGGGCGGAAGAGGTGGGGACGGATACCGAAACGGGACCGGAGCTTGCGCTGCTGGCCGCAGATCTCGGCGCGCTGACCGGCGTAGGGCAGGCCGCGCAGGGCGGGGTGGTCGAGGGTGTGGTTCTGCAGGCTCGCACCGACCGAACGCAGGCGGGCGAAGTGGCCGTAGCCCGGCCCCACCACACTGTCCGTGAGGAACATGCTGACGGGAAGGCGGCGTTGCCGTACGAGGTCGATGAAACGGGGGTCGCGTTCGGCGCCGTCGTCGTAGGTCAGGAAGACGACCCCGTCCCGGGTCGGGACCCGGTCCACGACGGGCGGGACGCGGTCGGGTGACCGGCCCGCTCCGTCAGCCGCACCCCCGGTGCCCTCACCCCCTCGGCCGGCAGGGCCCACGGCCGGCCGCCCGGCCGACGGGCCGCAACCCGCCAGCACCGCCAGCACCGCCAGGAGAACCGCCACGGCCGCCCCCCACCGGATCACAAGTAGTCCTCCAGGCGCCCCACCGCGTACCCCTCGGCCGTGACCTTGTCCAGGAAGCGGCGGATCATGTCGGGCATCGTGCCCTTCCACTCGTTCCGGCCCCGGAAGTGGGTGAGGACGATGTCGCCGGGGTGCAGCGCCCCGTCCCCCTCGCGGTAGTCCCAGCGGTCGACGAAGACCTCCTCGTTCCACAGCGGGACGTACTCGATGCCGCAGGACTCGGCCGCGCGCAGGGTGTTCTTGTCGTAGCTGCCGAACGGCGGGCGGAACAGGACGGGGCGACGGCCGTACCGCTCCTCGAGGACGTCCTGCATGCCGCAGATCTCGCGCTTCTGACGGGCGTAGGGCAGGCCGCGCAGGGGCGGGTGGTTCAGGGTGTGGTTGTTCAGGCCGACACCCCGGTCCTGCATCTCCTCGAAGTAGCCGTAGTCCTCCTTGATGACGTAGTCGCTGAGGAACGCGGTGTACGGGATCTTCAGCTCGCTCATCATGCGCAGGAACGCGGGGTCCTTCTCGGCGCCGTCGTCGACGGTGAGAAAGACGACCTTCTCGTCCGTGGGGACGGTGGTGAAGACCGGGGGAAGGCCCAGTCTCCGGTGGCCGTCGACCTCGAAGCCCTTACGGGTGGCGATCCTCGGCTTCTTCCCGGGCGCCGGCGGAGCGGTCCGGGGCACCCGCTCGAGCCCCCAGCGCTTCGCGGCGGCCACCCGCGCGGCGTGCGCGGCGCGCAGTTCGGCGGCGTGGGAGTCGCGCTCGCGGGCCGGGGGCGCGGCGAGGGGCTGCCGACCGCCCGCAGCCGGGTCCGGGGCGGCGGAGTCCTTTCCGCAGCCCGCGACGAGAGAGGCGATGGTCGCGAGGGTGAGTACGGCGGCACCGGCCCGCACACCACACAGTGACCGACTTTTATAATTTTGTCCTATTACTCGCATGGGGTCGGATCCTCGCAGTCCACCGCCCTGGAGCCGGCCCGACACCGCGGCAGACGGCACACCGTCCACCGACTGGCCCACAGCCGGCCCGCGCCTGACCCACAATGGGCCGGTGAACGACCGCACCCCCCTCCCCGCCTCACCCCTCGCCCCGCTCCTCACCCCCGAGGGCCGCGCCCTCCTCGACGAGGTGCGCGACACCGACCCGGCGCAAGAGCTCGCCGTCGCGACCCGGCTGCGCCGCGAGCATCCGGCGGAACTGGTCTCGGCGGCACTCGGTCAGGCGCGCCTGCGGCAGCGGGCGGTGGCGAAGTTCGGGGCCCAGGACGCCGCGCGCATGTTCTTCACGCCGAACGGAGTCGAGCAGTCGACCCGGGCGAGCGTGGCGGCGTACCGGGCGCGGCGGCTGAAGGAGTCGGGCGTGACCTCGGTGGCCGACCTGTGCTGCGGGATCGGCGGGGACGCGATCGCGCTGGCCCGCGCCGGGATCCGGGTACTGGCGGTGGACCGGGACCCGCTCACCGCGGCGGCGGCCCGCGCGAACGCGGACGAACTGGGCCTGGCCGAGCTGATCGAGGTGCGGGAGGCCGACGTCACGGAGGTGGACCCGTCCGGTTACGACGCCGTCTTCGTCGATCCGGCCCGGCGTGGCGGCCGCGGTCGCGTCTTCGATCCCGAGGCCTACTCACCGCCGCTGTCCTGGGCGATCGAGGCGGCCCGCAGGGCACCCCGCGCCGCCGCGCTGAAGATCGCACCGGGCATCCCGCACGAGGCCGTCCCCGCCGACGCGGAGGCCGAGTGGATCTCGGACGGCGGGGAGGTGAAGGAGGCGGTGCTGTGGTTCGGCGACGGGCGGACGGCCGCCGCCGGGCCGGAGGGCGCGGCCCCGGCGATCCGAGCGACCCTGCTGCCCGGCCCGCGCACGCTCCTCTCCCGCGGGCTGCCGAATCCCGAAGTCCGCCCGCCCGGCCGGTACCTGTACGAGCCCGACGGCGCCGTCATCCGCGCCCATCTCGTCGCCGAGGTCGCCGAACAGCTCGACGGCGGGCTCATCGACCCGACCATCGCCTACGTCACCGCCGACGAGCACCGCCCCACCCCGTACGCCACCGCCTACGAGATCACCGACCGGCTTCCCTTCAACGTCAAGAAGCTGAAGGCGCTGCTGCGTGAGCGCCGGATCGGCACGCTGACCGTCAAGAAGCGCGGCTCGGCGGTGGAACCGGAGGAACTCCGCCGCAAGGTCCTGCCCAAACCCCACGGCCCCGGGTCCGTCACGGTCTTCCTCACCCGCGTCGCGGGCGCCCCGACGATGCTGCTGGGGCACCCGGTGCGGTGAGGCCCGCAGGCCGGTCCGGTGAGGCCCGCGGGGCCGGTTCAGGCCCCGACGATCGCCTTGCCGACGGCGAAACCCTTGGTCGGCCCCTCCGGGATCACCGCGTCGGTGCCGTAGGGAACGCGGTGCTCGTCGGCGTACTTGGCCTTCTTGGGGTCGGGGGACGTCAGGACGAGCACGGCCCCCTCGTCGTCGAAGTCGTCGACGATCACGTACACCGGAATCCCGGCGCGGGCGTACTCCCGGCACTTGCGGACGCGGTCGCGCCGGAGGTTCCGGTGGCCGGGCGAGGTGACCTCGACGACCATCTCGACCCCGGCGGCGTCCACACCGAGACCGTCCTCGTCGGGGATCTCGTCGAGATCGAGGGGGGCCACGAACAGGTCGGGGACCCAGGCCTTCTGACGGTGGATGACGTTGACGTCCTGGAGGGCCGCGTAACCGCTTTCCCCCAAGTGGGCGTCCAGCGCGCGGCGGAGACGGTTGACGAGCACGCCATGACGACGACGACCGGTAGGCGACACCTCGATGGACCCTTCGATGATCTCGGCCCGGTAGCCCTCGGGGAGATCCATGGCCTTCCACGCCTGCCACAGGACCTCGTCCAGGTCAGAACCCGGCTCGGAAACAGGCTTGTACGCCACTGGGGCCACCTCTTCTGCGAGAGCGCTCATCGAGAAGCACCTCCTCCTTCAAGTGTGGGCGCGGGCGCCACTGCGGCACAAGCGACACCGCGACGCTACGGTCACGAAGAGCCTCCACGCGCCGTGATCAGTGCCGTTCAGCCGATCGGGTGATCATGGCCCCTCGGGTCTCCCGCCCACCTCTCCCGGCCGTCGAGATCCCCGGCCCCCGGGCCCCACCGGAGCCCCGGAGTGACCGAGAACAGTCAGATCCCGGCCGGCGGCGCTCCCGTGCTGCTGCGCACCACCAGACTCGTGGCCAGTTCCACCCGGGTCGCGGCCGCCGCGCCCTCGCCCTTGCCCAGGTCGAGGACCAGCCTGGCCGCCGCCTCGGCCATCTCGGTCAGCGGCTGCCGTACGGTCGTCAGCGGCGGCCCCACCCAACGGGCCACCGGCAGATCGTCGAACCCGACCACGCTCAGGTCCTCGGGAATCCGCAGGCCCAGCTCACGCGCGGCCTCGTAGAGACCGAGTGCCTGGAGGTCGTTGCCGGCGAAGACCGCCGTGGGCCGGTCCTCGCGGCGCAGCAGGGCGAGGCCCTGGCGGTAACCGGTCTCGTGGTGGAAGTCGCCGGGCATGATCAGCCCGGGATCCACCGGAAGCCCGCCGGTCTCCAGCGCCGCCCGGTAACCGTCGACGCGGGCGCGGCTGCACATCATCCGCGAGGGGCCGCTGATCGCCCCGATCCTGGTGTGCCCCAGCTCGACCAGATGCCGGGTGGCGGCGAGGCCGCCCTGCCAGTTGGTCGCGCCGACGGAGGGCACGTCGGTGCCCGGGTCCCCGGCCGGGTCCATCACCACGAACGGGATGGAACGGCTGGTCAGCAACGCCCGCCCGGACTCGTCGAGGCCGGACAGGACGAGGATCACCCCGTGCGGACGGCGCGCGGCAACCTGGTCGGCCCAGGTGCGCCCCGGCGTGAGCCGTCCCGCGCTCTCGGAGAGCACGACGCTGAGGCCCGCGTCCCGGGCCACGTTCTCCACGCCCCGGATGACCTCCATCGCCCAGGCGCTCTCCAGTTCGTGGAAGACCAGGTCGATCAGGGGCGAGCGGGACGCCTCGGCGCGGCGGCGCCGGTAGCCGTGGGAGCGCAGCAACTCCTCCACCCGGCTGCGGGTGGCGGGAGCGACGTCGGCACGCCCGTTCAGCACCTTCGAAACAGTCGGCGCGGAGACGCCGGCCTCGCGGGCGATCTCGGCGAGGGTCGCAGTCTGCGCACTGCGCCCTCGCGTCCGGTTTTCAGCGGGCTGCGAGCAAGTCATGGCGGCGATCGTATCCCCGCAGACCTCCTTGGCGGACCCTCTCCCGCACCACGGAATCCCAGAACATTCGACACAAGACCCGAAACATTCGGTGTTCGTCGATCGAGCAGGCCGTCACCCGGTCGATCCCCGGGCGCCCTGGAACCACGGCCGGTCGCCCGCGCGGGACGCCGGTCAGTCCACCGCCACCGGCTCGAAGCGCCAGCGGTGTACCGGGCGGGTGACCAGGTCCCCGTCCGGCTCGGGGAGTTCGGGGAGGTCGGCGTCGTACGGGGCGTCCCACCAGGTGATGACCAGGACCCGGTCCTGCGGGGCGCGGAAGGTCTCCCGGCGCAGGGGCGGGTCGCCGTCGAGTTCCTGGGTCCGCGCCCAGGCCAGCAGGTCCTCGCCCCGGCCGGGCACCGCCCGCGCCTCCCACATCAACGCGACGGTCACGAGTACAGGTTCTCCTTGCTGACCTCATGAACGTGATCGTGATCGTGGTCGCGGCCATGGTTGTGGCTGCGGGTGTGGGCCTCGCCCGGGACGTGGGGTTCCGTCACCGGGAGGGACGAGTCGGCGGACAGGTCCCAGTCGGAGGCGGCCCTGTTACGGGCGACCATCTCCGCGCCCAGGGCGGCCACCATCGCACCGTTGTCCGTGCACAGCTTGGGGCGTGGCACGCGCAGTCGGATGCCGGCCGCCTCACAGCGCTCCTGGGCCAGCGCCCGCAGCCGGGAGTTGGCGGCCACTCCACCGCCGATCATCAGATGGTCGACACCCTCGTCCTTGCAGGCGCGTACGGCCTTGCGGGTGAGCACGTCCACGACCGCCTCCTGGAAGGACGCCGACACGTCGCGCACCGGGACCTCCTCCCCCGCCGCCCGCTTGGCCTCGATCCAGCGGGCCACGGCCGTCTTGAGGCCGGAGAAGGAGAAGTCGTACGCCGGGTCGCGCGGACCGGTGAGCCCGCGCGGGAACGCGATCGCGTTCGGGTCCCCCTCGCGCGCGTACCGGTCGATGACCGGACCGCCGGGGAAGCCGAGGTTCAGCACCCGCGCGACCTTGTCGAATGCCTCGCCCGCCGCGTCGTCGATGGTGGCGCCCATGGGGCGGACGTCGGAGGTGATGTCCGCGGACAGCAGCAGCGAGGAGTGCCCGCCGGACACCAGCAGCGCCATCGTCGGCTCGGGCAGCGGCCCGTGCTCCAACTGGTCGACGCAGATGTGCGAGGCGAGGTGGTTGACGCCGTAGAGGGGCTTGCCGAGGGCGTAGGCGTACGCCTTGGCCGCCGAGACGCCGACGAGCAGCGCGCCGGCGAGGCCCGGACCGGCGGTGACGGCGATGCCGTCCAGGTCCCGGGCGCTCACCCCCGCCTCCTTCAGCGCACGGTCGATCGTCGGCACCATCGCCTCGAGGTGCGCCCGGGAGGCGACCTCCGGGACGACACCGCCGAAGCGGGCGTGCTCGTCGACGCTGGAGGCGACGGCGTCGGCCAGCAGGGTGGTGCCCCGGACGACTCCGACACCGGTCTCGTCGCAGGAGGTCTCGATCCCCAGCACCAGGGGTTCGTCAGCCATGGGTCTCGGTTCCTTCTACGCCGTTCACGGGGTTCGTCGGGTTCGACAGGTTCGTCGAGTTCATCGGGTCCGCCGGGTTCACAGAGGTCGCCGGGTCGGTCAGCCGCATCACCAGTGCGTCCACGTTCCCCGGCTGGTAGTAGCCCTTCCTGACCCCGACGGTCTCGAAGCCGAAGCGCTCGTACAGCTTCTGGGCGCGGACGTTGTCGATCCGGCACTCCAGGAACACCTCGGCGCACTCGAACGCGGTCGCCGCCCGCAGCAGTTCCGTCAGCAGCCGCGAACCGAGGCCGGTGCCCCAGTGGTCCCGGGTGACGGCGATGGTCTGGACGTCGGCCACCCCGGCGGCATCCCCGTCGGAGGCTCCGTCACCGCCGGACGCCCCGTCACCGTCGAGCTGCGCACCCGCGGCGGTGAGCCCCGCGTATCCGACGAGGCGGTCGCCCTCCTCGGCGACCACGTACCTGCGGGTCGCGGCGGGCCCGCGCGCATGGGCCAGCTCGGACCAGAACATCCCCCGTGACCAGGCGTCCTCGGGGAACAGTTCGCGCTCCACCTGGAGCACGGGTTCGATGTCCCACCAGCGCATCTCACGCAGCACGGCGTTCTCGGGTCCTGTCACTTGGGGGTGACCACCTTGTAGTTCTTGGAGACCTGGGCATCGGGCCGCCGCAGGTACAGCGGCCGGGGCGCGGGCAGTTCCTCCCCCGCCGCCAGCCGCTCGGCGGCCAGCCGGGCGAGGGCGGCGGCCGACACGTGCTCCGGCTCGTGCGCCCTGGGGAAGGTGTCGGGATACAGCAGCGCGCCCGCGCCGACCGCGGGCAGCCCCGCGACCTGCCCGGCGATGTCGGCGGGGCGGTCGACGGCGGGGTCGGTGAGGCGGGTGCGGGAGTCGGCGTAGCGCGCCCAGTAGACCTCCTTGCGGCGGGCGTCGGTCGCCACGACGAAGGGGCCCTCCAGGTCGGCGGCGTAGGCGAGGCCGTCCAGCGTGCACACACCGTGCACGGGAACGCCGAGCGCGAGCCCGAAGGTGTCCGCGGTCATCAGGCCGACCCGCAGCCCGGTGTACGGACCGGGACCGACGCCGACGACGATCCCGGTGACGGCGCCCGTCGTCAGACCGGCTTCGTCGAGCACCCGGTCGATCGCCGGGAGCAGCAGCTCGCCGTGCCGGCGGGCGTCCACCTGGCTCGAGGAGGCGATGACGTCGTCGCCGTCGTGCAGCGCGACGGTGACGGCGGGGGTGGCGGTATCCAGAGCGAGCAAGAGCACACAAACAGCCTACGGCTCCCCACGGCCCGTGTCGGACGCCCCGGTCGAACGACCACGTACTGCTACCGTCGCATCGGCGTACTCACAATTCCGGATCATTTCTGACAATCGATGACAGGCGCCAGATGCGGGACTGAGGTGAGGGCGGTGGCAGGAAACAGCTCGGCGATCGTGGCGGGACTGACCGCGGCCGCCCTCTCGACGGTCGCCTTCCTCGGTCACCAGGCGGCGTCGAACGCCCCGACCCACCCGCACGCCACCCGCGCGGGCGCCTCGCCGGGTGCCGTGCAGGCGGACCGAGGCACTGACAGCGCAGACGGCACCCACGACGCCGGCACCCTCATCGCACCGCCCAGAGGCTCCGGCCGGGGCACCCGGGTCGTGTACGCGCTGGGCATCGACCGGGTGTGGCTCGTCGAGAAGGACGACAAGGTCAAGCGCACCTTCACGGTCACGCCCGGCACGGTGGACCCGGCACCGGGCACCTACCGGGTCACCTCCCGCTCCGGGAAGGTCACCGGGTCGGACGGTGTCCCGGTCGAACACGTCGTCCGCTTCGCCGACAACGACGGCACGGTGATCGGCTTCAGCGCGGCCCTCGACGGCTCGGCCCCGGAACTCGCCCCGAAGGTCCGCACGGGTGGTGTCCGCGAGACCCGGGCGGACGGTAGGGCGATGTGGAAGTTCGCGACGATCGGCCGCACGGTCGTCGTCGTCCGGTAGCCGCGGGAACTCTTACGGGTCAGGCGGCGTCGCGGTGGGTGCCGGTCGGCTCCGCGGGCCGCGACTGCGGCCGTGGCAGCGGCTCGGGGGCGCGGGGCGGGGTGGAGACCGCGGCGGCAGCCGCACCGGCGGCCAGCAGGTCCCGCATCGAAACCCCGGTGAACGACTGCGGCCGTGTCTCGGCCGTCCGGCGAGAGCTCTCGATGGCCGGCATGGACGCCTCCTGGTAGCCGGGGGCGGACGTAGTTAGGTAGACCTAACTACGAGCTGGACACCATGTGACCACGCCCGGGGCACCTGACGCAACATTTTGCCGACACCTTGTCGGAACACATGGAGAACATACGGGGAAGCGGCCTCCACCCGGCCTCCCCCTCGATCTCCCCCGACCCCGACCGGTACCTCCCGGCTCAGGCCGACAGCACGCTCAGGTCGGTGCCCGCCCAGCGGTCACCCAGACCGGTCAGCGTCACGTGCCGCACCTCGTCCGTCGTGTCGCCGACCGCGCGGTGGATGACGAGCTGGAGCCGGTCGTCGGTCAGTTCCTCGATCCTGCCCTCGCCCCACTCCACGACGATCACCGACTCGGGCAGCGAGACGTCGAGATCGAGGTCCTCCATCTCGTCCAGCCCGCCGGAGAGCCGGTACGCGTCAACGTGGAGCAGCGGCGGGCCGTCCCCCAGGGACGGGTGGACGCGGGCGATCACGAACGTCGGCGAGGTGACGGCACCGCGCACCCCGAGCCCCTCGCCGAGCCCGCGGGTCAGCGTGGTCTTGCCCGCGCCCAGCTCACCGGTGAGCATCACGAGGTCGCCGGCGCGCAGCAGCTTGGCGAGCTTGCGGCCCAGTTCCCGCATCTGCTCGGCCGAGTTGATGGTGAGCTCGAGCCCGACGGAGCGCGTGGCCGACTCGGCCGGGGTGGAGGACTCGGGCGGCTGCGGCTGCTCAGCCTGGTTGTCCGGTGCTGCTGGTGCTTCCATAGGCACCCACGGTAGCTCCTGCGGGCACTGCTCCCGCCCGGGCCAACAGGTCCGCGAGGCGGTCGGTGACCACTTCCGGATGCTCCAGGATCACCAGGTGCCCGGCATCGGGCACCAGCACGAGTTCCGCGTCCGGCAGCAGGTCGGCGATGGCCTCGCTGTGCTCACTGGGCGTCACCAGGTCCCGCACCCCGGCCAGCACCAGCACCGGGAGGTCGGCGAAGTGGGCGAGGGCCGCGGTCTTGTCGTGGTCGCTGAACGCCGGGTAGTACTCGGCGACGACGTCGATCGGGGTGGACTCGATCATCCGCTCGGCGAAGCGGGCGACGGCCGGGTCGATGTCCCGGGTCGCGAACGAGTACCGCTTGATGACTCCGGCGAACAGGTCCGCCGTGGCCCGGCGCCCCCTCTCCACCAGCTCGGCCCGCTGCCCCAGCGCCTTCAGTACCCCGGGCAGCACCCGCCGTACCGCGTTGACCCCGGCCACGGGCAGCCCGAAGTTGACCTCGCCGAGCCGCCCCGACGACGTACCGACGAGGGCGACAGCGACGACCCGCTCGCGGATCAGCTCGGGGTACCGGTCGGCGAGGGCCATCACCGTCATCCCGCCCATGGAGTGCCCGACCAGCACGAGGGGCCCCTCGGGGGCGGCGGCGTCGATGACGGCCTTGAGGTCCTGTCCGAGCTGGTCGATGGTGACCGGCTCGTCCCGCTCGGTCTGGGCCGCGCCCCGCCCGGAGCGGCCGTGGCTGCGCTGGTCCCAGTGCACGGTCCGTACGGCACCCCTGAGCGCGGCCCGCTGGAAGTGCCAGGAGTCCTGGCTGAGGCAGTAGCCGTGGCTGAAGACGACGGTGACGGGGGTGGGGGGCTTGCGACCGAACAGCCGGCGGCGCCGTACGGGAGCGGTGGCGGGGTCGGGATCCAGCTCGTCGACCTCGTAGTACAGCTCCGTGCCGTCCTCGGCGTACGCCTTGCCGGGGGTGCCGCGCAGCGAGCCGTAGGGTCCCGTGGAGTCGAGGGCGAGCCGGGCCTTCTTGCGTATGTCCCGGCCGACCGTCATCCGCTCTATGGCGACGCCGGCGGCGGCGCCCGTCGCGAGCACGCCTATCGCGACACCGGCGACACCGGTCGCCCGGCGCCAGCCGCCGGACGCCGCGGCGGCGGAGTCGGCAGCCGCCGTGACGGCGGTCGTGACGACCTCCGCGCTGCTCTCGCTCACGTACGGGCTCCTCCGTCGTTTCCGTGCCTGCCGCGTCCGCGCCCATGCCGTCGCGCCCACGGCGCCGCGTCCACGCCGTCGTGTCTACGGCGCCGTATTCACATGGACGCGCGGAACGCGGGTTCCGATCCGGGTGACGATCTCGTACCCGATGGTGCCCGCGGCCTGCGCCCAGTCCTCGACGGTGGGTTCGCCGCGGTCGCCGGGGCCGAAGAGGACCGCCTCGGCGCCCGCCCGGGGTTCGTCCCCGCCCAGGTCGACGGTGAACTGGTCCATCGCGATCCGCCCCGCGACCGTGCGCCACTTGCCCTCGACCAGCACCGGACCGGCGGAGGAGGCGTGCCGGGGGATGCCGTCCGCGTAGCCGAGCGGGACGAGGCCGAGGGTGGTCGCGCCCGGGGTGACGTAGTGGTGGCCGTACCCGATGCCCTCTCCGCCCGGGACGTGCTTCACCAGGGCGAGGGAGGCGGTCAGGGTCATCACCTGACGCAGCCCGAAGTCGGCGGGGGTGCCGATCTCGGGGCTGGGCGAGACGCCGTAGAGCGCAATGCCGGACCGGACGAGGTCGAAGTGGCTCTCGGGGAGGGTGAGGGTGGCGGCCGAGTTGGCGATGTGCCGGACCTCGGGGTCGACGCCCTGCTGCTCGGCCTGCGCCACCATCTCCCGGAAGCGGGTGAGCTGGGCGTCGACGGAGGGGTGCCCCGGCTCGTCGGCACAGGCGAGGTGCGACCACAGGCCGACGACGCGCAGCAGTCCGTCGGCCTCGGCGCGCAGCGCGCCGGCGATCAGCTCGGCCCAGTCCCCGGGCACGCAGCCGCCCCGCCCGAGGCCGGTGTCGGCCTTGAGGTGGACGCGCGCGGGCCGTCCGGCGAGACGCGCGGCCGCGGTGACCTCCTCCAGCGCCCACAGGCCGCTGACGGACACGTCGAGGTCGGCCTCGATCGCCTCCCGCCAGGGCCCGCCGGGCGTCCACAGCCAGCACATGACGCGTACGTCGTCCGGCACCCCGGCGCCGGGCGCGCGCAGCGCCAGTGCCTCCTGCGGGGTGGCCGTACCGAGCCAGGTCGCCCCGGCCTCGACGGCCGCCCGCGCGCACGGCACCGCGCCGTGCCCGTAGCCGTCCGCCTTGACCACGGCCATGAAGGCGGCGCCGGGCGCGTGGGCGCGCAGGCTCCGCACGTTGGCGCGCAGCGCGGCCAGATCGATCTCGGCGCGAGCCCGCAGCGTCGCGCCCCGCACAGCATCTGTCTCGTTCATCGCGCTCCAGTGTCTCAGAGCGGCACGAGAGCCCACCGGGAGCGGTACGACACCACCGGGCGGCCTCCCCGGCCTCGCCCTCTCCCGGCCTCCCCGGCCCCGCCCTGCCTTCACCCGCGAACGACGTCCCGCCAGGCTTCCGGGAGTGCCTCCGCCACGTCGTGCGCCCCCACCGGCGCGCCGTCCGCCGCGCACCGTCCGGCGAGGCCGTGCAGGTAGGCCGCCGCGCTGCCCGCGTCCAGCGGCGGCAGTCCGGCCGCCAGCAGCGAGCCCGCCAGCCCGGACAGGACGTCCCCGCTCCCGGCCGTGGCCAGCCAGGACGTGCCGGTCGGGTTCACCCGTACGGCCGTCGCCGTCCCGTCGCCCGTCCCGGCGCCCGGATCGACTCTCGGATCGGCGACAAGCGTCGTGGAGCCCTTGAGCAGCACGGTCGCCCTGTACCGTCCGGCCAGTTCACGCACCGCGGCCAGCCGGCCGCCCTCGACCTCCTCCCGCTCCACGCCGAGCAGCGCGGCGGCCTCGCCGGCGTGCGGGGTCATCAGGGTGGGCGCCCGGCGTGCCCGTACGGCCGAGGCGTCGGCCAGCCGCAGCCCGTCCGCGTCGATCAGCACCGGTACGTCCGCCGCCAGCGCCTCCGCCACGGGCCCGGCGTCGTCACCGGCCCCGGGCCCGACGACCCACGCCTGCACCCGCCCGGCGTGCTTCGGCCCCCGGTCGGACACCAGCGTCTCGGGGAAGCGGGCGATCACGTCCCGCGCGGCGGGACCGACGTACCGTACGGCCCCGGCGCCGCCCCGCAGCGCGCCGGACACCGCGAGCACGGCGGCACCGGGATAGCGGGCGGACCCGGCGGCGACCCCGACGACGCCACGCCGGTACTTGTCGCTCTCCGCGCCGGGCACCGGCAGCAGCCGTGCCACGTCGGCGTGCTGGAGCGCCTCCAGCACCGGCTCGGCCGGCAGTTCCAGTCCGATGTCGACGAGCCGTACCGACCCCGCGTACTCCCGTGCCGGATCGACGAGCAGACCCGGCTTGTGCGTCCCGAAGGTCACCGTGAGGTCGGCCCGGAGCGCGGTGCCGCGGACCTCGCCGGTGTCCGCGTCGACGCCGCTCGGCAGGTCGACGGCGACGATCGCGGCACGTGACCGCTCGGCGGCCTCGGCGAGCGGCACCGCGTCCGGCCGCAGCCCGCCCTTGCCACCGATCCCGACGATGCCGTCCACGACGAGATCGGCCCGCCGGATCAACGCCTCGCCGCCGCCGGTCCCCACGGCCCGGCCCCCCGCCCGGCGCAACGCCGCGAGCCCGGCGACATGGGCGCGCTCCGGCGCGAGCAGCACCGCCGTGACGCCCGCACCGCGCCGGGCCAGCCGGGCACCGGCGTGGAGGGCGTCGCCGCCGTTGTCCCCGCTGCCGACCAACAGGACGACCCTGCCGCCGTAGACCCCGCCGTGGGTCCGCCCCAGCAGCTCCGTGCAGGCCGCGGCGAGCCCGGCGACGGCGCGCTGCATCAGCGCGCCCTCCGGCAGCCGCGCCATCAGTTCCCGCTCCGCCGCCCTGACCGTCTCCACGCTGTACGCAGTACGCATACGTCCGAGTGTCCCGTACCGGACGGTCCGACTCCCGTACCCGGGAAGCGGTCCCGCGCCCCGCAAGCCGGTCGAAAGTTGTCGAGAGCCGCGCGCCCGTCGCACCCGTTGACGGCGTGCCGCGCCGTCGCCACACTCACACGCCCCTACCGGATGAATCGATTCAGTCGAATCGATTCGACTGAATCAGTCCGGCTGAACCGGTTCGCCTGAACCGGTTCGACCAGAGAAGCAGAGAAGCAGAGGAAGCAGGAGACCCATGGGACGCAGAGCCGCACTCCTCGCCGCAGCCGGCGCCACCGCACTCCTCACCGCCGCGGACGTGCTGACGGCCCCGGCCACCGCCGCCCCCACCACCCCCGCTACCACCCCCGCCGCCGCGGCCCCCGCGCAGGCCGCGGCGGCCTGCGGCACCATCGACGTCACCGGCAGCGGCTCCGGCGACCAGGCCCCGGTGTACTCCCGCGGCACCCGCGACGTCGAGGTCCAGCACCTGAACGTCACCGGTGCCCCGCTGTACGGCATCTTCATGCGCGACGTGCAGAACGTGGTCCTCGGCCAGATCGACATGCGCCTCTCGGGCGGCCTCGGCGTCCGGATCGACAACCGCGGCGACACCAGCCAGTGGACGCGGAACGTCCGTATCGACAACGTCTACGTGTCCGGCGCGTCCAGCCACGCCGTGGAGACGTACGGGGTCGACGGCCTCACCGTCGGCACCGTCACCGCCCACAACGTGGGCGAGTCCGGACTCCTCCTCAACCAGACCGTCAACGCCACGGTCACCGAGGTGGACGCGGAGAACGCGGGCACCGGCACCGGCTACGCCGCCTTCCGCATGGCCGACCGCAACGGCCGCATCGGCAGCTCGTACTCGACCAACATCCGCGTCGGCGAGGTCGTCGCGCGGGGCGGCGGGCGCGGGGTGTTCTGCGTCTCGGAGAGCGGCGGCGCGACGATCGACCGGATCAGCCTCTCCGACACGGGCAACAACGCGATCCTGATCGAGAACTGCTACAACATGAACCTCGCCGCGCAGAGCGGCACCGTCACGGGTGGCGGCGAGATCCGGCTGGCCGCGCGCACGGAGTTCGCGAACAACCGGGACATCACCGTCCAGAACCTGACGGTGACCAACTCCTCGATCCGCGAGAGCCCTTGCGGCGAGAACATCACGTTCCGCAACAACAGGCTGGTCAACAGCAGCCAGTCCGTCTGCTGACCCCACCGGAAGCGGCCGGTGACCGGACGGACGGGGCGCGTCGGTCCGGTCACCGGCGCCGCTGACGCAGGAGCCGCACGATCCGCACCAGCGCGAACACCACGACCAGCACGGCCACCGCGCCGAGAAGCACCCGCCCCCACACCGACAGCTCGACCCCGACGCCCGGAAACCCCAGCAGGCTCCGGTCCGCGGCGGCCACCGTCACCCCTCCGCGACCACGACCGCCGAGGCCACGCCGGCGTCATGGCTGAGCGAGACGTGCCACGACCGCACGCCCAGTTCGGCGGCCCGCGCCGCCACCGTCCCCTTCACCCGCAGCCGGGGCTGCCCGCTGTCCTCGCAGTACACCTCGGCGTCGGTCCAGTACAGCCCGCCGGGCGCCCCGAGCGCCTTGGCCAGCGCCTCCTTGGCGGCGAACCGCGCGGCCAGCGAGGCGACCCCGCGCCGCTCCCCGCTCGCCAGCAGCAGCTCGCTCTCCACGAACAGCCGCCGCGCGAGCCCGGGCGTCCGCTCCAACGACGCCGCGAACCGCTCGATCTCGGCCACGTCGATCCCGACCCCGATGATGCTCATGCCGATCACTTTACGGCGGTGCCGGGGCCCGGCGGGTTCACTCGACCGTGACCGACTTCGCCAGGTTTCGGGGCTGGTCGACCTCGTTGCCGCGGGCGGTGGCGAGTTCGCAGGCGAAGACCTGGAGGGGGACCGTGGCGACCAGGGGCTGGAGGAGGGTCGGGGTCGGTGGGATGCGGATGAGGTGGTCGGCGTAGGGGGCCACCTCGTCGTCGTGGTCCTCGGCGATGACGATGGTGCGGGCGCCCCGTGCGCGGATCTCCTGGATGTTGGAGACGATCTTGTCGTGGAGGACGGAGCGGCCGCGTGGTGAAGGGACGACCACGACGACCGGCAGGTCGTCCTCGACCAGGGCGATCGGGCCGTGCTTCAGCTCGCCCGCGGCGAAGCCCTCCGCGTGCATGTAGGCGAGCTCCTTGAGCTTGAGCGCGCCCTCCAGGGCGACCGGGTAGCCGACGTGCCGGCCCAGGAACAGCACGGTGTCCTTGTGGGCGAGGGCGCGGGCGAGTTCCCGTACCGGTTCCATCGTCCCCAGGACGCGCTCCACCGACCCGGCGATGGAGGACAGGTCCCGGACCACGGCGCGGATCTCGTCGCCGTACTTGGTGCCGCGGACCTGGGCCAGGTACAGGGCGACCAGGTAGCAGGCGACCAGCTGGGTCAGGAAGGCCTTGGTCGAGGCGACGGCGACCTCGGGGCCGGCGTGGGTGTAGAGCACGGCGTCCGACTCGCGCGGGATGGTCGAGCCGTTGGTGTTGCAGATGGCCAGGACCCGGGCGCCCTGTTCGCGGGCGTGCCGCAGGGCCATCAGCGTGTCCATGGTCTCGCCGGACTGGGAGACGGCGATGACCAGGGTCTGCCGGTCCAGGATCGGATCGCGGTAGCGGAACTCGCTCGCCAGCTCGACCTCGCAGGGAATCCGCGTCCAGTGCTCGATGGCGTACTTGGCGATCAGCCCGGCGTGGAAGGCCGTGCCGCAGGCGACGATGACGACCTTGCCGGCCTCGCGCAGCGCCTCCGGGGGGATCCGCACCTCGTCCAGGGACAGGGTGCCGGAACCGTCGATGCGGCCCAACAGGGTGTCGGCGACCGCCTTCGGCTGCTCGGCGATCTCCTTGAGCATGAAGGAGGCGTAGCCGGCCTTCTCGGCGGCGGAGGCGTCCCAGTCGACGTGGTACGTGCGGACGTCCGCCGGTGCGCCGTCGAAGCCGGTGACCGTGGCTCCGTCCCGGCGCAGCTCGACGACCTGGTCCTGACCCAGCTCGATCGCGGAGCGGGTGTGGTCGATGAACGCGGCGACGTCCGAGGCGAGGAAGGACTCGCCCGCGCCGACGCCGACCACGAGCGGCGAGTTGCGGCGGGCGCCGACGACCGTGTCCGGCGCGTCCGCGTGGACGGCGACCAGGGTGAAGGCGCCGAGCAGGCGGCGGCAGACCAGGCGCATCGCCTCGGCGAGGTCCGCGCAGGAGGAGAACTCCTCGGCGAGCAGGTGGGCGACGACCTCGGTGTCCGTCTCGGAGGCCAGGTCGTGGCCGCGCTCGGCGAGCTCGGTCCGCAGTTCGGCGAAGTTCTCGATGATGCCGTTGTGGACGACGGCGACCCGGCCCGCGTTGTCGAGGTGCGGGTGGGCGTTGGCGTCGGTGGGGCCGCCGTGCGTGGCCCAGCGGGTGTGGCCGATGCCGGTCGCCCCGGTGGGGAGCGGCCGGGCGGCCAGTTCCTTCTCCAGGTTGACCAGTTTCCCGGCCCGTTTCGCCGTGGCGAGCCCACCGTCGGCGAGGACGGCCACGCCCGCCGAGTCGTAGCCCCGGTACTCCAGCCGTTTCAGTCCGGCCGTCACGACGTCCAGCGCCGACTGCGGCCCCACGTATCCCACGATTCCGCACATACCCGGCAGCTTATGATCCGTCAGGTTCGGAGAACGGCCGCCGCGTGCCCGACATCGGAAATTCCCACCGGTGCGCGAGCGTCGGCGCGTGCGGAGGGCAGTGACGCAGCCCACCAGCCGTCCCGGCCGAACTCCGTTAACAATGGACCGTGATCTCACCGGCCTCCTCGACTTCCCGGAGCGCCCACCGGCAGCGGCCGGAGGCGACTCCCTACCTCGACCTCACCCGTGCCGAGTGGAGCGCCCTGCGCCACAAGACGCCGCTGCCGCTCTCCGCCGACGAGGTGGAACGGCTGCGCGGTCTCGGTGACGTCATCGACCTCGACGAGGTGCGGGACGTCTACCTCCCGCTGTCCCGGCTGCTCAATCTCTACGTCGGCGCCACCGACGGGCTCCGCGGCGCGCTGAACACCTTCCTCGGTGAACAGGGCTCCCAGTCCGGCACCCCCTTCGTCATAGGGGTCGCCGGTTCCGTCGCCGTCGGCAAGTCCACCGTCTCCCGTCTGCTCCAGGCCCTGCTGTCCCGTTGGCCCGAGCACCCGCGCGTCGAGCTGGTGACCACGGACGGGTTCCTGCTGCCCACCAAGGAGCTCCAGGCACGCGGCCTGATGTCGCGCAAAGGCTTCCCCGAGTCGTTCGACCGCCGCGCGCTGACCCGTTTCGTCGCCGACGTCAAGGCCGGCAAGGACGAGGTGACGGCCCCGGTCTACTCCCACCTCATCTACGACATCGTCCCCGGTGAGCTGCTCACCGTGCGCCGCCCGGACATCCTGATCGTCGAGGGGCTGAACGTCCTGCAGCCGGCGCTGCCCGGCAAGGACGGCCGTACGCGCGTCGGTCTCGCCGACTACTTCGACTTCAGCGTGTACGTGGACGCCCGCACCGAGGACATCGAGCGCTGGTACCTCAACCGCTTCCGCAAGCTGCGCGCGACCGCCTTCCAGGACCCGTCCTCGTACTTCCGCAAGTACACGCAGGTCTCGGAGGTGGAGGCACTCGACTACGCCGCCACGATGTGGCGCACCATCAACAAGCCCAATCTGGTGGAGAACATCGCCCCCACCCGCGGCCGCGCCACCCTCGTCGTCCGCAAGGGCCCGGACCACAAGGTCCAGCGTCTGCGGCTGCGCAAGCTGTGACGGCCGCACTGACCCTGCTGGCCCAGAAACGCTTCTGGACCAGCCGGCACGAACACCTACACCTGCACGGAATCCCCGCGTCCCGGCCCGGGGCCTAACCCAGCTCCGACTTCACCACGTCCGCCAGACGTCCCGCGACCGTGCGGGCCTGGTCGATGTCGGCGGCCTCCACCATCACGCGGACCAGCGGTTCGGTGCCCGAGGGGCGGAGCAGCACGCGGCCGGTCTCGCCCAGCTCGCGCTCGGCCTCCGTCACGGCCGCGGAGAGCTCCGCGGAGGTCTTCACCCGGGACTTGTCCACGTCCGGCACGTTGATGAGCACCTGCGGCAACCGCTCCATCACCGAGGCCAGCTCGCGCAGCGAACGCCCGGTCTCGGCGACGCGCGCCGCCAGCAGCAGACCGGTGAGCGTGCCGTCACCCGTGGTCGCGTGGTCGAGGACGATGACGTGGCCGGACTGCTCGCCGCCGAGGGCGTAGCCCTTCTCCTTCATCTGCTCCAGGACGTACCGGTCGCCGACCGCGGTCTGGACGAAGTGGATGCCTTCGCGTTCCATGGCGAGCTTGAAGCCCAGGTTGGACATCACGGTCGCGACGACGGTGTCGGAGCGCAGCGCGGAGCGCTCCCGCATCGCCAGGGCGAGCACGGCGAGGATCTGGTCGCCGTCCACCTCGGCACCGGTGTGGTCGACGGCCAGGCACCGGTCGGCGTCGCCGTCGTGTGCGATGCCGAGGTCGGCCCCGTGCTCGACGACCGCGACCTTCAGCCGGTCCAGGTGGGTGGAACCGCAGCCGTCGTTGATGTTCAGCCCGTCCGGCTGGGCACCGATGGTGATGACCTCGGCCCCGGCCCGCGCGAACGCCTCCGGCGAGACCCGGGAGGCGGCGCCGTGCGCCTCGTCGAGGACGATGCGCAGACCGTCCAACCGGTTCGGCAGGACGCCGACGAGATGGGAGACGTAGGTGTCGAGCCCCTCCTCGTAGTCCCGCACACGGCCCACACCGGCTCCGGTCGGGCGATCCCAGGGGGCGCCGGTGCGGTGCTCCTCGTACACGGACTCGATCCGGTCCTCCAGCTCGTCGGCGAGCTTGTGGCCGCCGCGCGCGAAGAACTTGATGCCGTTGTCGGGCATGGCGTTGTGGCTCGCGGACAGCATCACACCGAGGTCCGCGCCGAGCGCTCCGGTGAGGTGCGCCACGGCGGGCGTCGGCAGCACGCCGACCCGCAGGACGTCCACGCCGGCGCTCGCGAGCCCGGCGACCATGGCGGCCTCCAGGAACTCACCGGACGCCCGCGGGTCGCGTCCGACCACGGCGGTCGGCCGGTGCCCTTCGAACGTGCCCGCCTCGGCCAGTACGTGCGCGGCGGCCACGGAGAGACCCAGTGCCATCTCGGCGGTCAGGTCCGCGTTGGCGACACCGCGCACCCCGTCCGTGCCGAAGAGTCGTCCCACTTGTCCTCCTGAGGAAGCGTCAGTATCGAAGCCGTATCGAAACCATGTCGACGGCCATGTCTGAAGAGGTACCGAAGGCGGAACCGGGGACGGTGCCGGAAACGGTGCCGTGGTGTCGGCCGAGGCGTTGTGAGCTGTACCGAGGGATTTGACCGGTCGGCGCGTTCGACGGTTGCGCTGCCGGTGCGGTGTGCGAGGTGTGCGAGGTGCTCGAGGTCTGCGGCGGTTGCGCTGCCTTGGCGGCTCCCGCACCTGCGGTCCAGGGCAAGCGCCACCCGACCATCCGATCACATTAACCTTCGAGCGCCTTGTGTCGTTATACGCCCGCCGCAGTGAGAAAACGAACGCCCCGGCGGCACTGTGGCGTGCCGCCGGGGCGTTCGGAGTACATGCAGGGGCAGCTGCAATCAGCGCTTGCTGTACTGCGGGGCCTTGCGGGCCTTCTTCAGACCGGCCTTCTTCCGCTCGACCGCGCGGTCGTCGCGGCGCAGGAAGCCGGCCTTCTTGAGCGCGCCGCGGTTGTTGTCGACGTCCGCCTCGTTCAGCGCACGGGCGACACCGAGACGGAGCGCACCGGCCTGACCGGAGACGCCGCCGCCCGAGATACGGGCGACGATGTCGTAGCGGCCCTCGAGCTCGAGCACCTTGAAGGGCTCGTTGACTTCCTGCTGGTGCACCTTGTTCGGGAAGTAGTCCTCGAGGGTGCGACCGTTGATCTTCCACTTGCCGGAGCCCGGGATGATCCGGACGCGGGCGATGGCGTTCTTGCGACGGCCCAGGCCGGCGGCCGGCTGCGGCTCGCCGAAGCGGGAGGCCATGGACTCCGAGGTGTACTCGCCCTCGACGGGCACCTCGGACTCGGTGGTGTAGCTGTCGATGTCGATCTCTTCGAGCGGCTGCTCGGCAGTGGTCTCGGCCACGATGCTCCTCAGATTCTGTTCAGTCTTAGGGGGTGGCCGGACTTACTGCGCGACCTGGGTGATCTCGAACGGCACCGGCTGCTGGGCAGCGTGCGGGTGCTGGTCGCCCGCGTAGACCTTCAGCTTCGAGAGCATCTGACGGCCCAGGGTGTTCTTGGGGAGCATGCCCTTGACGGCCTTCTCGATGGCCTTCTCGGGGTTCTTCTCCAGCAGCTCGTCGTAGCGGACGGAGCGCAGACCGCCCGGGTAGCCCGAGTGGCGGTACGCCAGCTTCTGGGTCCGCTTGTTGCCGGAGAGGTGCACCTTGTCGGCGTTGATGATGATGACGAAGTCACCGGTGTCGACGTGAGGGGCGTAGATCGGCTTGTGCTTGCCGCGCAGGATGGAGGCCGCAGTGGAGGCCAGACGACCCAGGACGACGTCCTGAGCGTCGATGACGTGCCACTGGCGCGTCACATCGCCGGGCTTGGGGCTGTACGTACGCACGGTTCGTAGCCTTCGCTTCTTCAGTGAGTGGTCCTGACATGGTCACCGAAGACGATCACGACAGCCCTGACCGCACCACGGTGACGCAAACCGCGTGCTGGTCGCTGGTCATCGGCCCGGTGGACCGGTGTAAGGGCCCCTCACGTGAGAATGAGCAAGCCAATACACATAACAAACATGCAGAATACCCGCCCTCGGCCGGACGGGTCAAAACGAGTCCGCCGGGCGCGGGTCACACCGACTCTACAGCCGTCCGCCGCCACGACGACGGTCTCGTCCGTGCCGCGGTCCACGGGTCGCACCGAGCCGCGGTCCACGGGTCGCACCAACCACCCGGAGATGTCGCTTTTGCTCATCGCCGGGGCGGCAACCCCAGGACCCGCGCGCGGGGTTGGGGCGGTCCGGCACACCCCGTGCCCCGTCTAAGATGCGCCCCATGAGTTATGGGCAGGGGGGACCTCCTTCGCAGTGGGATCCCTGGAAACCGCAGTCGCAGCAGCCCTGGAGCAGCGGGGGCGGCAACAGTCAGTCACCCGACTGGGCCGCACTGGCCGAGGCGTCCGAGACACGTCACAAGCGGCGCCGGCTGCTGTTCATCGGCGGCGGCGCGATCGCCACCGTCGCGATCGGCACGGCCGTGGCGGTGGCCGTCGTCTCGGCGAACGGCGGCAACCAGGCCGCGGGCGGTCCGTCCTCCCAGGTGCCGGCGACCGCCGACCTGCCGAGCCCGACCGGCGCGGTCCCGTCGTTCGCCCCGACGAGCGCCCCGCCGCCGCTGGACCCGAAGGACTTCATCTCCAACGTGAAGAAGGACCGGGCGCCGCTGGCCCCGGACGTCCTCTTCCCGGGCACGCAGCTCACCATGGGCGAGACGGTGTACAAGAAGGGCCCGACGGCCGACACCCGCGACTGCGCCTCGGCCGCGAAGGCCACGCTGCCCAAGGTCCTCACCGACAACGGCTGCAGCCGTCTGCTCCGGGTCACCTACACCAAGGACGACGTCGCGGTGACGGTGGGCGTGGCCGTCTTCGACACCGAGGCCCAGGCCGCCAAGGCCAAGCAGCAGGCCGACACGAGAAGCATCATCAAGTCCCTCGCGGGCGGCGGCGTCAAGGAGTTCTGCGACGGCGCGGTCTGCCGCTCGACCACCAACTCCTACGGCCGCTACGCCTACTTCACCCTGTCCGGCTTCACCTCGGCCAAGGACGTGACCGAGCAGGACAAGGCCGTCTTCAGCACCGGCGACGATCTCGCCGAGTTCACCTTCCGCCAGATCCGCCGCCGCGGCGAGGCCCAGGCGTCGGCCGCCGCCAACGAGTGACGACGCCCTCGGCGACGACCGCCCGCGGGGCCGACCGCGTCTTCGACCGGCCCCGCACCCCCCGCCTCACAGCCGCTGCGCGCTGAGCGGGGAATCCAGCCGGTGCTCGAGCGCGGCGCGGGCCGGCGGCGTCACGCCCCGGTCAGCAGCACCGCACCGTCGCCGGCAGCGACCGCTTGTTGCGGGCCTCCTTGTTGCGGGCGGCCAGGAGGTCGTCGGCCGGGTAGCCGACCTCCTCCAGGGTCAGCCCGTGCGGACGCACGACATGCACCGCCGAGTCCCGTACGCCCGCCGCCAGCACCTTGCCCGGCCAGTCGGGCGCGCGGTGCCCGTCGCCGACGAACAGCAGCGCCCCGATCAGCGAGCGCACCATGTTGTGGCAGAAGGCGTCGGCCCGGACCGTCGCGGTGATCACCCCGTCCGCGTCGCGCAGCAGGCTCAACTCCTGGAGCGTGCGGATGGTCGTGGCGCCCTCCCGCCGCTTGCAGTACGCGGCGAAGTCGTGCTCCCCCAGCAACCGCCGGGCGGCCTCGTTCATGGCGTCGACGTCAAGCGGCCAGTCGTGCCACAGCACATGACCGCGCAGCAACGGGTCCACCCCGCCGGGGTGGTCGGTGACGCGGTACGCGTAGCGCCGCCAGACCGCGGAGAACCGGGCGTTGAAGCCCGCGGGGGCCTCGGTGAGGGACCAGACCCGCACATCGCGCGGGAGCCGTCCGGCGAGCCGCTTGAGCAGCTTCTCCCGGTGCTCCGCCCACAGTTCGACCGGCAGGTCGACATGGGCCACCTGGCCGCGCGCGTGCACCCCGGCGTCGGTCCGGCCGGCCACGGTCAGCTCGTACGTCGTCTCCCCGGACCGCGTGACGGTCCGCAGGGCGTCCTCGATCTCCCCCTGCACGGTCCGCCTGCCCCCGGCCTGCTTGGCCCAGCCGGAGAACTCGGTCCCGTCGTAGGAGAGATCGAGACGTATGCGGACGTGTCCGGGCTCTACTTCGTCACTCACGTACAGATCCTCTCAGGCACGCGAAAGCGGGCCCGCCCCCACAAGGGCGGACCCGCTCAACGTGAAGCAGCGCTGCCTCAGGCGTCCTTGGCGCTGTCCTCGGCCGGGGCCTCGGCGGCCTCGTCCTTGGTCAGGTCGGCCTTGGCGTCCTCGGCCGGGGCCTCGGCGGCCTCGACAGCCTCGTCCTTCTTCAGGGCGTCTTCCTTGACCGCGCGCTTGGTCGCGGCCTCGGCCTCGCCGGTGGCCTCCTGGGCGACCGTCAGGGCCTCGACCAGCTCGATGACGGCCATGGGCGCGTTGTCGCCACGGCGGTTACCGATCTTGGTGATACGGGTGTAGCCACCGGGACGGTTCTCGTACCGCGGGCCGATCTCGGTGAAGAGCGTGTGGACGATGCTCTTGTCCGTGATCACCTGGAGCACCTGACGGCGGTTGTGAAGGTCGCCCTTCTTCGCCTTGGTGACCAGACGCTCGGCGTACGGGCGCAGCCTGCGCGCCTTCGCCTCGGTGGTGGTGATGCGCCCGTGCTCGAAGAGCGACTTCGCGAGGTTCGCGAGCATCAGCTTCTCGTGCGAGGCGCTGCCGCCCATACGGGCACCCTTGGCGGGCTTCGGCATGGTGTGTCTCCTAGGTGTCTGCCCCGGCCGTATCAGGTACCGAAGTCAGTATCCGAGCAGGCGGTCGCCTGTCGGAGATCCGGAGGCAGCCCCGTAAGGGGCGCCTCCGGAAGGGGCGCGGGGCGGTGTCGACATGCGACTCCGTCGCGTGGGCGCGATCAGGCACAGCGGACCCGCACCCGAAAAACGGACCGTACGGCCCGAGCTCTCAGTACTGCTCGGTCTCTACGAAGCCCGCGTCCGCGTCGTCGTCCGCGCCGAACGCGTCCGCTGCAGCGGTGGGGTCGAATCCAGGCGGGCTGTCTTTGAGGGCGAGGCCCATCCCCGCCAGCTTCGCCTTGACCTCGTCGATCGACTTCGCGCCGAAGTTGCGAATGTCGAGGAGGTCCGCCTCGGAGCGCGCGACCAGCTCACCCACGGAGTGGATGCCCTCACGCTTGAGGCAGTTGTACGACCGGACGGTGAGCTCCAGCTCCTCGATCGGCAGCGCCAGATCGGCGGCGAGAGCGGCGTCCGTCGGGGACGGACCCATGTCGATGCCCTCGGCGTCGATGTTCAGCTCACGGGCCAGACCGAACAGCTCGACCAGGGTCTTACCGGCCGACGCCATGGCGTCACGCGGACGCATGGCCTGCTTGGTCTCGACGTCGACGATCAGCTTGTCGAAGTCGGTGCGCTGCTCGACACGGGTCGCCTCGACCTTGTACGTGACCTTCAGCACGGGGCTGTAGATGGAGTCGACCGGGATACGGCCGATCTCCTGGCCCACCTGCTTGTTCTGCACGGCGGAGACGTAGCCGCGACCGCGCTCGACGGTCAGCTCCATCTCCAGCTTGCCCTTGCCGTTGAGCGTGGCGAGGACGAGGTCGGGGTTGTGCACCTCGACGCCGGCCGGGGGCGCGATGTCGGCGGCGGTGACCTGGCCCGGGCCCTGCTTGCGCAGGTACATCACCACGGGCTCGTCGTGCTCGGAGGAGACGACCAGCTGCTTGATGTTGAGGATCAGGTCGGTGACGTCCTCCTTGACGCCCGGCACGGTGGTGAACTCGTGCAGGACGCCGTCGATGCGGATGCTGGTGACAGCGGCACCGGGGATCGACGACAGGAGGGTGCGGCGGAGGGAGTTGCCGAGGGTGTAGCCGAAGCCCGGCTCCAGCGGCTCGATCACGAACCGGGAGCGGAACTCGTCGACGACCTCTTCGGTCAACGAAGGACGCTGAGCGATCAGCATGTGTGGATCAAATCCTTCTCTCGTGGACGCCCGCTATTTGACGCCCGACGGAAACCGCACCCGGTGAAAGGTGCGGGTACTGCAAGGGTACGGGCGGTACGGCCCGAATACGGAGCGTACCGCCCGAAAAAACCCTACGACCGAACCGACGGCTCGGACGCGGCACCGCGACTCAGACGCGGCGGCGCTTCGGCGGGCGGCAGCCGTTGTGCGGGGTCGGGGTGACGTCCTGGATGGAGCCGACCTCGAGACCGGTCGCCTGGAGCGAACGGATGGCGGTCTCACGACCGGAACCCGGGCCCTTGACGAACACGTCGACCTTGCGCATGCCGTGCTCCTGCGCGCGACGGGCAGCCGACTCGGCGGCCATCTGCGCGGCGAACGGCGTGGACTTCCGGGAGCCCTTGAAGCCGACGTGGCCGGCGGAGGCCCAGGAGATCACGTTGCCGGTCGGGTCCGTGATGGACACGATCGTGTTGTTGAACGTGCTCTTGATGTGCGCGTGGCCGTGAGCGACGTTCTTCTTTTCCTTGCGGCGCACCTTCTTGGCAGCGCCCTGACGACCCTTGGGGGGCATCTACAAACTCCTACGGGAGGTGGTCGGTCCTACAGCGAAGACCGTGGACAGGTGTCCGCTGCGGACTACTTCTTGCCCGGCTTCTTCTTGCCGGCGATGGCGCGACGCGGGCCCTTGCGGGTACGCGCGTTGGTGCTGGTGCGCTGACCGCGGACGGGCAGACCGCGACGGTGACGCAGACCCTGGTAGGTGCCGATCTCGACCTTGCGGCGGATGTCGGCCTGGATCTCGCGACGGAGGTCACCCTCGGTCTTGATGTTGTTGTCGACGAACTCGCGGATCGCGACGAGCTGCTCCTCGGAGAGGTCGCGAACGCGGGTGTTCGGGTCGATGCCGGTGGCGGCCAGCGTCTGCTGCGAAAGGGTTCGGCCGATGCCGAACACGTAGGTGAGGGCGATCTCCACGCGCTTTTCGCGCGGGATGTCAACACCGGAAACGCGTGCCATTCAATGGCTCCAGTTGGTTGTCGGAGGTCTTCCGCAGAACCGCCTCCCGGCCGCCGTCCTCGCCTGGTGCGGCGATTTGGTACGAACCGGGTCCCCAGCCTCCGAGCCCGGGGGTGTCGAGCCGTGCGGCTCGGGTTCTGCGTATGAACATGTTGCTCGCGTCGCGCGAAGTTCTGCGGGAAAGTCGCAGAGGGTGGATCGTGCGGGTCAGCCCTGGCGCTGCTTGTGGCGCGGGTTGTCGCAGATAACCATGACCCGGCCGTGACGGCGGATCACCCTGCACTTGTCGCAGATCTTCTTGACGCTCGGCTTGACCTTCATGGGATGTGAAGTTCTCCGGGCTCAGTGCCCCCGCACCACGAGGGGGTGGGGGCAAGATCTACTTGCTCACTTGTACCGGTAGACGATCCGGCCCCGGGTCAGGTCATACGGAGAGAGCTCCACCACGACCCGGTCGTCAGGGAGGATACGGATGTAGTGCATACGCATCTTGCCGCTGATGTGTGCCAGGACCTGGTGGCCGTTCTGGAGCTCGACCTTGAACATGGCGTTCGGAAGAGACTCGACGACAGTGCCCTCGATCTCGATGGCACCTTGCTTCTTGGCCACGCTTCGCCCTTCGAATCGACTACCTTGATCGACTTCGCTGCGCACCGTGATCACATGCAGGCATGCGGATGCACAAGAGCCGACGAGTCAGTCTACGTCAGGGCACCCCGAAAGACGAATCGAGAAAGTCTGCCCCACCCGCGAGATCCTTAACCTGCGGGCCTCCGTCAGGCCCCGGGCTCACGCCAACGGATCGGGCGCCGCCGTCACCCCGTACTCGGCGAGCTTCGCCTTTCCCCCGTCCGGCGCCGTCAGCACCAGCGGCCCCGCTTCGGTCAGCGCGACCGAGTGCTCCCAGTGCGAGGACCAGGTGCCGTCCGTCGTGATGACGGTCCAGTCGTCCTCCAGCACCTGCGTCTTCGCGGTGCCCAGCGAGACCATCGGCTCGATGGCGAGGCAGAAGCCCGGGACCAGCTTGGGCCCCTTGCCCCGGCGGCGGTCGACGTAGTTCAGCAGATGCGGGTCCATGTGCATCTCGGTGCCGATGCCGTGGCCGCCGTAGTCCTCGATGATCCCGTAGCGCCCGCCGCCGGGCTTCGGCTGCCGGCGGATGTAGGTCTCGATGGCGCGGGAGACGTCGACCAGCCGGTTGCCCTGCTTCATGGCCGCGAGGCCGGCCCACATCGACTCCTCGGTCACCCGGGACAGCTCGACCAGCTCCGGCGCGTGCCCCGACCCGACGAAGGCGGTGTAGGCAGCGTCACCGTGCCAGCCGTCGATGACGGCGCCGCAGTCGATGGAGATGATGTCCCCGTCCTTGAGGACGACCTCGTCGGAGGGGATGCCGTGGACGACGACCTCGTTGACGGAGGTGCAGATCGTCGCGGGGAAGCCGCCGTAGCCGAGGAAGTTCGGCTTGGCGTCGTGCTCGGCGAGCACCTTGCGGGCGACCTGGTCCAGATCCCTCGTCGTGGCCCCGGGCACGGCCGCCTCACGCGTGGCCGCGTGGATGGCGGCGACCACCAGCCCCGCCTCACGCATCTTGGCGATCTGCTCGGGGGTCTTGATCTGCACCATGGGGGCTACGGCCTTTCTGGACCGGAGAGATTACGGACACCGTCAACGATACGGGGAAGGCCGTCCGCCCCTCCCCCACGCACACGTCGGCCGCGGCCCCCGCAGGGAACCGCGGCCGGACGCGCACCGTCACTGATCGCGGTTGAGCGCCTCCAGCGCACGCCCGGTGACCTCGTCGACCGGACCCAGCGCCGAGATCGTCACCACGAGGCCCTGGGCCCGGTAGTAGTCGATGATCGGCTCGGTCTGCGTGTGGTAGACCTCCAGCCGGGTGCGCACCGTTTCCTCGGCGTCGTCGTCACGCTGGTACAGCTCGCCGCCGCAGACGTCGCAGACGCCCTCCTGCTTCGGCTTGCTGTACGTCACGTGGAAGACGTGGCTGGAGTCCTTGCGGCAGATCCGCCGCCCGGCGATCCGCTTGACCACCTCGGCCTCGGGGGCCTCCAGGTCGAGCACCGCGTCCAGCGTGATGCCCTCGGACTCCAGCAGCTCGTCGAGCGACTCCGCCTGGGAGACGTTCCTCGGGAACCCGTCCAGCAGGAAGCCGGCCTCGGCGTCCGGCTGCTCCATACGGTCCTTCGCCATGGCGATGGTGACTTCGTCCGGCACGAGGTTGCCCGCGTCCATGTACGACTTCGCGAGCTTGCCCAGCTCGGTCTGCTGGCTGATATTGGCGCGGAACAGGTCGCCCGTGGAGATGTGGGGGATGCTCAGCTTCTCGGCAAGGCGGGTGGCCTGGGTGCCTTTGCCAGCACCGGGCGGCCCGACGAGGACGATTCGCATCAGCGGAGGAACCCTTCGTAATTGCGCTGCTGGAGCTGGCTCTCGATCTGCCTCACCGTCTCGAGACCGACACCCACGATGATCAGGATGCTGGTCCCGCCGAACGGGAAGTTCTGGTTTGCCCCGAAACCGGCCAACGCCATCGTCGGCACGAGAGAGATCAGACCCAAGTACAGCGAACCCGGCCAGGTGATCCGGTTGAGTACGTAGCTGAGGTACTCAGCGGTCGGTCGGCCAGCCCGGATGCCCGGGATGAAGCCACCATACTTCTTCATGTTGTCGGCGACTTCTTCGGGGTTGAAGGTAATCGCCACATAGAAGAACGCGAAGAACACGATCAAGAAGAAGTAAAGAATGATGTGCGGCGTAGCCCCGGTGTTGGCGAGGTTCTTCGTGATCCACGTCGCCCAGCCCGCGGTGGAGTTGGAGAACTGGACGATCAGCGCCGGAATGTAGAGCAGCGACGAGGCGAAGATGACGGGGATGACGCCCGCCTGGTTCACCTTGAGGGGAATGTAGGTGGACGTACCGCCGTAGGAACGGCGGCCGATCATGCGCTTCGCGTACTGCACGGGAATCCGGCGCTGTGCCTGCTCGACGAAGACGACCAGGCCGACCATGACCAGACCGACGAGCATGACCGTGCCGAACTCGATCCAGCCGTCCGCCAGGGTGCCCTGCTCCTTGATGGCCCACAGGGCGGAGGGGAAGGTCGCGGCGATCGAGATGAACATCAGGATCGACATGCCGTTGCCGATGCCGCGGTCGGTGATGAGCTCACCGAGCCACATCACGACGGCCGTACCGGCGGTCATGGTGATGACCATGGTGATGGTCACGAACATGGACTGGTCGGGGACGATCTGGTTCGCCACCGGGCAGCCCTGGAAGAGGGCGCCGCTGCGGGCGGTGGCCACCAGGCCGGTGCCCTGCAGGACGGCGAGCGCCACCGTCAGGTAACGCGTGTACTGCGTGATCTTGGCGGTGCCGGCCTGGCCCTCCTTCTTCAGGGCTTCCAGGCGCGGGATCACCACGGTCAGCAGCTGCAGAATGATACTCGCCGTGATGTACGGCATGATGCCCAGCGCGAAGATCGTGATCTGCAGCAGCGCGCCGCCGCTGAACATGTTGACCAGTCCGAACAGACCCTGGTTCGTCTGGGCCGCGTCGATACAGGCCTGCACGTTGCGGTAGTCGACGCCCGGGATCGGGATGTTCGTACCGATCCGGTACACCACGATGATGCCGAGTGTGAACAGCAGTTTCTTGCGCAGGTCGGGCGTCTTGAACGCCCGGGCGAACGCGGTGAGCACGGTGCCTCCTGCGACCCCCGCGCAACCGCGTCAAGGGTGGTGGTCGTGAGATTCCGATGAGGGACGAATACGTAACGGACAACTTCCCTCCGGAGTGCCCGAGTGGGGCGCCCGGGGAAAGTGGGCAGTGCAGGCCACCTTACCGGCGAGACCACCGCCCTTGGAACGACCAACCGGGGATACCCCAAATGTGGGGTATCCCCGGTCGGGATCGTTCAGGTCATCGGCACGCCTGACTGAGTCAGACGAGCTCGGTGACGGTACCGCCGGCGGCGGTGATCTTCTCCTTGGCGGAGCCGGAGACGGCGTCGACCGTCACCTGCAGCGCCACGGAGATCTCGCCCTGGCCGAGGACCTTGACGAGGCTGTTCTTGCGAACGGCCCCCTTGGCCACCAGACCCTCGACGGTGACCTCGCCACCCTCGGGGTAGAGCGCGGCCAGCTTGTCGAGGTTCACGACCTGGAACTCGGTCTTGAACGGGTTCTTGAAGCCCTTCAGCTTCGGGAGACGCATGTGGAGCGGCATCTGGCCACCCTCGAAGCGCTCCGGAACCTGGTAACGGGCCTTGGTGCCCTTCGTACCACGACCGGCCGTCTTACCCTTGGACGCCTCACCACGACCCACGCGGGTCTTGGCGGTCTTGGCGCCCGGGGCGGGACGGAGGTTGTGGATCTTGAGCGGGTTCTGCTCCGCCATGATCAGTCGACCTCCTCGACCGTCACGAGGTGGCGGACGGTGTGCACCATGCCGCGGAACTCGGGACGATCATCCTTGACGACCACGTCGTTGACCTTCTTCAGGCCAAGCGAACGCAGGGTGTCACGGTGGTTCTGCTTGCTGCCGATGTAGGACTTGACCTGCGTGATCCTGAGCTGCGCCATGATTACGCACCCGCCCCGGCACGTGCACGGAGGAGAGCCGCGGGGGCGACGTCCTCGAGCGGCAGACCACGGCGGGCCGCGACCTCCTCGGGACGCTGCAGGCCCTTGAGGGCCGCCACGGTCGCGTGCACGATGTTGATCGCGTTGTCGGAGCCGAGCGACTTCGACAGGATGTCGTGGATACCGGCGCACTCGAGCACGGCACGCACCGGACCACCGGCGATAACACCGGTACCCGGGGAAGCCGGCTTGAGCAGCACGACACCGGCAGCCTTCTCACCCTGGATCGGGTGCGGGATGGTGCCCTGGATGCGGGGGACCTTGAAGAAGTGCTTCTTGGCCTCCTCAACGCCCTTGGCGATGGCGGCCGGCACCTCCTTGGCCTTGCCGTATCCGACACCCACGGTGCCGTCACCGTCGCCCACCACGACCAGCGCGGTGAAGCTGAAGCGACGACCACCCTTCACTACCTTGGCGACACGGTTGATCGCGACGACGCGCTCAACGTATGCGGTCTTGTCGGCGGCAGCTGCGCCGCCGTCACGGCCCTTCCGGTCCCGCCGCTCGCCGCCACCGGCACCGCCACCGCGGCGCTGGGGTCCAGCCATTGGAATTACCTCTCTCTGTTTCCGCTAGCTACGGCAGGCTCAGAACTTGAGCCCGGCTTCGCGGGCGGCGTCCGCCAGGGCGGCGATGCGCCCCGCGTACTGGTTGCCACCACGGTCGAACACCACGGCCTCGACACCGGCGGCCTTGGCACGCTCGGCGACCAGGGCACCGACCTGCTTGGCCTGTGCGGACTTGTCGGCCTCGCCGCCGCGGATCGACGCGTCCAGCGTGGACGCCGACGCCACGGTGTGGCCCTTCAGGTCGTCGATCACCTGCGCCACGATGTGGCGGTTGGAGCGGGTCACGACCAGGCGAGGACGCTCGGCGGTACCGGCGACCTTCTTGCGGATCCGAAGGTGACGACGCTTGATCGCGGCACGCTTGTAGGCGTCGCCCTTGAGGATCTTCTGCCCGTATGCCATGGCTTACTTACCCGCCTTTCCGACCTTGCGGCGGATGACTTCGCCCTCGTACTTGACGCCCTTGGCCTTGTACGGGTCGGGCTTGCGCAGCTTGCGGATGTTCGCCGCAACCTCGCCGACCTTCTGCTTGTCGATGCCCTCGACCGAGAAACGGGTCGCGGACTCCACCTTGAAGGTGATGCCCTCGGGGGCCTCGATCAGGATCGGGTGGCTGTAGCCGAGGGAGAACTCCAGGTTCGAACCCTTGGCGAGCACGCGGTAACCGACACCGCTGATCTCGAGCTTCTTCACGTAACCCTGGGTCACGCCGGTGATCATGTTCGCCACCAGCGTGCGGGACAGGCCGTGCAGGGCCTTGTTCTGACGCTCGTCGTTGGGGCGGGTGACGTTCAGCACGCCGTCCTCACCCTTGGCGACCTCGATCGGTGCCACCACGGTGTGGGTCAGTGTGCCCTTCGGGCCCTTGACCGCGACCGTACGGCCGTCGATGGTGACGTCCACGCCGGCGGGAACCGCGATGGGGAGCTTGCCGATGCGCGACATAGCTGTTTCCTCCGTTCCCTTCCGCTACCAGACGTAGGCGAGGACTTCCCCACCCACGCCCTTCTTGCCGGCCTGCTTGTCGGTGAGGAGCCCGTGCGACGTGGAGATGATCGCCACGCCGAGGCCGCCCAGCACCTTCGGCAGGGAGGTGGACTTCGCGTACACCCGGAGACCGGGCTTGGAGATCCGCTTGATGCCCGCGATGGAGCGCTCACGGTTGGGGCCGAACTTCAGCTCCAGGACGAGGTTCTTGCCGACCTCGGCGTCCTCGACCTTCCAGCCCGTGATGAAGCCCTCCTGCTGGAGGATCTCCGCGATGTGAGACTTGATCTTGGACGCCGGCATCGTCACGGAGTCGTGGTACGCCGAGTTCGCGTTCCGCAGACGCGTCAGCATGTCTGCGATCGGATCAGTCATGGTCATGAATTGGCCTTCGGCCTCTCTCGCCGTGGTTTCCTGGTGCGCCATCCCTCTCCCCGATCCGAGACGGGACGGGTGCGGCGCGGTGGACCTACGGCGTAGTAAGCAAACATGAGCGGGTTGTCGCCCGCGTGCTTCGGGGCACGGCAGGTGCCCAACCCCACAAGCCTAAGCCATGTGGAGCGGGCCTCCCGCCGATTCCCATTGCTTACCGAGAGCCCTGGGAGTCCGGAACTACCGGATTACCAGGAACTCTTGGTCACGCCCGGCAGCTCGCCACGGTGAGCCATCTCACGAAGGCACACGCGGCACAGGCCGAACTTGCGGTACACGGAGTGCGGACGACCGCAGCGCTGGCAGCGGGTGTAGCCGCGCACTCCGAACTTGGGCTTGCGAGCAGCCTTCGCGATGAGAGCCTTCTTCGCCATCTCGCTCACGCCTCCTTGAACGGGAAGCCGAGGTGACGGAGAAGGGCACGGCCCTCTGCGTCGTTGGTCGCCGTGGTGACCACGGTGATGTCCATACCCCGGACACGGTCGATCTTGTCCTGGTCGATCTCGTGGAACATGACCTGCTCGGTGAGACCGAAGGTGTAGTTGCCACGGCCGTCGAACTGCTTGGGGGACAGACCGCGGAAGTCGCGGATGCGCGGCAGCGCGAGCGACAGGGTGCGGTCCAGGAACTCCCACATGCGGTCGCCACGGAGCGTGACGTGGGCACCGATCGGCTGACCCTCACGCAGCTTGAACTGCGCGATGGACTTGCGGGCCTTGGTGACGGCCGGCTTCTGACCGGTGATCGTGGTGAGGTCGCGCACGGCGCCCTCGATCAGCTTGGAGTCGCGGGCGGCGTCGCCCACACCCATGTTGACCACGATCTTGACGAGGCCGGGAATCTGCATGACGTTCTCGTAGGAGAACTCCTCACGCAGCTTGCCCGCGATCTCCTCGCGGTACTTCGTCTTCAGACGCGGAGTGGTGGTGGTAGCCATCAGATGTCCTCACCCGTCCGCTTGGCAACGCGGATCTTGTTGCCTTCGTCGTCGAAGCGGTAGCCGACGCGGGTCACGACCTTCTTGCCGTCCTTCTCCACGACGAGCGACACGTTGCTCACGTGGACGGGGGCCTCGGTGGTCACGATCCCGCCGGCCTGCGAACCACCGGCGGTCGGAGCGGCCTTGGTGTGCTTCTTGACCCGGTTGACACCCTCGACCAGGACGCGCTCCTCGCGCGGGTAAGCGGCAATGACCTTGCCCTGCTTGCCCTTGTCCTTGCCGGTGATGACCTGGACCAGGTCACCCTTCTTGATCTTCATGCTCACAGCACCTCCGGCGCGAGGGAGATGATCTTCATGAACTTCTTCTCGCGCAGCTCTCGGCCGACCGGGCCGAAGATACGGGTGCCACGGGGGTCGCCGTCGTTCTTCAGAATGACGGCGGCGTTCTCGTCGAAGCGGATGTACGAGCCGTCCGGACGGCGGCGCTCCTTGACGGTGCGAACGATGACCGCCTTGATGACGTCACCCTTCTTCACGTTGCCGCCGGGGATCGCGTCCTTGACGGTGGCGACGATGACGTCACCGATGCCCGCGTAGCGGCGACCGGAGCCACCGAGCACACGGATGCAAAGGATTTCCTTCGCCCCCGTGTTGTCGGCGACGCGCAGTCGCGACTCCTGCTGGATCACGTCTATCTCCTGAATGTCTGCCGGTTCCCCGACGGGGCCTGCGCGTTCTCAGTCGAACGCGGTAGCCCCGTCGGAGCCTGGCGGAACTGTCCTGCGAGGGGTGCCCCGCAGGAACGTACTTTTTGGAATTCCCTTGCGGGAATTACCTACTTGGCCTTCTCGAGGATCTCGACGATGCGCCAGTGCTTCGTCGCGGACAGCGGCCGGGTCTCCATCAGGAGGACGCGGTCGCCGACGCCGGCGGCGTTCTGCTCGTCGTGGGCCTTGAGCTTGCTCGTGCTGCGGATGACCTTGCCGTACAGCGCGTGCTTCTTGCGGTCCTCGACGGCGACGACGACGGTCTTGTCCATCTTGTCGCTGACGACGATGCCCTCACGGCTCTTGCGGAAGCCGCGAGCCTCAGTGTTCGTCTCAGTCACGTTGTTCTCGCTCATCAGGCGCTCTCCACCGTTTCGATGCCCAGCTCGCGCTCGCGCATCAGGGTGTAGATCCGCGCGATGTCCTTGCGGACGGCCTTCAGCCGGCCGTGGTTCTCGAGCTGTCCGGTCGCCGCCTGGAAGCGGAGGTTGAACAGCTCTTCCTTGGCTTCGCGGAGCTTCGCGAGAAGCTCCTCGTCACCCAGTTCGCGCAGCTCGGACGCCTTGGTACCGGCCGACATCACGCTTCACCTGCCTCGCGCTTGACGATCCGGCACTTCATCGGCAGCTTGTGGGCCGCACGGGTCAGCGCCTCACGGGCGATCTTCTCGTTGGGGTACGACAGCTCGAACATGACGCGTCCGGGCTTGACGTTGGCGATCCACCACTCCGGAGAACCCTTACCGGAACCCATGCGGGTCTCGGCCGGCTTCTTCGTCAGCGGGCGGTCCGGGTAGATGTTGATCCAGACCTTGCCGCCACGCTTGATGTGGCGGGTCATGGCGATACGAGCCGCCTCGATCTGGCGGTTCGTCACATACGCCGGGGTCAGCGCCTGGATGCCGTACTCGCCGAACGCAACCTGCGTTCCGCCCTTGGACATGCCGCTGCGGCCGGGGTGGTGCTGCTTGCGGTGCTTGACCCTACGGGGGATCAGCATGTCGGTCAGGCCTCCGTTCCGGTGCTCTCAGCCGGAGCGGCAGCGGGAGCCTCGGCCTTGGGGGCCTCGGCAGCCGGAGCCTGCTGCGGCTTGCGACCGCGCCCGCCACGCTCGCCACCGCGGCCACCACGGGCCGGACGGTCGGCACCGCCACGAGCCGGGCGGTTGCCGGCGCGGGCAGCAGCGTTCTCGGCGCGGACCTCGGCGATGTTCTTGACGTCGCCCTTGTAGATCCAGACCTTCACACCGATGCGGCCGAAGGTCGTCTTGGCCTCGAAGAAGCCGTAGTCCACGTTCGCGCGGAGCGTGTGCAGGGGCACACGGCCCTCGCGGTAGAACTCCGAGCGGGACATCTCGGCGCCGCCGAGACGGCCACCGCACTGGATCTTGATGCCCTTGGCGCCCGCCTTCATCGCCGACTGCATGCTCTTGCGCATGGCACGGCGGAAGGAGACGCGGGAGGAGAGCTGCTCGGCGACGGCCTGGGCCACGAGCTGAGCGTCCGTCTCGGGGTTCTTGACCTCGAGGATGTTCAGCTGGACCTGCTTGCCGGTGAGCTTCTCGAGGTCGCCGCGGATGCGGTCGGCCTCGGCGCCGCGGCGGCCGATGACGATGCCCGGACGCGCGGTGTGGATGTCCACCCGCACACGGTCACGGGTGCGCTCGATCTCCACCTTCGAGATGCCGGCGCGCTCCATGCCGGACGTCATCATCCGACGGATGGCGACGTCTTCCTTGACGTAGTCCTTGTACAGCTTGTCGGCGTACCAACGCGACTTGAAGTCGGTCGTGACACCGAGCCGGAACCCATGCGGGTTAACCTTCTGGCCCATTACCGGGTTCCTTCCTTGCTGCTGACGACCACGGTGATGTGGCTGGTCCGCTTGCGGATCCGGTAGGCACGACCCTGGGCGCGCGGACGGAACCGCTTCAGGGTCGGACCCTCGTCGACGTACGCCTCGGAAATGATGAGGCTGTCGGCGTCGGTGTGGTCGTAGTTGTGCGCGGCGTTGGCGATGGCGCTGTCCAGCACCTTGCCGACCGGCACGCTCGCGGCCTGCGGGGCGAAACGCAGGACCGCCTGAGCCTCCGTGGCGTTCATGCCACGGATGAGGTCCACCACACGGCGGGCCTTCATGGGCGTGACGCGGATGTACCGCGCCTGGGCCCTGGCTTCCATGGTTGTCCTTCCAGTGTCTGTCATGGTCATTCCACCCCGCCTTTAGCGGCGCTTCGACTTCCGGTCGTCCTTGACGTGACCCCGGAAGGTGCGCGTCGGCGAGAACTCGCCGAGCTTGTGGCCGACCATCGACTCGGTGACGAACACCGGAATGTGGGTCTTGCCGTTGTGCACCGCGATCGTGTGGCCGAGCATGGCCGGGACGATCATCGAGCGACGGGACCAGGTCTTGATGACGTTCTTGGTGCCGGCTTCGTTCTGGACGTCCACCTTCTTGATCAGGTGGTCGTCGACGAAGGGCCCCTTCTTCAGGCTACGAGGCATCTCAACCCGTCCTTAGCGCTTCTTGTTCGTCTTGCGGCGGCGGACGATGTACTTGTTCGACGCCTTCTTGGGCGCCCGAGTACGGCCTTCCTTCTGGCCCCACGGGGACACCGGGTGGCGACCACCGGAGGTACGGCCCTCACCACCACCGTGCGGGTGGTCCACCGGGTTCATGACCACACCACGCACGCTCGGGCGGACGCCCAGCCAGCGCTTACGACCGGCCTTGCCCCAGCTGATGTTGCTCTGCTCGGCGTTGCCGACCTCGCCGATGGTGCCGCGGCAGCGGACGTCGACCAGGCGGATCTCACCGGACGGCATGCGCAGGTGGGCCATCTGGCCCTCCTTCGCGAGCAGCTGCACCGAGGCACCGGCGGAGCGGGCGAACTTGGCGCCGCCGCCGGGACGCAGCTCGATGGCGTGCAGCGTCGTACCGACCGGGATGTTGCGCAGGGCAAGGTTGTTGCCCGGCTTGATGTCGGCCCCGGGACCGTTCTCGACGCGGTCGCCCTGGCTCAGGCCACGCGGCGCGAGAATGTAGCGCTTCTCGCCGTCCGCGTAGTGCAGGAGCGCGATGCGCGCGGTGCGGTTGGGGTCGTACTCGATGTGCGCGACCTTCGCCGGCACGCCGTCCTTGTCGTGACGACGGAAGTCGATCACGCGGTAGGCGCGCTTGTGTCCGCCACCCTGGTGGCGGACGGTCACACGACCGGAATTGTTACGGCCGCCCTTGCTGTGCAGGGGACGGACCAGCGACTTCTCCGGCGTGGACCGCGTGATCTCGACGAAGTCGGCGACGCTGGAGCCACGACGGCCCGGGGTCGTCGGCTTGTACTTGCGGATACCCATTGTCTCTCAGTCCTCGGAAGTTTGTTCCGAAATCTGGACGTTCCGACCTCCGTCAGGAGGTCGGACCGCCGAAGATGTCGATACGGTCGCCCTCGGCGAGGGTCACGATCGCGCGCTTGGTGCCCGTGCGCTGGCCGAAGCCGGTGCGCGTGCGCTTGCGCTTGCCCTGGCGGTTGATCGTGTTGACGCCGGTGACCTTGACCGAGAAGACCGCCTGCACGGCCTCCTTGATCTCCGTCTTGTTGGAGCCCGGAGCGACGATGAACGTGTACTTGTTCTCGTCGATGAGCGCGTAGCTCTTCTCCGACACGACCGGCTTGATCAGGACGTCACGGGGGTCCGTGAACGACTTGCTCACCGGGGTGATGACGGTGTTCTTGCCTTCGGTGGCGTGGCGGCGTGCCTTCTTGAGGCGCGCCTCCTTGGCCTTCTTCGCCGCCTTGGAGGCGACGGAGGGGTGACGGACAGCCATCAGACCTCGCTCCCTTCGTTGTCGTTGGCCTTGTTCGGGCCGGCGACGAAGGACTCGAAAGCGGCCTTGGTGAAGACCACGTCGTCCGAGACGAGAACGTCGTACGTGTTCAGCTGGCCCGGCTCCAGGATGTGCACCTGGGGCAGGTTGCGGGCGGACAGCCACGCGGCCTCGTCGGCGCGGTCGACGACCAGGAGCAGGTTCTTGCGCTCCGAGATCTTGCCGAACAGCGTCTTGGCGGCCTTCGTGGAGGGGGTCTCGCCCTCGATCACGCCGGTGACGACGTGAATGCGGTCGTGGCGGGCCCGGTCGGTGAGGGCGTGGCGCAGGGCCGCGGCCTTCATCTTCTTCGGGGTCCGCTGCGAGTAGTCGCGCGGCTGCGGGCCGTGGACGACGCCACCGCCGGCGAACTGCGGCGCACGGGTCGAACCCTGACGGGCGCGGCCGGTGCCCTTCTGGCGGTACGGCTTCCTGCCGCCACCACGGACTTCACCGCGGGTCTTGGTCTTGTGCGTGCCCTGGCGGGCAGCGGCCAGCTGAGCGACGACGACCTGGTGGATCAGCGGAATGCTGACCTTCTCCACGCCGAAGATCTCCGCGGGGAGCTCGACGGTACCGGCCTTGTCGCCTGCCGGCGAAAGGATGTCAACAGTGCTCATCGTTACCTCAGGCCCCCTTGGCCGCGGTGCGGACCAGGACGAGGCCGCCGTTCGGACCGGGAACCGCGCCCTTGATGAGCAGCAGACCCTTCTCCGCGTCAACGGCGTGGACGGTCAGGTTCTGGGTGGTGACCCGCTCGTTGCCCATGCGGCCCGCCATGCGCTGGCCCTTGAACACACGACCCGGGGTGGCGCAACCGCCGATGGAGCCGGGCATGCGGTGCACGCGCTTGGCACCGTGCGAGGAGTTGTTGCCCTTGAAGTTGTGACGCTTCATGACGCCGGCGAAGCCCTTGCCCTTGCTCTTCGCCGTCACGTCGACCTTCACGCCGGCCTCGAACACCTCAGCGGTGACTTCCTGGCCCAGCGTGTACTCGGAGGCGTCCGCGGTGCGGAGCTCGACGAGGTGGCGACGGGGGGTGACGTCGGCCTTCGCGAAGTGGCCCTTGAGGGGCTTGTTCACCTTGCGCGGGTCGATCTCACCGAAGGCGATCTGCACGGACTCGTAGCCGTCGACGTCGTTCGTACGGACCTGGGTGACGACGTTGGGCCCGGCCTTGACGACGGTGACGGGAACAACACGGTTGCTCTCGTCCCACACCTGCGTCATACCGAGCTTCTCGCCCAGGATGCCCTTGATCTGCTTGGTCATCTCTCAGATCACCGGCCCTCAGAGCTTGATCTCGATGTCGACACCGGCCGGGAGGTCGAGTCGCATCAGAGAGTCAACGGTCTTGGGGGTCGGGTCGAGGATGTCGATGAGGCGCTTGTGCGTGCGCATCTCGAAGTGCTCGCGCGAGTCCTTGTACTTGTGCGGCGACTTGATGACGCAGTACACGTTCTTCTCAGTGGGCAGCGGCACCGGGCCCGCGACCGACGCACCAGTACGCGTCACCGTCTCGACGATCTTCTTCGCCGAGGAATCGATGACCTCGTGGTCGTAGGCCTTGAGCCGGATGCGGATCTTCTGTCCCGCCATGGCTACTTCGTAGTCCTGTCTCTCGTAAACGCTCCGGAACCCGGTGTTCCCGCCCTCCCCTCCGACCCACGCGGTCGGGCGTGTCGCGCTCCCGCTGACATGGATGTCCCTTGTCGGAACTTCCCTGTACGGGGAGTGCGGACCCTTCCGGAACCGCGGCTGGGGGCGAGAGGCCCACCGGGTGCCTGGCCTGCACCCCGCTGACGCTTCCCGGAAGATTCCCGTACGTCCGCCCCTGCACCTCTCGGTGCAATGCATGGGACGACGAGTACTGTGGGACTCGCTTCCGGTCCTCCCGGCGGGAGGCGCGCAGCATCGGCGCTCGACCGAGCAACCCGGCTAGTTTGCCACAGAGGGCAGGGGGCTGGCCAATCGGGCGGATGAGGATACCCCGGAAGTGACACGGGCCAAACATGATCACCCGGGGTACGGGCGGAACCCTGCAGGCCTGATCATGACAGGCATGTCGAACACCTCACGGCGCAGTGTGCTCGCCGTATTCGCCGCCTCCGCCGCCGCTCTCCCGCTGGCCGGCACGACCGCCTCCTCGGCCCACGCCGCCGGTACGGCCTCACCGGCCGAGCCGCTCGCGGCTCCGGCGGGACTGCGTTCCGCCCCCTCCTCCGTGACGACGGCGCCGCTGGACGCCTCCCACTTCATCCGCGAGACGCTGCGGTCGCCCCTCACCGCGACCGTGTTGCCGGGCACTTTGCCCCGTACCGAGATCACCTCGGGCGGCAGACGTGTCGCCCTCCTGACGCACGGCGCCCGCACGGTGCTGCTGCCGGGACCCGAGCGGACGTTCACGGAGAACAAGAGACCCTTCGCGGACGACTTCAGACGCACCCTGCCCGACCTGTCCCTGCCCGCGGAGAAGCGCTCGTACTGGGGTAGCTCCCCCGGCGGCGGCACCTGGTCCACCCTCGGCCCCGTCGACACCGACTACTCGGTGGTTCCGGGCACCGGCACCATCGCTCTGACCACCGACAACGCCAGCCGCTACGCCAGCGTCCGTGACGACGCCATCACCGACGTCGACGTCCGCTCCGTCGCGCGCTTCGACAAGGTTCCCACCGGAGAAGCCTGCTCCTACGCGCTGTCCTTCGGCTACCAGGACACCCGCAACAACTACCGGGCCCGGCTGTCCTTCGTCACCAGCGGTGCGGTGCAGCTGCGGGTGGAGAAGGAGAAGGCCGACGTCGTCACCCAGCTGACCTCGGCCATCACGGTCGCCACGGGCGTGCCCGCGGGCACGGACTGGACGATCCGCGTGCTCCGCGAGGGCAGCAGGATCCGGGTCAAGGCCTGGGCGTCCGCCTCGCCCGAGCCCGGCGCATGGCTGGTCGACGTCACCGACTCGGACCTCGGCGCGGGACGGGTCGGCCTGCGCGCCCTGGCCAACCGCGGCTGCACCAACCTGCCGGTGAAGCTGCTCGTCAGCCGTTTCGAGGTGACCGCCGCCACCTGGGCCGACCCGCCGACCGTCACCCACGGGGACTGGGTGCGGGTGCTGCCCGAGCCTTTCGACGGGAACTGGACGCCGGAACTGGAGAGCACCGTTCGCGCCTGGGCCGGCTCCACCGCGCCGGACGTCCTGGCCTACGCGGCCATGTTCCTCCCCGGCGCCCCCGCGGTGGTCTCCGGCTCCGGACCGGCGGAGGGCAAGAAGGTCCTGGGTGCGGCGAAGTACGGTTACTCGGACGCGCGGGGCTACCGCGTCGAGGGCGCCGACTTCCACGAGTACATGGACACCGGCTGGACCTTCCCCGACGGCACCTACACGGGTCCGGACAGCGATCCGGACAGCGATCAGAGGGGCGCTCTCGACTGCTCGGGCTACACGCGCATGGTGTACGGCTACCACATGGGGGTGCCGATGGCCGCGAAGGCGGACACCTCCGGCACCCGGATACCCCGGCGCTCCCGTGACATGGCCGACCACACCCCGGGGGTGCGCATCGCCCGCACCGACGGGGTGAACCCGCCCGCGGCGGAGCAGCTTCAGCCGGGCGATCTCGTGCTGTTCAACGCGGACTCGGGCGACGACGGCCCCACGGCCACGGCAGACCACGTCGGGATCCACCTCGGCACGGACACGGCCGGCAAGCGCCGCTTCCTGTCCAGCCGCAAGACGATCAACGGCCCCACCATGTCGGACCTGGGAGGCGCTTCCCTCCTGGACGGCACGGGCACGTACGCCCGGACCCTGCACACCGTCCACCGCATCTGACACCCCTGCCGACACGCCGGGCCGCACGCCATGCGGGCGGTGGTCCTCGCGGGCTCTTCAGCCCTTTGTGGCGACGGTGAGGATCACTGCCGCGTCCTCCAGGGCCTCCAGACCGTGGCGGGCCGGTGGGACGGCGAGCAGGTCGCCGGTCCGGCCCTCCCACGAGGTGTCGCCGCTGGTGAGGCGGACGCGACCGCTCAGGACCAGCAGGGTCGCCTCGCCGGGGCTGTCGTGCTCGGCGAGGGAGGTGCCGGCGGTCAGAGCGAGGAGGGTCTGGCGCAGGACGTGCTCGTGGCCGCCGTAGACCGTGCTCGCGCTGCGGCCGGTGGAAGCGGCGGCAGCGCGTTCGAGGTGCTCGCGGGCGAGGGCGTCGAGGGAGAGCTTCTGCATGTGTCCCAGTCTCCTCGGCCGCGCGAGGCGCACACCAGGGCCGTGTGGGGTACGGCCCCCCTCAGCCCGAGCGGGGAAGGGCTCTCGGCCCTTCCCCGCTCGGCACCGGCGCCGTCAGATGACGCCCTGCGCCAGGATCGCGTCCGCGACCCGCTCGAAGCCGGCGATGTTCGCGCCCGCGACGTAGTCGCCGGGGGCGCCGTAGCGGTCGGCGGTCTCGGCGCACGTGTTGTGGATGTCGGTCATGATGCGGGCCAGTTCGTTCTCGACCTGGTCGGCCTTCCACGTCGTGCGCGACGCGTTCTGCGTCATCTCCAGCGCGCTGACCGCGACCCCGCCCGCGTTCGCGGCCTTGCCGGGCCCGAAGGCGACTCCGGCCTTCTGGAAGAGCTGCACGGCGTCCGGCGTCGTCGGCATGTTCGCGCCCTCCGACACCGCCTTCACGCCGTTGCGGATGAGTACGGCGGCGGCGTCCGCGTTCAGCTCGTTCTGCGTCGCCGACGGCAGGGCGATGTCGGCCGGGACCTCCCAGACACGCCCGCCGGGCACGAACCGCGCGGAGGCGCCACGCCGCTCGGCGTACGCGCTCACCCGGCCGCGCTCGACCTCCTTGATCTGGCACAGCAGCTCCAGGTCGATGCCCTTCTCGTCGAACACGTAGCCGCTGGAGTCGGAGCAGGTCACCGGGTTGGCGCCGAGGGCCGTCAGCTTCTGGATGGTGTAGATCGCGACGTTTCCGGATCCGGAGACGACCGCGGTCTGGCCCTCCAGTTCCTCGCCACGCTCGTGCAGCATCGCCTCCGCGAACAGCACGTTGCCGTATCCGGTCGCCTCCGGCCGTATCAGCGAGCCGCCCCAGCCGGCGCGCTTGCCGGTCAGGACGCCGCCCTCCCAGCGGTTGGTTATCCGCCGGTACTGGCCGAACAGGTAGCCGATCTCGCGGGCGCCGACACCGATGTCGCCCGCCGGTACGTCGGTGTACTCACCGATGTGCCGGTACAGCTCCGTCATGAACGACTGGCAGAAGCGCATGACCTCCGCGTCACTGCGGCCCTGCGGGTCGAAGTCGCTGCCGCCCTTGCCGCCGCCGATGCCGAGCCCGGTCAGCGCGTTCTTGAAGACCTGCTCGAAGCCGAGGAACTTGATGATCCCGAGATTCACCGAGGGGTGGAAGCGCAGACCGCCCTTGTACGGGCCGAGGGCGCTGTTGTATTCGATCCGGAATCCCCGGTTGACGTGAACACACCCCTGGTCGTCCTGCCACGGCACCCGGAAGATGATCTGCCGCTCCGGCTCGATGAGCCGCTCGACGAGCCCCGGTTCCGCGTACTCCGGACGCGCCCTGAGCACCGGCCCGAGGGTGTCCAGCACCTCGCGCGCGGCCTGGTGGAACTCGGGTTCGGCCGGATTGCGGCGCAGGATCTCGGTACGCAGGTTCTCGAGCGAGGAGGTGAAGCCGGGTCGTGAAGTCACGGGGTCCCTTTCTGGCGCGGCTGACACCGGAACGGGCCCGGTGATGGGCGCGCGGCGCCATTGCCTCGCGCAGGACGGCGACCGCCTCATGGATTTTCGATACAGCAGTCGACCCTTCAGTGTTACTCATGTGTTAAGCGGAAGGCCAAGGGCCTCGCACAATTGTCCGCCATTCGAGACTCTTCGTACGAAGCGCGGGACGGTCGGCACGGTGCGCAGAGAGCTCGAATGGCACCTCCTCCCGCCAGGCGTGATGCTGAAAACCGGGAGGTGATCCCCATGGACGGGAGGCACAGCCGCAGCGGCACGCCGGTCAAGGGGCAGGAAGGTCGGCACGACGAGCAGGCGGACGTTCCAAACTCCCTCGTGGACGCGTTCGCCTCCAGGTTGCGTGGCAGGGTCGTCCGGCCCGGGGAGGCCGCCTACGAGCCGGCACGACGGCTCTGGAACGGCATGATCGACAGGCGTCCGGCCCTGGTGGCCCGGTGCGTGGGCGACGAGGACGTGGTCACCGCGGTCGACTTCGCCCGCGACAACGAGATGCTCGTCGCCGTGCGCGGGGGCGGACACGGCGTCGCCGGTCAGGCGGTCTGCGACGGTGGTCTGGTCATCGACCTGTCGGAGATGCGAGGGGTCGACGTCGACCCGGAGGGGCGAAGGGCGGTCGCGCAGGGCGGCTGCACGTTGGGGGACATCGACCGGGAGACCCAGCGCCATGGGCTCGCCACTCCGTTGGGCGTGGTGACGGAGACGGGGGCAGCCGGCCTGACCTTGTCCGGGGGAATAGGCTGGCTCCGGCGCAAACACGGGCTGAGCTGCGACAATCTCCTGTCCGTACGGGTTGCCACCGCTGACGGGCGCCTCCTCGTCGCCGACGAGACCCAGCACCAGGACCTCCTCTGGGCGGTCCGGGGCGGTGGCGGCAACTTCGGCGTCGTCACCTCGTTCGAGTACCGCCTGCATCCTCTCGGGCCGGAGGTTTTCCTCTGCTTCGTGCTCTACCCCGCGGACCGCACCAAGGAGGTGCTGCGGGCCTGCGAGCACTACCTGTCCCAGCGACCGGACGACTTCGCCCCGATCGGAGTTCTCGGGAAGGTCCCGGCGGCAGAGCCCTTCCCGCCCGAGGCGCACGGGAAGGACTTCACAGCCCTGCTCGCGCCGTACCCGGGCGACCCGGCGGAGGGCGAGCGGCTGCTCCGGCCGCTGCGGGAGATCGCCGACCCGCTCTTCGACCTCAGCGGCCCCATGCCCTACACGGAGGTCCAGGCGATCCTGGACGAGGACTACCCCGACGGCCTGCACTACTACTGGAAGTCCGTGAACGTGCCCGAACTCGGCGACGAGCTGATCGAGCGGCTCGCCGAGCGCGCCGCCGCGGCGCCTTCGCCCCGCAGCACCATCGACGTCTGGTACCAGGGCGGTGCCATGGCCCGCGTCGGCGAGGAGGAGACCGCCTTCGCCAACCGCGGCGCCCCCTACCTGCTCGGAATCGAGGCGAACTGGGAGGCGGAGGCCGACTCGGCCGAGAACATGACCTGGGTGCGCGACACCTTCGCCGACCTGAGTTCGTTCTCCGCCGGAGGCGTCTACCTCAACTTCCCCGGCTTCCTCGAGGAGGGCGAGCAACTCCTGCGCGAGGGCTACGGCACGAACTACGAACGCCTCTCGGCGGTCAAGGCGAAGTACGACCCCGCGAACCTCTTCCACCTCAACGCAAACATCAAGCCGAAGAGTTGATCGACACCGCTCACGCCTCGCAGCAGCGTCGCGAGTGGGCAGCCGGATCTCGGCTGCCCACTCGCCGGCCGCCCCGTGTCGGGGGCGTCCGTCAGTTCAGTCGGCGGCGGATCCACCAGGCGCAGAACCCGGTCAGGCCCAGGGCGAGACCGAGGTAGATCCCGGTCTCGGCCCATTGCAGGGCCCAGAAGTCACCGGCGGGATGGTACGTCACCTGCTGCTGGTAGCCCTGGGCCCCGAGGTCGGCGATGCAGCGGTCGACGTGCTGCAGGCTGGGGATGTCCGAATCGCCGTACAGGCAGTCGCCGAAGAACGACGGCGGGGAGGACGGCCGGCCGGCGGCGTCCAGTGTCTGTTGGGAGGTGATCCAGGCACCGGGCAGATCGGGGTGTGTACGACGATCTCCTTGGCGCTCTCGTCCTGGATGCTGATGGGGATGCCGGACTCGATCGGCACGGTGGTCCGGTCCGGGGTGATCAGATGAGGCCGGACCCACATCGGCACGGTGATCTGGACGGCGGCGTAGAGGACGGGTGCGGTCGCCATCGCGGGCAGGGTGCGGCGGATGACGAGGCCGAGGGCGACGCCCAGGACGAAGGCGAAGGCGGCATGGGCGACGGGGACGGCACCCCGTGCGGCGAAGGCCATGGGGTCGAGCCGCGAGAAGTACGTGTCCGTCGGGCCGCCCCCGTCGACGGCCCGGTCGATGGGGCTGCTCCACCAGCTCACCGCGAGTGCGGCCAGTCCGGCGGCGGTCATGGCGGCCGCCGCGCCGACGCCCAGCTTGGTCGCCAGCCAGCGGGTGCGGGTGACGCCCTGGTTCCACGCGAGGTGGTGGGTGCCGGTCTCCAGTTCACGGGCGATCAGCGGCGCGCCCCAGAACATCCCGATGACCACCGGCACGGCGAGCACGACCAGCAGTCCGGTGTGGTAGAGGGTCCGGTCCGAACTGGAGATCCGGTCCGCCAGGCTGCTGCCGGCGACTCGGTGGAGGTCGGCCAGCTGCGGGCCGGTGACCGCGAGCACCGCGGCGAGGACGGCCACGAAGGCGAACATCACGGCGGCCTGGGCACGGAACTGACGCCAAATCAGCCAGATCATCGGAGGACCTCCAGCGCGGGTCGGGTGTCACGGACCGCGTCGGCGGGTCGGGTCATGTAGGCCAGGACGATGTCTTCCAGGCCGAGGGGGCTGACGGTCCAGGAGGGATCGTTGACGGGAGCCTCGGTGCGTACCAGGAGGGTGGTCTGGCGGTCGGTGTGGCTGGCGGTGATGACGTGCTGACCGGCCGGAAGGGTGGCAGGGTCCCGGCACGGACCGGTGAGCCGGTGGTGGCGGGCGACCAGGTCGTCGATGTCGTCGGCCACCCGCACGTGGGAGTCGACCAGCACGATGACGTAGTCGCAGGCCCGCTCCAGGTCGGAGACCAGGTGGGAGGAGAGCACGACGCTCAGCTCGTGCTCGGCGACGGCCTCCATCAGGTCCTGCATGAACTCCCGTCGGGCGAGCGGGTCGAGGGCCGCGACCGGCTCGTCCAGGATGAGCAGCTCCGGGCGTTTGGCGATGCCCAGGGTGAGGGCGAGCTGCGCACGCTGGCCACCGGACAGCCTGCCGGCCTTCTGCTCGGGGTCCAGGCCGAGGCGACGGATCCGCTCGCTCGCCACGGCGTCGTCCCAGCTCGGGTTGAGGCGCTTGCCGAGGTCCACATGGTCGGCGACGCTCAGCGTGGCGTAGGTGGGGGTGTCCTGGGCGACGAAACCGACCTTGGCCAGCTGCTCCACACCCGCGGCGGGTCGGCCGCCGCACACCTCGATGGTGCCGGCCGTCGGGGTGAGCATGCCGGAAGCCAGGTGCAACAGGGTCGATTTGCCGGCCCCGTTGGGACCGACCAGGCCGACCACGCGCCCGGCGGGGACGTCCAGGTCGCAGTTCTGCAGCGCCCACCGCTGCTTGTACCTCTTGCCCAAACCCTGGGCCCGTAAGACAGCGTTCACGCTACGTCCTCTCCGGCGGCGTCACGAAAGGTGTTCATGAACAGCGCCTCGATGCTCTCCCCGTCGAGCCCGGCAAGGCGCGCTTTGGTCAGCCAGCGGCGCAGGTCCTTGCGGAGCGGTCCGTGCGCGGCGAGCGTGTCGTCGGCCAGCGTCCGGGTCACGAACGTCCCGACGCCCGGCCGGGCGGCCACCAGCCCGTGGTGCTCCAGCTCCCGGTACGCCTTGAGCACGGTGTTCGGGTTGATCGCCAACCGTCCCGCCACGTCCTTGACCGTCGGAAGCCGGTCCCCCTCCTTCAGCAGACCCAGACGCAGCGCATGCCGCACCTGCTGCACCACCTGCTGGTACGGAGACAGGCCGGACTGACTGTCGAGGTGGAACTCAATCACCGGTTCCTCCATTTACCTAGTTGCCTAGCACTTTAGACTCCTGGGGTGGCCACAAGTCAAGGAGGGCAACGCGTCGACGGCCGGAACCCGTAGGTCGGCAGCAGCCTGTTCGGTGCGCTGCGGTCGACGGCGTACGGACACCTCGACGCGAAGCCGAACTCCTGCCGCACCGACCGCGCTGGAGCGCGGGGAGGGTTACGGGTACGTGCTGCTCCAGCAACCCGAGGAATCGGGACGTGGCACGGCCAAGGAAGCCGTGCCGCACCCGGCACTGACACGGCTCGCCGAGGAGGGCGCGGTCAAGGTTCGATGGGTCTCGAAAGAAGACGCCCCGGGCCGGGGCGCCGAGGCACATGTTCCATATCGCGATATACCGGCGCCTGATCGACGGCCTGCCTCCCGCAGGGCCGGCGCGGAGCACGTGCTGTTGGGGTGTCAGCGCTCCGACGCGTACGTCACGAAGCTCGTCCACGCGCCCGACGCGAGGGTGAGCCGAGGACCTGCCACGTTCTTGGAGTCGCGGACGTGGACGGTGCGGGGCGCCATCGCGCTCTCCACGCAGGAGTCGCCCTCGGGGCCGTCGCTGTAACTGCTCTTGAAGCAGAGCAGTTCAGAAGCGTCTCCGGCAGAAGTCTTGCGGAGCATGTCTCTCCCAGCACTTGCTCCACGAAGGCCGGCGACTCCCGAGGAGTGAGAGCCTGCGCCCGGATCGCCCCATACCGCAGCTCAAGGATCCGCAGCTGTTTCGGATCGAAAGTCGGCCGACCGCTGAAAGCAAGGAACGATTCACGCTTTCGAGCGTCACCACGCCATACCGGTCACCCATGACCGGCGGCACTCGACAACGACGGACCACCGTCACAGGTGCAGAAGACACCCCGTCGGGTGGCACAGGAGATCTTCGCGGCCCCGACGTTGCGGGGCCGGAGACGCATGCCTCGCGGAAAAGCGTGAGCAGTCGGCGAACATGTGTCACGCAGGTACTCAAACGAGCGCCATCAGGACAGTCGCCGTCGAAATGCTCACGCTTTTGGGACAGTGCGTCCTCCCGGAACGCGGGCGCGCGGCCTTCAGCGTGCTGCTGTCCTCCACCCCACGCAGTGCCCACCTCCTCGCGGACGCCCGGCTCCGCAGCCGGGAATACGACTCGGAGGCCGCACGCCACGTCCATTCCCACGCCCAGAGGGACCTCGAACGCGAGGACACCGGCCCTCGCCCGGGAGGCCCTGCGGGAGCCGAGTGCCGTCCTGGACGGGGCGCTGAAGGCAGTACGCGCTTGGGCCAGCCCTGGCACGTACGCTTTCGGGGCAGAGAAAGCCGCTCGTACCGTCCCGCCCGCCTTCCTCGCCGCTGCCGAACTGGGTCAGAGCGGCCGGAGTACGGCGCCTGCACGGCCACGCGTACGGCGGGGACGAGGCGACAGCCCGACGGGCACATTCCCTATCTCAGTGGGAGTTCCTGAATGTTGAACCGGGACGAAGCCGTCGCAGCGGCTTCCGAGTACCTCAAGAAGAAGGTATATCCGGAGAAGCCCGATTCCGTGGTGATGCTCCCCGAAGCAAGCGCCCATTACGCATACGGCTGGACGGTCCGGTTCGATTTCAAGGAGCACATCGAGACGGGCGATGCCGCTCAGGCTCCTTTCACATCGGTCGTCGTCGTGCCGCACGACGGAACGGACCCCCACTTTTCCCCGACCTGTCTACCAGTGGACCAGTACATTGAACAGCAGGCATCGGGCGGGTAGCCCCACAGCCGGCCACCGAGGAGAGACCGCTGACCTCCCGAGCCCTGCCGCAGGCCGACCGTGCAACAGCCCCTTCCACCCGTCAGCCGCTCCGCCCTCCCGGGACGCCCGGCGGTCCGCGTCGATCGGGAACTGACTATCGTGACCACCAAGTTCACAAGTCAACTCCCGTGCTTGGCAAGGGGAATCACGATGAACCAGCAGGACACGGGCATGGACACCCCCATGCGGATCGACACCGGCAAGCCACATCCGGCGCGGATGTACGACTGGTTCCTCGGTGGCAAGGAAAACTACCCGGTGGACGAGGAGCTGGGCAGGCAGTTGGTGGGGTTCGCTCCGGTCATCCCGGTCATGGCGCGGATGAACCGGGCCTTCATGCACCGCGCCACACGCTGGACGGCCGGCCAGGGCATACGCCAGTTCCTCGACATCGGCACCGGCATCCCCACCGAGCCCAACCTCCACCAGGTCGCCCAGCGGATCGCACCCGAGGCACGAGTCGTGTACTGCGACAACGACCCGATCGTGCCGGCCCACGCCGGGGCGCTGCTCCGGGGCACTCCTGAAGGGGACGTCGACTACGTGCAGGCGGACGCCCGTGACACCGCCGCCATCCTGGAACGCGCCCGTAAGACACTGGACTTCGACCGGCCGATCGCGCTCTCGCTGATCGCACTGCTGCACTTCATCAGCGACGAGGACGGCGCCTACGAGCTGGTCGAACGCCTCAAGGACGCTTTGGCTCCCGGCAGTTACCTGACCATTTCCCACCTCACTCCCGATTTCCACCCGGAGGAGGCTTCGCGGAAGGTCAGCGACCTGTACAGGGCGGGCGGGCTCACCATGGACATGCGCAGCCGGGAGCGCTTCGCCCGCTTCTTCGAGGGTCTGAAGCCCGTGGCACCGGGCGTCGTGGCCGCCGAGGACTGGCACCCGGAACTCGGAGAGCCGGTTCCCGGCCAGGGCGACGTCCGCAGCGGGGCCTACGTGGCGGTGGCGCGCAAGAGCTGACCCCGCCCCGAGCAGGCCCGGCGAGCACCAGGGCCCGTACCCATGCCCTGCCACCCGACACGGCACACAATGGCGCTCGAACGGCTCCCCCGTCACCGGTGGCACTCAGCGGGACTTCGCCACGGCGGGCCACTGCGACAGGTGCGCGTTGGCCCGCGGCGAAGCCCACCAGGAGTGGACGTACCAGACAGTGCTCGGCGCACGGCTACTGGACGTGGCGGTGCCGGAGGGCGAAGTGCGAAGTGGTTTGCGGCGTGGTCCTGGACACGGCCGACGGAGCCGACAGCGGGGCGTGGCCGCCGAACTGGCTCAGCCCTCCTCACCGCTCTCGAAGACCTCCGCCGCCGACGTGGCCGTGATGGCGCGCACGAACCAGAGGCTCAGGGTGTCGAGGTCGGCGCACCCGAGGATTCGCTCACGCTCCGCCTCGGAGACCTCGACCTCCCGGCGCTCCAGCAGAAGCAGGATGTCGTCGGCCTTGCCCTCCGCCTTGCCCTCTGCCTTGCCCTCCGCCCGAAGGTTCTGGGCGGTCTGCGACTGGAAGAAGGAGAGGTCTACGGACATGAGATGCCTCCAGAAATCCGCGGCCGGCGCCTTGCCGAGGCCTTGTTCCTTGAGTGAGGCCCACTGCGGCGGGCCGATGTCTACATGCCGAGCCGCCCAGGCAGCGGTGCGCCGGTCCGCGCAGACGACGAGGAGAACCGGGGCGAACTGCATTTCGCGTACAGATGTGAGAGGTAATAAGCCCAACTCGCGGGCTTGTCGGGGTCCCGCCCGCCCTGTGACTCGATGGCCAGGACGAAGCTGCCGTTGTCGGCGGTGTCCATTTGCAGCAGCGTGTCCACCCGGCGCTCCACCGGGCGGTTCTCGGTGAGGTCGGTGGAGAGGGTGGAGGCCGAAAGCGGGGTGGCGAAGAGGACTCCGAGCCCTTTGACGGCACGCGCGAAGAGGCCCGGATCTTCCTGGAAGATCCGGTGCAGGGCCTCGTGGGATGAGCTGACCATGATCCGAAGCTAGGGGCGTTCCTCGACCCATGCCCCGCATATGCCAGTACTTCCCGTGATCGGGTGATGGACAGGGTCCGGGCTTGACGTCGGCCCGCCCGTGCGGCGGCCCTCCTGCGCATTCGCCCCAGACACGAAAAGGCCCGCACGACCGAAGTCGTGCGGGCCCTCTCAGGTGCTCGCGGTGGAGCTACCAGGTCGGATCAGCAAGCAGCCGGAGCTTACTTGTTGATCTTGGTGACCTGGCCGGCGCCCACGGTCCGGCCACCCTCACGGATGGCGAACTTCAGGCCCTCTTCCATGGCGATGGGCTGGATGAGCTCCACCTTCATCTCGGTGTTGTCACCCGGCATGACCATCTCGGTGCCCTCGGGGAGGGTCACGACGCCGGTCACGTCCGTCGTACGGAAGTAGAACTGCGGGCGGTAGTTGTTGAAGAAGGGGGTGTGACGGCCACCCTCGTCCTTCGACAGGATGTAGGCCTGGGCCTCGAACTCGGTGTGCGGGGTGACCGAACCGGGCTTGATGATGACCTGGCCGCGCTCGACGTCCTCGCGCTTGATGCCGCGGAGCAGCAGACCGACGTTCTCACCGGCCTGACCCTCGTCGAGCAGCTTGCGGAACATCTCGATGCCGGTGACCGTGGTGGTGGTCTTCTCGGTCTTGATGCCGATGATGTCGACGGTCTCGTTGACCTTGAGGATGCCACGCTCGATACGGCCGGTGACGACCGTACCGCGACCGGTGATCGTGAAGACGTCCTCGATCGGCATCAGGAACGGCTTGTCGACGTCACGCTCGGGAGCCGGGATCGACTCGTCCACGGCCTTCATCAGCTCGAGGACGGTGTTGCCCCACTCCTTGTCGCCCTCGAGGGCCTTCAGAGCGGAGACCTTGACGACGGGAACGTCGTCGCCCGGGAACTCGTACTCGGAGAGGAGCTCACGGACCTCGAGCTCGACGAGCTCCAGGATCTCCTCGTCGTCCACCATGTCGGCCTTGTTCAGGGCGACGACGATGTACGGAACGCCGACCTGGCGGGCCAGGAGCACGTGCTCCTTGGTCTGCGGCATCGGGCCGTCGGTGGCGGCGACCACGAGGATGGCACCGTCCATCTGGGCGGCACCCGTGATCATGTTCTTGATGTAGTCCGCGTGACCGGGGCAGTCGACGTGGGCGTAGTGACGCTGCTCGGTCTGGTACTCGACGTGCGAGATCGAGATCGTGATACCACGCTGGCGCTCTTCGGGCGCCTTGTCGATCATGTCGAAGGCCGAGGCCTCGTTCAGGTCCGGGTACGCGTCGTGCAGCACCTTGGTAATGGCGGCCGTGAGGGTCGTCTTACCGTGGTCGATGTGACCGATGGTGCCGATGTTGACGTGCGGCTTAGTCCGCTCGAACTTCGCCTTCGCCACTGGGGTCCTCCTGTGGAGTGGTTCTGTACGCCTTACTCATCGGCGCCAGGTGATCTTTGCTGGAAAGCCCGGGGCCGGGGGCATTCCACCGGGTTCGCGGTGGAATGCCCCAAGCAGGCTCCGGGGTCAAGCCTAAAGCGTGTGAACGGAGTCCGTTACTCGCCCTTGGCCTTCGCGATGATCTCCTCGGCGACGTTCCGCGGAACCTCGGCGTAGGAGTCGAACTGCATCGAGTAGCTTGCGCGACCCGACGTCTTGCTGCGGAGGTCCCCGACGTAGCCGAACATCTCCGAAAGGGGCACGAGGCCCTTCACAACGCGAGCACCGGCCCGCTCCTCCATGGCCTGGATCTGGCCACGGCGGGAGTTGATGTCGCCGATGACTTCACCCATGTAGTCCTCGGGCGTGGTGACCTCGACGGCCATCATCGGCTCGAGGAGCACGGGCGAGGCCTTGCGCGCGGCCTCCTTGAAGGCCTGCGAACCGGCGATCTTGAACGCGAGCTCGGAGGAGTCCACCTCGTGGTAGCCACCGTCGAGAAGCGTGACGCGGACGCCCGTCATCTCGTAGCCGGCGAGGATACCGAACTGCATGGCCTCCTGCGCACCGGCGTCCACCGAAGGGATGTACTCCTTCGGCACCCGGCCACCGGTCACCTTGTTCACGAACTCGTACGAGGTGTCGCCGCCCTCGATGGGCTCGATCGCGATCTGCACCTTGGCGAACTGACCGGTACCACCGGTCTGCTTCTTGTGGGTGTAGTCCACGCGCTCGACGGCCTTGCGGATCGTCTCGCGGTAGGCGACCTGCGGCTTGCCGACGTTGGCCTCGACCTTGAACTCACGGCGCATACGGTCGACCAGCACCTCGAGGTGCAGCTCGCCCATACCACCGATGATGGTCTGGCCGGTCTCCTCGTCCGAGTGGACCTGGAAGGACGGGTCCTCCTCGGCCAGGCGCTGGATCGCGACGCCCAGCTTCTCCTGGTCGCCCTTCGACTTGGGCTCGATGGCGACCTGGATGACCGGCGCCGGGAAGTCCATGGACTCCAGGATCACCGGCTGCTTGTCGTCGGACAGCGTCTCACCGGTGGTGGTCTGCTTCAGGCCCATGACGGCGACGATGTCGCCGGCGACCACCGACTCGATCTCCTCACGCTTGTTGGCGTGCATGCGGTAGATCTTGCCGATGCGCTCCTTCTTGCCCTTGACGGAGTTCAGCACGGCGGTGCCGGACACCAGGCGGCCCGAGTAGACCCGGACGAAGGTGAGCTTGCCGAGGTGCGGGTCGCTCATGATCTTGAACGCGAGGGCCGACAGCGGCTCGTCCTCGGACGGCTTGCGCTTGATCACGACCTCGGGGTCCTTGACGTCGTGGGCCTCGATGGCCTCGATGTCGAGCGGGGTCGGGAGGTAGCGCACGACCGCGTCGAGCAGGGGCTGAACGCCCTTGTTCTTGAACGCGGTGCCGCAGAACACCGGGGTGATGGTGGTGTCGGTGGACTTGCCGGACGCGATGGTGATGCGACGGATCGCGGCGTGCAGCTGCTCCTCGGTGGGCTCCTGGCCCTCCAGGTACAGCTCCATGATCTCTTCGTCGTTCTCCGCGACGGCCTCGATCAGCTTGCCGTGCCACTCCTCGGCGGCCTCGGTGTGCGTGGCCGGGATGTCGACGACGTCGTACATCTCGCCCTTGGCGGCCTCGGCGGACCACACGAGCGCCTTCATGCGGACCAGGTCCACGACGCCGTTGAAGTCGGCCTCGGCACCGATCGGCAGCTGCATGACCAGCGGCTGCGCACCCAGGCGGTCCTTGATCATGCCGACGCAGCGGTGGAAGTCCGCGCCGGTACGGTCCAGCTTGTTGACGAAGCAGATACGCGGCACACCGTAACGGTCGGCCTGACGCCACACCGTCTCGGACTGCGGCTCGACACCGGCGACACCGTCGAACACGGTCACGGCACCGTCGAGCACGCGCAGGGAACGCTCCACCTCTACGGTGAAGTCGACGTGCCCCGGGGTGTCGATGATGTTGATCGTGTAGTCGTTGTCCTCGAGCGGCCAGTGACAGGTCGTCGCAGCAGAGGTGATCGTGATGCCACGCTCCTGCTCCTGCTCCATCCAGTCCATCGTGGCGGAACCCTCGTGGGTCTCGCCAAGCTTGTACGACACGCCGGTGTAGAACAGGATCCGCTCGGTGGTGGTCGTCTTGCCCGCGTCGATGTGGGCCATGATCCCGATGTTGCGGACCTTGGCCAGGTCAAGTGAAGTGGTAGCCATAAGGCTTCAGTCTTCTCTCGGTCTCGATGTGGGTAGCGACTACCAGCGGTAGTGCGCGAAGGCCTTGTTGGACTCGGCCATCTTGTGCGTGTCCTCGCGCTTCTTCACAGCGGCACCGAGGCCGTTGCTGGCGTCGAGGAGTTCGTTGAGCAGACGCTCGGTCATGGTCTTCTCGCGACGGGCACGCGAGTAACCGACCAGCCAGCGCAGCGCAAGCGTGTTGGCACGACCGGGCTTGACCTCGATCGGAACCTGGTACGTGGCGCCACCGACACGGCGGGACTTGACCTCGAGGGTCGGCTTGATGTTCTCCAGCGCGCGCTTCAGCGTGATGATCGGGTCGTTGCCCGTCTTCTCGCGAAGGCCCTCCATGGCGCCGTACACGATGCGCTCGGCGGTGGAGCGCTTGCCGTTCATCAGCACCTTGTTGATCAGGGAGGTCACCAGAGGAGAACCGTAGACCGGGTCGATGATGACCGGGCGCTTCGGGGCGGGGCCCTTACGAGGCATTCTTACTTCTCCTTCTTGGCGCCGTAGCGGCTGCGGGCCTGCTTGCGGTTCTTGACACCCTGGGTGTCGAGGGAGCCGCGGATGATCTTGTAGCGAACACCCGGCAGGTCCTTCACACGGCCGCCGCGCACGAGCACGATGGAGTGCTCCTGCAGGTTGTGCCCCTCACCCGGAATGTAAGCAGTGACCTCGATACCGCTGGTCAGACGCACACGCGCGACCTTACGGAGGGCCGAGTTCGGCTTCTTCGGGGTGGTGGTGAACACACGCGTGCAGACGCCACGACGCTGGGGAGAACCCTCGAGTGCGGGCGTCTTGTTCTTCTCGACCTTGTCCTGCCGGCCCTTACGGACCAGCTGCTGGATCGTAGGCACTACTTCTCCGGTTTCTGTGTGCCGATAGGTACAGCTAACCTGGAACGCCACCGACCCACGCGGTCGGGTGTGTCGAATCTCGCGGACTCCCGCCGCAAGGCAGAAAGAAGCGCATGATCGCGGTGGCCGTTCACAGCCCCCGGCACGGTCTGACGGCACGCGCGGAGGCCAGGGCACACCCCAGGCACAAGGTCTGAGCGTACCTATAGCATTGGCTGCGGTCAAAACAAATGGGCCGTCACCCCGTCTCCGCGCGGAGCGAGTGAAGCCCGTGAAAGGGAATGATCTTCGAAAGGGTGGCTCCGGCCCCTTTCCGTTCCCCCGCGCGTCACCCCGCCGCTATACCGAACATGACCAACAGGAACAGGAAAGCGGCCCAGCCGGCCGTGGACAGCCAGCCGAGCACCAGCCCGGCCACCGCGAGCCCGTCCCCCTGCTCCCCCGAGCGCCGGATCTCCGCACGGGCCATGTGCCCCAGCACCACGGCCGGGATGCCGGTCACCCCGCCCGTCGCCAGGCACAGCACCCCGCACACCATGGATCCGACCGCCTTCTCGTTGGTCTTCTGCCGGGGCAGGAACGTCGCCGGCGTCATGGGGACGGCGTGCTGCTGCACCACCGCGGTCTGCGGCACGGGGCCCTGCGGCAGATCGGCCACCAGCAGCGAGAGATCCGCCACCGTACGGGCCTGGTAGGCCCGCGCCACCCGCCGCTCGAGCTCCTGCTGGTCCAGACGGCCCTCCGCGTACCCGGCCCGGAGCACGTCCACGGTGCGCTCCCGGTCAGCGTGCGAGGCCAGCATCGGGGGGCCGCCCTGCTGCGGCCCGCCCGGTCCACCCCACGGCTGTGGAGCGCCTCGCCCCTGCCAGGGCTGCCACGACGGATACGGCGACTGCGACACCAGGTACCTCCCCCGACTCCACACGTCATTCCATCATGCGCCCGCGCAAAGCCTTACGGCATGGGCTACGCGTCACGAAACCGGTACAGGTCGCCGGTACGGGTCGCGGGACGCCGCAGGGCGGTCACCCCATGGTGTACGGGGGTGACCGCCCTGCGGTACTTCAGGCGACTCGCCTACTGGTTGTACGGACCGTAGTCGTAGTCCTCCAGCGGAACGGCCTGGCCGGAGCCCGTGCCGAACGGCGAGTAGTCGATGTCGTCGTAGCCGACGGCCGAGTACATCGCGGCCTTGGCCTCCTCGGTCGGCTCGACCCGGATGTTGCGGTAACGGGACAGGCCCGTACCGGCCGGGATGAGCTTACCGATGATGACGTTCTCCTTGAGGCCGATCAGGGAGTCGGACTTGGCGTTGATCGCCGCGTCCGTGAGGACCCTGGTCGTCTCCTGGAAGGACGCCGCCGACAGCCACGACTCAGTCGCCAGCGAGGCCTTGGTGATACCCATCAGCTGCGGACGACCGGAGGCCGGGTGACCGCCCTCCTGGACCACACGACGGTTCTCGGTCTCGAACTTCGAGCGCTCGACCAGCTCGCCGGGCAGCAGCTCGGCGTCGCCGGACTCGATGATCGTCACGCGGCGGAGCATCTGCCGGATGATGATCTCGATGTGCTTGTCGTGGATCGACACACCCTGCGAGTTGTAGACCTTCTGGACCTCGCCGACCAGGTGGACCTGGACGGCCCGCTGGCCCAGGATGCGCAGCACGTCGTGCGGGTTGGTGGCACCCACGGTGAGCTTCTGGCCCACCTCGACGTGATCGCCCTCGCCGACCAGCAGACGGGCGCGCTTCGAGATCGGGAACGCCGTCTCGTCGCTGCCGTCGTCCGGGGTGACGACGATCTTCTTCGTCTTCTCGGTCTCCTCGATCCGGACGCGGCCGGCGGCCTCGGAGATCGGGGCGACACCCTTCGGGGTACGGGCCTCGAAGAGCTCGACGACACGCGGCAGACCCTGGGTGATGTCGTCACCGGCCACACCACCGGTGTGGAAGGTACGCATCGTCAGCTGGGTACCGGGCTCACCGATGGACTGGGCGGCGATGATGCCGACCGCCTCACCGATGTCGACCAGCTTGCCGGTGGCCAGCGAACGGCCGTAGCACATGGCGCAGGTGCCGACGGCGGACTCGCAGGTCAGGATCGAACGGGTCTTGACCTGCTCGACGCCGTGGTGCACCAGCTGCTCGATGAGCACGTCACCGAGGTCGACGTTGGCCGGCGCGATCACCTTGCCGTCGATGACGACGTCCTCGGCGAGCATGCGGGCGTAGACGCTGGTCTCGACGTCGTCCGCCTTGCGCAGGGTGCCGTCGGCCTCCCGCGTGGCGATCCGCAGCTTCAGACCGCGGTCGGTGCCGCAGTCCTCCTCGCGGATGATGACGTCCTGGGAGACGTCGACCAGACGACGGGTGAGGTAACCCGAGTCGGCGGTACGCAGAGCGGTGTCCGCCAGACCCTTACGGGCACCGTGCGTGGAGATGAAGTACTCCAGCACGGACAGACCCTCACGGAACGAGGCCTTGATGGGCCGCGGGATCGTCTCGTTCTTCGCGTTCGACACCAGACCACGCATACCGGCGATCTGACGCATCTGCATCATGTTGCCTCGTGCGCCCGAGTTCACCATCATGAAGATCGGGTTGGTCTTCGGGAAGTTGTCGTTCATCGCCTCGGCGACCTCGTTGGTCGCCTTGGTCCAGATCGCGATGAGCTCCTGCGTGCGCTCGTCCTTGGTGATCAGACCGCGCTCGTACTGCTTCTGGACCTTCTCGTCCTGCGCCTCGTAGCCGTGGACGATCGCCTTCTTCGCCTCGGGAACGACGACGTCGGAGATGGCGACGGTGACGCCGGAACGGGTCGCCCAGTGGAAGCCGGCAGCCTTCAGGTTGTCGAGCGTCGCCGCCACGATGACCTTCGGGTAGCGCTCGGCGAGGTCGTTGACGATCTCGGAGAGCTGCTTCTTGCCGACCTCGTAGTCGACGAACGGGTAGTCCTCGGGCAGCAGCTCGTTGAAGAGCGCACGGCCCAGGGTGGTGCTCAGCCGGAAGCTGTCACCCTGCTGCCACTCCGGCTCATCCGCTTCACGCGCCGGCGGCGTCCAGCTGCGCGGCGGAATGGTGCCGACCGGGAAGCGGACATCGATCTTCGACTGGAGCGACAGCTCGCCCGCGTCGAAGGCCATGATCGCCTCGGCGACCGAGGAGAAGGAGCGCTCCTCGCCCTTGAGGTCGCGCATCTCGCCGTCGGTGGTGAGGAAGAACAGACCGAGGACCATGTCCTGGGTCGGCATCGTCACCGGACGGCCGTCGGCCGGCTTGAGGATGTTGTTCGAGGACAGCATCAGGATGCGGGCCTCGGCCTGCGCCTCCGCGGACAGCGGCAGGTGCACGGCCATCTGGTCACCGTCGAAGTCCGCGTTGAACGCGGTGCACACGAGCGGGTGGATCTGAATGGCCTTGCCCTCGACCAGCTGCGGCTCGAAGGCCTGGATGCCGAGGCGGTGCAGCGTGGGCGCGCGGTTCAGCAGAACCGGGTGCTCCGCGATGACCTCTTCGAGGACGTCGTACACGACCGTGCGGCCGCGCTCGACCATGCGCTTGGCCGACTTGATGTTCTGCGCGTGGTTCAGGTCGACCAGACGCTTCATCACGAACGGCTTGAACAGCTCCAGCGCCATCGCCTTCGGCAGACCGCACTGGTGCAGCTTCAGCTGCGGACCGACGACGATCACGGAACGCGCGGAGTAGTCCACGCGCTTGCCGAGCAGGTTCTGGCGGAAGCGGCCCTGCTTGCCCTTGAGCATGTCGGACAGCGACTTCAGCGGACGGTTGCCGGGGCCCGTCACCGGGCGGCCACGACGGCCGTTGTCGAAGAGCGCGTCCACGGCCTCCTGGAGCATGCGCTTCTCGTTGTTCACGATGATCTCGGGCGCGCCGAGGTCGAGAAGCCGCTTCAGGCGGTTGTTGCGGTTGATCACGCGGCGGTACAGGTCGTTCAGGTCGGAGGTCGCGAAGCGGCCACCGTCCAGCTGCACCATCGGACGCAGGTCCGGCGGGATGACCGGCACGCAGTCCAGCACCATGCCCTTGGGGCTGTTGCTGGTCTGCAGGAACGCGGAGACGACCTTGAGGCGCTTGAGCGCACGGGTCTTCTTCTGGCCCTTGCCGGTGCGGATGATCTCGCGGAGGCGCTCGGCCTCCTCCTCGAGGTCGAAGGACTCCAGGCGCTTCTGCAGCGCCGCGGCACCCATCGAGCCGTCGAAGTACGTGCCGAAGCGGTCACGCAGCTCGCGGTAGAGCAGTTCGTCGCCCTCCAGGTCCTGGACCTTGAGGTTCTTGAACCGGTTCCACACCTCGTCGAGACGGTCGATCTCGCGCTGCGCGCGGTCGCGCAGCTGCTTCATCTCACGCTCGGCGCCCTCGCGCACCTTGCGGCGCACGTCGGCCTTGGCGCCCTCGGCCTCGAGCTCGGCCAGGTCGGTCTCGAGCTTCTTGGCGCGGGCCTCCAGGTCGGCGTCGCGACGGTTCTCCACCTGCTGGCGCTCGACGGAGACGTGCGCCTCCAGCGAGGGCAGGTCGCGGGTGCGGCGCTCCTCGTCGACGTACGTGATCATGTACGCCGCGAAGTAGATGACCTTCTCCAGGTCCTTCGGGGCGAGGTCGAGCAGGTAGCCGAGACGCGACGGAACGCCCTTGAAGTACCAGATGTGCGTGACGGGCGCGGCCAGCTCGATGTGGCCCATCCGCTCACGGCGCACCTTGGCGCGCGTGACCTCGACGCCACAGCGCTCGCAGATGATGCCCTTGAAACGGACGCGCTTGTACTTGCCGCAGTAGCACTCCCAGTCCCGGGTCGGACCGAAGATCTTCTCGCAGAAGAGCCCGTCCTTTTCCGGCTTGAGGGTGCGGTAGTTGATGGTCTCGGGCTTCTTGACCTCGCCGTGGCTCCACTGACGGATGTCGTCAGCGGTGGCCAGGCCGATCCGGAGCTCGTCGAAGAAGTTGACGTCGAGCACTATGCGTCAATCCCTCTCAGGGTCGTAAGTCGTGGGGTCTGAAACGGGGGTCCTGGGGCCGGCCGGAGGTTCAGGGATCCTCATCGCTGAACCTCCGGGCCGAAACTCCCGTCAGACCTCTTCGACGCTGCTCGGCTCGCGCCGGGACAGGTCGATGCCGAGCTCCTCCGCAGCGCGGAAGACGTCCTCGTCGGTGTCACGCATCTCGATGGACATGCCGTCGCTGGACAGCACCTCCACGTTCAGGCACAGGGACTGCATCTCCTTGATGAGGACCTTGAAGGACTCGGGGATGCCCGGCTCGGGGATGTTCTCGCCCTTGACGATGGCCTCGTAGACCTTCACACGGCCGGTGACATCGTCGGACTTGATGGTCAGCAGCTCCTGGAGGGCGTACGCGGCGCCGTACGCCTCCAGCGCCCACACCTCCATCTCACCGAAGCGCTGGCCACCGAACTGGGCCTTACCACCCAGCGGCTGCTGGGTGATCATCGAGTACGGGCCGGTCGAGCGGGCGTGCAGCTTGTCGTCGACCAGGTGGTGCAGCTTGAGGATGTACATGTAGCCGACCGAGATCGGCTCCGGGAACGGCTCACCGGAGCGGCCGTCGAACAGCCGCGCCTTACCGCTCGGGAGCACCATGCGCTCGCCGTCGCGGTTCGGGATGGTGTGCTGCAGCAGGCCGGCCAGCTCGTCCTCGCGCGCACCGTCGAAGACCGGGGTGGCGACGTTGGTGCCGGGCTCGACGCGGTCGGCGCCGATGTTCTGCAGGCGCTCGGCCCATTCCTCGGCGAGGCCGGAGACGTCCCAGCCGCGGCTGGCGAGCCAGCCGAGGTGGATCTCCAGTACCTGTCCCGGGTTCATTCGGGACGGCACACCCAGCGGGTTGAGGATGATGTCGACCGGGGTGCCGTCCTCCAGGAACGGCATGTCCTCGATCGGCAGGATCTTCGAGATGACGCCCTTGTTGCCGTGGCGGCCGGCGAGCTTGTCACCGTCGGTGATCTTGCGCTTCTGCGCGACGTAGACGCGCACCAGCTGGTTCACACCGGGGGGAAGCTCGTCGCCCTCCTCGCGGTCGAAGACGCGCACGCCGATGATCTTGCCGATCTCGCCGTGCGGCACCTTCAGCGAGGTGTCACGGACCTCACGGGCCTTCTCACCGAAGATCGCGCGCAGCAGGCGCTCCTCGGGGGTCAGCTCGGTCTCGCCCTTGGGCGTGACCTTGCCGACGAGGATGTCACCGGCGACGACCTCGGCACCGATGCGGATGATGCCGCGCTCGTCGAGGTCGGCGAGGACCTCCTCGGAGACGTTCGGGATGTCCCGGGTGATCTCCTCGGGGCCGAGCTTGGTGTCACGGGCGTCGACCTCGTGCTCCTCGATGTGGATCGAGGAGAGGACGTCGTCCTGCACGAGGCGCTGCGACAGGATGATCGCGTCCTCGTAGTTGTGACCCTCCCACGGCATGAACGCGACCAGCAGGTTCTTGCCGAGCGCCATCTCGCCGTTCTCGGTGGCCGGGCCGTCGGCGAGGACCTGGCCCTCGACGACGCGGTCGCCCTCGTTGACGATGACCTTCTGGTTGACCGAGGTGCCCTGGTTGGAGCGGGCGAACTTGGCCAGGCGGTACGTGATGTACGTGCCGTCGTCGTTGGTGGTGGTGATGTAGTCCGCGGAGACCTCCTGGACCACACCCGACTTCTCGGCCTTGACCACGTCACCGGCGTCGGCGGCGGAGCGGTACTCCATGCCGGTGCCGACGAGCGGGGCCTCGGACCTGATCAGCGGCACGGCCTGACGCATCATGTTCGCGCCCATGAGGGCACGGTTGGCGTCGTCGTGCTCGAGGAAGGGGATCATGGCGGTCGCGACCGACACCATCTGGCGCGGCGAGACGTCCATGTAGTCGACCTCGTCGGGGCTGACGTAGTCGACCTCGCCGCCCTTGCGGCGGACCAGCACGCGGGGCTCGGCGAACCGCAGGTCGTCGGTGAGCGGCGAGTTGGCCTGCGCGATGACGAAGCGGTCCTCCTCGTCGGCGGTCAGGTAGTCGACGTCGTCGGTGACCTGGCCGTCGCTCACATTGCGGTACGGGGTCTCGACGAAACCGAACGCGTTGACCCGGCCGTAGGAGGCGAGCGAGCCGATCAGACCGATGTTCGGGCCTTCGGGCGTCTCGATCGGGCACATGCGGCCGTAGTGCGAGGGGTGCACGTCACGGACCTCGAAGCCGGCCCGCTCACGGGAGAGACCACCCGGGCCGAGCGCGGACAGACGACGCTTGTGCGTCAGCCCGGACAACGGGTTGTTCTGGTCCATGAACTGGGACAGCTGGCTGGTGCCGAAGAACTCCTTGATGGAGGCGACGACCGGCCGGATGTTGATCAGGGTCTGCGGCGTGATCGCCTCGACGTCCTGCGTGGTCATGCGCTCGCGCACGACGCGCTCCATCCGGGCCAGACCCGTGCGGACCTGGTTCTGGATGAGCTCGCCGACGCTGCGCAGGCGCCGGTTGCCGAAGTGGTCGATGTCGTCCGTCTCGACGACGATGGTCTGGCCGCTGTCGCCGACGGTCTCGATCTCACCGGCGTGCAGCTTCACCAGGTACTTGATCGTCGAGATGACGTCCTCGACGGTCAGCACGCCCGCGTCGAGCGGCGCGTCGGCACCCAGCTTCTTGTTGACCTTGTAGCGGCCGACCTTGGCCAGGTCGTAGCGCTTGGGGTTGAAGTAGAGGTTCTCGAGCAGCGTCTGCGCGGCCTCGCGGGTGGGGGGCTCGCCCGGACGCAGCTTGCGGTAGATGTCGAGCAGCGCGTCGTCCTGGCCCTGGGTGTGGTCCTTCTCCAGGGTGGCGCGCATGGACTCGTACTCGCCGAACTCCTCGAGGATCTGCTCGGTGGTCCAGCCGAGCGCCTTGAGCAGGACGGTGACGGACTGCTTGCGCTTGCGGTCGACGCGGACGCCGACCATGTCGCGCTTGTCGATCTCCATCTCCAGCCAGGCACCCCGGGACGGGATGATCTTGGCGGAGAAGATGTCCTTGTCGGACGTCTTGTCGATGCTGGAGTCGAAGTAGACACCCGGCGAACGGACCAGCTGCGACACCACGACACGCTCGGTGCCGTTGATGACGAAGGTGCCCTTGTTCGTCATGAGCGGGAAGTCGCCCATGAAGACGGTCTGGGACTTGATCTCGCCGGTCTCGTTGTTGGTGAACTCGGCGGTGACGAAGAGCGGCGCCGCGTACGTGAAGTCACGGTCCTTGCACTCGTCGATGGAGTTCTTCGGCGGCTCGAAGCGGTGATCGCGGAAGGTCAGCGACATCGACCCGGAGAAGTCCTCGATCGGGGAGATCTCCTCGAAGATCTCCTCCAGACCGGACTTGGTGGGGACGTCCTGACCGTTCTCCAGAGCGGCCTCGACGCGAGCCTTCCAGGCGTCGTTGCCGAGCAGCCAGTCGAAGCTCTCGGTCTGCAGCGCGAGAAGGTTCGGAACCTCGAGGGGCTCCTTGATCTTTGCAAAGGAGATGCGCAGCGGGGCGGTGCTGGCAGCGTTGTTCGTATTCGCGGTCGAGGCATTGCGCGAGGCGGCCAAGAGGGGGTCCTTCCGAGGGCTCGGACTCACTACGCGCGTGCCGGCCCCCCACCGGACACGATGCCAGACACTTCTCCGTCCGACCGGAAAAGGCCAGGTCAGAGAGGTCTGATCGTCTGTGCTCAAGTGAGGGCAGACCCCTGGTGACGGGCAGGGGACAGCTAACAGGCAGCGCAAAGGGTCAGTGTAGCCACTTGGCACACTGATGTCCAGTGCGGGTTTTCGAGACCCTCAAAGGCCCTCGTTGTTCTCAACTCCTGCGGCACGGTCGTGCCCTCGACGCACCGTGATACTGCCCTCTTCGCCGTCGATCCATGCCTCGGATTCGGATCCTTGTGACGACGCGTCCTGAGAATTGCGCGCTGCGTGCGGTTCGTCAAGGCCCCCCTTGCCCGAACCGCCTCTCAACAGGCGACTCTTCGCGGCCCGCGGAGGTCCGCATCGAAGATCACCATACCCCCCGCCGTCCCAGGGGCAAGGCAGCCGCCACCGGGCCCCGGACACACCGAGGAGCGACCACCCGGATGGATGATCGCTCCTCGGCGCTTACGCGTTACACGTCCTGCCGGACGCGGTGCGGAACCGGCTCAGCCGGGCCGCTGGAGTCCTGTCGGACCCGGAAGGTCTTACTTGACCTCGACGGAGGCGCCGGCGCCCTCGAGGGCCTCCTTGGCCTTGTCGGCGGCTTCCTTGTTGACCTTCTCGACGACGGGCTTCGGCGCACCGTCGACCAGGTCCTTGGCCTCCTTCAGGCCGAGGGAGGTGAGCTCGCGCACGACCTTGATGACCTGGATCTTCTTGTCGCCGGCACCGGTGAGGATGACGTCGAACTCGTCCTTCTCCTCCTCGACCGGGGCGGCGGCGGCCGGACCGGCCGGGCCGGCCACGGCGACCGCGGCGGCGGCGGTGACGTCGAACTTCTCCTCGAAGGCCTTCACGAACTCGGAGAGCTCGATGAGGGTCATGCCCTCGAACTGGGCCAGCAGCTCGTCCTGGGTGAGCTTCGCCATGATGGCGGTCCTTCCACTAAATCGGCAGGTGCCGGATGTACTGGGTGAGGCGGGCGTACGTCGGGCCCGCATCGACCCTCACCTCATGCGGCGAGGATCGGAAAGCGAGCCGAATTACTCGGCACCGCCCTGCTCGTCCTGCTTGGCACGGAGCGCGTCCACGGTGCGGACGAGCTTCGACGGCAGCGCCTGGAAGAGCTGAGCAGCCTGGGACTGCTTGCCCTTGAAGGCACCGGCCAGCTTGGAGAGCAGAACCTCGCGGGACTCGAGGTCCGCGAGCTTCTTGATCTCGTCGGCGGACAGCGCCTTGCCGTCAAGGACACCGCCCTTGATGACGAGATTCGGGTTGTCCTTGGCGAAGTCACGGAGACCCTTCGCCGACTCCACCGGGTCACCGGTGACGAAGGCGACCGCCGTCGGACCAGCGAAGAGCTGGTCGTCCAGCGTGATCCCGGCCTCGTTGGCCGCAATCTTGGTCAGCGTGTTCTTCACCACGGCGTACTGGGCGTTCTCACCGAGCGAACGACGCAGCGTCTTGAGCTGCGCCACGGTGAGACCGCGGTACTCGGTCAGCACGGCGGCGTTGGAGCTGCGGAACTTGTCCGTCAGCTCGGCAACCGCAGCAGCCTTGTCGGGCCTCGCCATAGAGCCTCGGCCTCCTTCCGGGTGATTCGGACCGCGCGGACCCGAAGGAGGACTGGGAAAAACGAAACGCCCCGGGCGCAGGCGCACGGGGCGAGGCTCAACCGGTGATTCGCATCCTCGCGGCAGCGAATTCCGGGAACTCTTCCACTGTCACCTGCGCGGGTCGTCCGCAGTTCAGCGGATCCTTCGGCCACCGCGCTCTCTGACGAGCGCACGGCAACAACCAGCGGTCTTTGGCTTCTTCAGGAGAGTACGGGAACGGATCGCCGCGAGGCAAATCCGTTCCCCGGGATCAGCTGACCGGTCCGGTCCGGGCCGGTCAGCCCTGCTCGGCTTCCTTCATCATCTCGGCCAGGTCGGCGGTCTCCTCGGCCGGCGGGGCCTCGACCGTCACCGGCTTGTTGACGTCGAGGAACTTGATGGTCATGTCCAGCGGGCCCTGGGTGGCGTCGCCGCGCATCCGGAACTGCTTGGTGTGGTCCTCGCCGTCGACCCACATGTCCATCGTGAGCGATTCGACACCCATCTTCTCGTACTGCTCGATGCTCTTCTCGCCGGTCTCGGCGGCCTTGGCGTCCTTGTCCTTGAGCGAGGCGCGCAGATCGTCGAGGGTGACGGTGCCCGAGTAGTGGGTGGTCTCGACCCCGTCGATCTTCTCGGTGCCGACCTTCTTCACGTCCTTGGCGCCGGTGAGGAAGGTGGACTCGGCGGCCGGGTTCTGCTCGGCCTGGCCGGGAGCGCCGAGCTCGTTCAGCTCCGCGTCGGCACCGAGTTCGGCCATGTCGAACTTCATCCAGCTCTTGCCGTCCATCTCCTTGGCCATCTCGGCGCCGCCACCGATGTACATGGCCTTGTCGACGAGCCGGATCTCCACCTTGCCCTGCGTGCCCGCGTCGGGCGCCGTCATCTGCATGCTCATGGCGACGTCGGGCTTGATCCGCATCGAGGCCTCGGCCTCGATCTTGCCCTGCGCCGGGACCTCACCGGTCATCGTGTACCGGAAGGACGTGATGTCCTCGGTGTTCTTCGCCGCCTTGGCCACGGCCGCTGCCGGCGTCATCTCGGGCGACTCCTCGGCGCTCGAACAGCCGACCGCGCCGGCCGCAAGAACGAGTGCGGTGAGTCCGGCGGCAGGTATGGAAGTTCTCATCGAATCCCCCCAGGTCCTCGGTTCCCCCCAGGGAACACATAGCTTGTACACAGCAAGGGTTTTGACCTTATCTCACACCTCTGACAGCGGCCTTCGAGTTCTGCCGGAAGCTCCCCGGAGGGCCTGACGGGGGATGCGGCGGGCGGCGGCTCAGGGAGCGGCGCGCCGGCCGTCCGCCACGTTCGCGGCGTCCTGGGTTTCGGCGGCGGGGGGAGCCTCGGTCGTCACCTTCACGCCGTAGTCGGCGTAGTACGCGGTCTGGGTGAGCCGGCCCGTCGCCGTCTTCGCCCGCTCCACCTTCTTGACCAGCAGGCCCCGGTCGTCGACCCAGACGTCCACCGTCTGAGTGGTGACTCCGGCCCTGATCAACTGCTCCTTCAGATCCGCCAGTTCGGCCGAACGTCCCGTCCCGGGGCCCGGGTCCCGGGTCTTCAGTCGGGCGGGCTCCACCGTGCCCGAGTAACGCGTGGCGGGCGTGCCCCGTACCCGTTCCTCACCGACCCTCCGCACGTCGCCGGAGGCCAGCAGCAGCTTCACGCACTGCTGGGGTGTGAAGCCGCGGATCCGGTCCCCGAGACCGGCGGCTCCGCCTCCTGCGATGTCCTCGAGGTCGTCGTGGCCGTACCGGAGCCAGCGTGCGCCGCCCGTCCGCGCGGCGAGCCTGTCGCCCACGCGCGCGTAGTAGGCGTCGGGCAGGTAGCGGGCTTCCATCGACGTGCTGCCGAGACGGCGCATGGCGTCGGCCACCGCACCGTCCGTGTACGTGATGGTCAGGGTGCCGATGAGGTGGTCACCCCAGGCGAGAGTGCCGTCGGCCGTCATGGACATCAGCGAGCCCATGTCCGTGGTGGACTCGACGCGGGCGGAGCCCGCGCCGGCGGTGGAGCGCTCGGCGGACCGCAGTGCCGTGACGGACCGCAGGCGGGACGCCTCGTCCCGCTGTCCGGCGCCGGTGTCGGCACCACGGCCGCCGGAAGGGCCAAAGGGGCCGGCTGAACCTGAGGGGCCGGAGGCGGCCGAGGAGGTGCAGGCGGAGATCGCGGTCAGCGTGGTCAGCGCCGTGAGCGCGATCGTCGCCGCGAGCGCGAGGCCCGTACGGCGCACGGTCGTGATCGTCATCGGTCCCACCCGTACACGCCCCCACCCTCTCCCGTGCGAACCCCGTGGCCGCACCGTAGCGCAGACCGCCCGGCACACATACCGGAACCGGAACGGGCCCCGCGCCCGCAGCAGGAATGCTGCGGGCGCGGGGCCCGTGACCGGTTGGACGAGCCGTCAGGCTCAGACCGCCGCCGGGTCCTCCTCGACGAGGAGGTTGCGGGTGCGGTTCGGGTCGAGCGGAATGCCCGGGCCCATCGTGGTCGTCATCGAGGCCTTCTTGATGTAGCGGCCCTTCGCGGCGGACGGCTTCAGACGGAGGATCTCGTCCAGCGCGGCGCCGTAGTTCTCCACCAGCTTGGTCTCGTCGAAGGACGTCTTGCCGATGATGAAGTGCAGGTTCGAGTGCTTGTCGACGCGGAACTCGATCTTGCCGCCCTTGATGTCGTTGACAGCCTTGGCGACGTCCGGGGTCACGGTGCCGGTCTTGGGGTTCGGCATGAGACCACGGGGACCGAGCACGCGGCCGAGGCGGCCGACCTTGCCCATGAGGTCCGGGGTGGCGACGACGGCGTCGAAGTCCAGACGGCCCTTCGACACCTCGTCGATCAGTTCGTCGGCGCCGACGATGTCGGCGCCCGCGGCACGCGCGGCCTCGGCACGGTCGCCGGTCGCGAAGACCAGGACCCGGGCGGTCTTGCCGGTGCCGTGCGGGAGGTTCACGGTGCCACGGACCATCTGGTCGGCCTTGCGCGGGTCGACACCCAGACGGAAGGCGACCTCGACGGTGCCGTCGAACTTGGACGTGGAGGTCTCCTTGGCGAGACGGACGGCCTCGAGCGGGGCGTACTGCTTCTCCCGGTCGATCTTGGCGTCCGCAGCGCGGAGAGACTTGCTGCGCTTGCTCACTTAAAGCTCCTGTGGGTTCTTAGGAGTCGTGGTCCGGGCCGAGCGGGCCCTTCCACACTTCTGCTTGGCTTACGGAGGTGGAGGTCAGCCCTCGACCGTGACGCCCATGGAACGGGCGGTGCCGGCGATGATCTTCTCGGCGGCGTCCAGGTCGTTGGCGTTGAGGTCGGGCATCTTGGTGGTGGCGATCTCGCGGACCTGGTCACGCGTGATCTTCGCGACCTTGGTCTTGTGCGGCTCGCCGGAGCCCTTCTCCACGCCCGCGGCCTTGAGGATCATCTTCGCGGCCGGCGGGGTCTTGGTGATGAAGGTGAAGGAACGGTCCTCGTAGACCGTGATCTCCACCGGGATGACCCAGCCACGCTGCGACTCGGTCGCGGCGTTGTAGGCCTTGCAGAACTCCATGATGTTGACGCCGTGCTGACCCAGCGCGGGGCCGACCGGCGGAGCCGGGTTGGCGGCACCGGCCTGGATCTGGAGCTTGATGAGCCCCGTGACCTTCTTCTTCTTGGGAGGCATGGCTCTCCGGGTCCTTTCCATTCGGGTCCTGCCTGCGCGACGGGACCAGCCCGGACGCAGGCATACCGCACAACGATAGCGGGTATGGATGTGCGGCCAAAAACCGAGCAGGTCAGGCGGGCGCCTGAGCGTTCGCCTGACCTGCGCGGAAGCGTTTGTCCTGAACTCTGCCCAGCGGAGCCGGCAGAGCCGGCGGTTCGGGGTGGGTCAGTTCTTCTGAATCTGGTCGAAGGAGAGCTCGACCGGCGTCTCGCGGCCGAAGATCTCCACCAGGCCCTTGACCTTCTTGGAGTCCGGGTTGATCTCGTTGATGGTCGCCTGGAGCGTGGCGAACGGGCCGTCGGTGACGGTGACCGAGTCGCCGACCTCGAAGTCCAGCACCTGGACCTCGACCTTGCGCTGCGGAACCGGCTTGCCCTCGGCCTCGGCGGCCTCCCGGGCGGCCTTCTCCTCGGCCTCCGGAGCCAGCATCTTGACGATCTCGTCCAGGGTCAGCGGGTACGGGTTGAAGGCGTCACCGACGAAGCCCGTGACACCCGGCGTGTGACGCACCGCGCCCCAGGACTGGTCGGTGAGGTCCATCCGGACCAGGACGTAGCCGGGCAGCTTGTTCTGCTTGACCGTCTTACGCTCACCGTTCTTGATCTGGACGATCTCTTCCTCGGGCACCTCGGCCTGGTAGACGAGGTCCTCGACGTTGAGCGAGACGGCCCGCTGCTCCAGGTTGGCCTTCACACGCTTCTCGTAGCCCGCGTAGGTGTGGATGACGTACCACTCGCCGGGCAGCGTCCGCAGTTCCTCGCGGAGCTTCTCGACCGGGTCGCGGACGTCCTCGACTTCCTCGGCGGCCTCCCCAGTTTCACCAGTTTCACCGGTTTCCCCGGCTTCCTCGGCCTCGTCCGCGGCGGCAGCCTCGACCTCGGCGGAGGTCTCGGAGACCTCGCTGTCCGCGTCCTCGACGGCGTCGAGTTCGTCCTCGACGGACTCGGCCCCTTCGCCGCGAGGCTCAACGGCGTCGTTCACGTTCGGGTCAGACACGGTGGCTGCTTCTTCCTGGATACATAGGGGTGGAACACGCGAAAATGAGCGCCGGGTACCTCGGCGCTCTTCGCTGGCTGCTCAGCCGAAGACGTACTTGGCGGCGTGACCGAAACCGTAGTCGAACAAAGTGACCAGGCCGATCATGAAGACCACGAAGATGATCACTGCGGTGGTGTACGACGACAACTGGCTACGGGTCGGCCAGACAACCTTACGAAGCTCCGCCACGATCTGCCGGTAGAAGAGCGCCAGACGCTTCAGTGGGCCCTTCTTGGCCCGCTTGCCGCCCTTGCGGTTCTTCTTCCTGGCGTCCGGCGTCTCGTCCTCGGCATCAGGCATGTCGATGGAGCCCACGGCGTCCGTCACTCGTCCTCACCTGATTCCGGGTCGTGGCCGTGCCGCGCCCGGTATGAGCCGCACGGCGATGCATTGCTGTACGTACATGCGTACACATCCTGGCTGAGGTGTGTGCAGCAGGGCCGGAGGGACTCGAACCCCCAACCGCTGGTTTTGGAGACCAGTGCTCTACCAATTGAGCTACGACCCTTTGTGTGTCCCCCAACGTACCGCATTCACACGGATGCTTGGTGTGCACCCGGCGAGCGCGGCCGGAGAAGGCCAACGAGGTGTGAGTGTACGTGTTCCGAGGCCGGGCGTCGAACAGAAAGCGCCCGTGACGGGTCTTCCGATGCAAGATCGTCCAGGCCGCGGGGCTCCGGAAGAACGGATACGGACTGGTGTTCAACGGTTTGCCGGTACCTGTTCAGTCTGTGAAACCCTCATGCCGGACGGGTTTCCTGTCTGGAACGATGGGTCCATGAGCGCTGCAACCCCTCCCACCGAGCGCCGGGTCTCCGCCCGGATCGGTGCGATCTCCGAGTCCGCCACCCTCGCCGTGGACGCCAAGGCCAAGGCCCTCAAGGCCGCCGGGCGTCCGGTGATCGGCTTCGGCGCCGGTGAACCCGACTTCCCGACCCCGGACTACATCGTCGACGCCGCGATCGAGGCGTGCAGGAACCCGAAGTACCACCGGTACACGCCGGCCGGCGGGCTGCCCGAGCTGAAGGCCGCGATCGCCGCGAAGACGCTGCGCGACTCCGGCTACGAGGTGGACCCCGCCCAGGTTCTCGTCACCAACGGCGGCAAGCAGGCCATCTACGAGGCCTTCGCCGCGATCCTCGACCCGGGCGACGAGGTCATCGTCCCGGCGCCGTACTGGACGACGTACCCGGAGTCGATCCGGCTGGCCGGCGGTGTCCCGGTCGAGGTCGTCGCCGACGAGACGACCGGCTACCGGGTCAGCGTGGAGCAGCTGGAGGCCGCGCGGACGGAGAAGACCAAGGTCGTCCTGTTCGTCTCCCCCTCGAACCCGACCGGCGCGGTCTACAGCGCCGAGGACGCCGAGGCGATCGGCCGCTGGGCGGTCGAGCACGGGCTGTGGGTGCTGACCGACGAGATCTACGAGCACCTGGTCTACGGCGACGCCACCTTCACCTCGCTGCCCGCCCTCCTGCCCGAGCTGCGGGACAAGTGCATCGTGGTCAACGGCGTCGCCAAGACGTACGCGATGACCGGCTGGCGGGTCGGCTGGATCGTCGGCCCGAAGGACGTCGTGAAGGCGGCGACCAACCTGCAGTCCCACGCCACGTCGAACGTGTCGAACGTCGCCCAGGTGGCGGCGCTGGCCGCGGTCTCCGGCTCCCTGGACGCGGTCGCCACGATGCGTGAGGCCTTCGACCGCCGGCGCCGGACCATCGTGCGGATGCTCAACGAGATCGACGGCGTGGTCTGCCCGGAGCCCGAAGGCGCGTTCTACGCCTACCCGTCGGTGAAGGCCCTGATCGGCAAGGAGATCCGGGGCAAGCGGCCGCAGAACTCCGTCGAACTGGCCGCGCTCATCCTGGAGGAGGCCGAGGTCGCGGTCGTACCCGGCGAGGCCTTCGGCACCCCGGGGTACCTGCGACTGTCCTACGCGCTGGGCGACGAGGACCTGGTGGAGGGCGTGAGCCGACTCCAGAAGCTGCTGGCGGAGGCGCGGGACTGAACCCACGCACCGTGAGTGCCCGGCGGGCCGCCTCCCCTCGCGGGAGGCGGCCCGCTTCCGTTTCCCTCGTGCTCCTTGGCCCCCCTCATGCCCCCTCGGGCTGACGTGCGAGCAAGACCACGTTCAGGGAAAGCGCTACCGGGGCTGCCGGGACGTGCGGCACGATCCAGGGATGGAACGTGTACGTGATGTCTCCCTGCTGCCGAAAGCCCATCTGCACCTGCACTTCACCGGGTCGATGCGGCCCGCCACCGTGCTGGAGCTGGCCGACAAGTACGGCGTGCGCCTCCCCGAGACGCTGACCGACGCGCTGACCAGCGGGGAACCGCCGAGTCTGCGGGCCACGGACGAGCGGGGCTGGTTCCGGTTCCAGCGGCTGTACGACGCCGCCCGGTCCTGTCTGAGGGAGCCGGAGGACATCCACCGGCTGGTGCTGGAGGCGGCGGAGGAGGACCTGAAGGACGGCTCGGGCTGGCTGGAGATCCAGGTGGACCCCACCTCGTACGCACCGCGGCTGGGCGGGCTGATCCCGGCGCTGGAGATCATCCTGGACGCGGTGGACGTGGCGCGGCGGGACACCGGGCTCGGGATCAGGGTGCTGGTCGCGGCGAACCGGATGAAGCACCACCTGGACGCGCGCACGCTGGCCCGGCTGGCGGTGCGGTACGCCGACCGGGGGGTCGTCGGGTTCGGCCTGTCCAACGACGAGCGGCGCGGAATGGCCCGGGACTTCGACCGGGCGTTCGCCATCGCGCGCGAGGGCGGGCTGCTGTCGGCGCCGCACGGGGGTGAGCTGACCGGGCCCGCGTCCGTGCGGGACTGCCTGGACGACCTGGAGGCCGACCGGATCGGGCACGGGGTGCGGGCGGCGGAGGACCCGCGACTGGTGCAGCGGCTCGCGGACCGGCAGGTGACGTGCGAGGTGTGCCCGGCGTCGAATGTGGCGCTGGGGGTGTACGAGAAGCCGGGGGACGTGCCGCTGCGGCGGCTGTTCGAGGCGGGCGTGCCGCTCGCGCTGGGGGCGGACGACCCGTTGCTGTTCGGCTCGCGGCTGGCGGCGCAGTACGAGATCGCGCGCCGGTACCACGGGTTCACGGACGCGGAGCTGGCGGAGCTGGCACGGCAGTCGGTGCGGGGGTCGGTGGCGCCGGAGGACGTCAAGGCGGAGCTGCTGGCGGGGATCGACGCGTGGCTGGTGGGGCCGGGGACCGAAGCCCCCGACAGTGGGGCCGGGGGCTGAGGACGTCGGCGGTCAGAGGGTGACGCCCACGGTCACCGGCTCGTTGGTGAGGGTGATGCCGAAGGTCCGGTGCACGCCGGCCACGACCTCGCGGGCGAGGGCCAGGAGGTCCTCGGTGGTCGCGTGGCCGCGGTTGGTGAGGGCGAGGGTGTGCTTGGTGGAGATGCGGGCCGGGCCGTCGCCGTAGCCCTTGGTGAAGCCGGCCTTGTCGATCAGCCAGGCGGCGGAGGTCTTGGTGCGGCCCTCGCCCGCGGGGTACGCGGGGGGTTCCGTGTCGGGGCCGAGGAGCTGCCGCGCCCGGGTCCGGAAGGCCGTGAACTCCGCGGTGGTCAGGATGGGGTTGGTGAAGAAGGAGCCGGCCGACCAGGTGTCGTGGTCCTCGGGGTCCAGGACCATGCCCTTGCCCGCGCGGAGCCCCAGCACCGTCTCGCGGGCCGCGGCCAGGGGGACGCGGTCGCCCTGTTCCACGCCGAGGGCGCGGGCCGTCTCGGCGTACTTGACGGGGCCGGAGAGGCCGCCGGCGTCCTCCAGCTCGAAGCGGACCCGCAGGACGACGTACCGCTCGGGGTCGGCCTTGAAACGGCTGTGGCGGTAGGAGAAGGCGCACTCCTCGTTGGCCAGGGTGACCGTCTCACCGGTGGTGCGGTCGTAGGCGACCACCTCGGTGATCGTGGAGGAGACCTCCTGGCCGTACGCGCCGACGTTCTGGATCGGGGTCGCGCCCGCCGAGCCGGGGATGCCGGCCAGGCATTCGATGCCGGCCAGACCGGCCTCCACGGTGCGGGCGACGGCGTCGGTCCACACCTCGCCCGCCGCCAGTTCCAGGTGGGTGCCGTCGAGGGTGACGCCCTTGGTGGCGATGACGAGCGCGGTGCCGTCGAAGCCCTTGTCGCCGACGACCAGGTTCGAGCCGCCGCCGATGAGCAGCAGGGGCGTGCCGTCGGCGTCGGCCTGGCGGACGACGGCGATCACCTCGTCGTCGGTCGTCGCGGTGACCAGCCTGGTCGCGGGTCCGCCCAGGCGGAACGTGGTCAGCGGGGCGAGGGGGGCGTCGTGGAGTTCCAGCACGGGCTCAAGACTAAGGCCCCCGCCGGGACGGGCCGGCGGGGGCGGTACGCGCGCGTGCCTTCACGCGCGCCTTCAGGAGAGGCGGCGCCGCACCTCGGTCCAGTCGGCGGGGAGGTCCTCGCTCTTCGCGGTCCAGCCGACGAACTCGGCGTCGCGCATCTGCGCGGCGAGCCCTCGGGCGGTCGGCCCGTGCGGGCCGGTACGGGCGAACTCGCCGAGGGCCTTCTTGGACTCCCAGGCGGACAGGGTCCAGAAGGTCCGTCGCAGCGGCTCCGCCTTCAAAGAGGCTCCGTACGCGCCGGGAGCCCTGCTGACCTGCCGCCACACGCCGGGCGTCCTGACGAGGAAGCGCAGGGCTCCCCAGAGGGTGCGGGTCTCGAAGCGGGAGGCGAAGACGTGCACTTCGGTGTGGGGCGGCGGGGTGTTCGGGACGGTCCAGGGGAGGGTGGGCATGACCGGGTCCTTCCGTGGTGGGAGTGGGCGCGTGTGCGCGGGCGGGTGGCGCTTCGAGGCGTTCAGGAGACCGTTTCCAGCGCCGTCTCCGGCGTCGGAGCGGCCGAGGGCGGACGGGGGGCGGCGGGCCTGCGGCCCGGTATGAACAGGGTCGCGATGCCCGCGAGGGCGACTGCCGCGGCGCCGGTGACCAGCGCCGGCCGCATGCCGTCGACGAAGGCCTGGCCGGACTCGTAGCCGCCCCGGGCCGCGAAGATCGACGCCATGATCGCGATGCCGAGTGCGCCGCCCACCTCGCGCAGGGCGTTGTTGGTTCCGGAGGCGATGCCCTGCTCCTTCGGGCGGACGCCGGACATCACCAGGTGGGAGGCCGGGGCGAAGTACAGCGCCATGCCGATGCCGCTGAGGACCAGGGCGGGCAGCTGGGCCGCGTAGGAGGCGTCGGCCGTCGCCACCACCGCGAGGTGGGCGAGGCCGAGTGCCTGCAGGAACAGGCCCGTGGCGACGACCGGGCGGCCACCGAAGCGGTCGGAGAGGAGTCCGGCGATCGGGGCGACGAGCATCGGCATGCCGGTCCAGGGCAGCATCCGCAGGCCCGCCTCGGTGGGCGAGTAGCCGAGTACGCCCTGCATGTACTGGGTGAGCAGGAAGATCGAGCCGAACATGCCGAGGAACATCAGCAGGCTCGCCGCGTTGATGCCGGAGAAGGCGCGGGAGCGGAACAGCCGCATCGGCAGCATGGGGTTCTTGGCCCGGATGCTGTAGCGGACGAAGCCGACGAGCAGCGCCGTCCCGGTGAACAGGCCGGTCAGGACGACGGTGCCGGTCCAGCCGTCGACGGGCCCGCGGACCAGGCCGTAGACGATGCCGAAGAGTCCGCCGCCGGCGAGCAGGGTGCCGGGCAGGTCGAGCGGGGCTCCGGTTCCGTGGGACTCGGCGAGGCGCAGGCGGGCCAGCGGGATGAGGACCAGGCCGAGCGGGACGTTCAGCCAGAAGATCCACTGCCAGGAGATGTGCTCGGTGAGGCTGCCGCCGACCAGCGGCCCCGAGGCCACGGCGAGGCCGTTCACGGCACCCCAGATGCCGTACGCCATGCCGCGCCGGGCTTCGGGCACGGCCGCCGTGAGCAGCGTGAGGGTGAGGGGCATCATGACCGCGGCGCCGGCGCCCTGCACCGCGCGGGCGGCGATCAGGGAGTCGATGCCGGGTGCCATGGCCGCCGCGGCGGAGGCCGCGGTGAAGACGGTGATTCCGGCGATGAAGAGCCGGCGGCGGCCGAAGCGGTCACCGAGGGCCGCGCCGAACATCAGCAGGGCGGCGAAGGTGAGCGTGTAGGCGCTCACGGTCCATTCCAGGTCGTGCAGGGCGCCGCCCAGGTCCTTGCGGATGGAGGGCAGTGCGGTGGTGACGACGAGGTTGTCGAGGGCCGCCATGAAGCCGGCGACGCTGGTGATGACGAGGGCCCAGACGGCCGGCCCGCCGCGTGCGGTGGTCTGTTGTGTCATCTGTGTCATCGCTCCCCCAGGAGATGATGTTGTTAGTTATTGATGACTAACTTTCACGTTCATGAAGAAGGGCGCCGCCATCCGCCCTTCTTCCCTCCGCTACCGTTCCGGCGTGCCCTTGAGCCGCGCCGACAGGTCGAGCCCTTCCCAGACCCGATGCCCGGCCGGGAACCCCATGGCGGCCAGGCAGTTGATGAGCATGCCGTGGGCCATGAAGTCCGTCGTCTCGTGGACGTCGGCCCCCAGCGCGAGGTGGACGACGTCCCACAGCCGCAGCCAGTCGGCACGGACCGTCGCGCCGAACTCGTGGTCGCCCTCCTGCTCGGCGGCCGCCACCGCGAGGTACATCTGCATCTGCATCATCAGCAGCTCGGGGCGCTCCGCGATGGTCCGCGTGTAGGCGCTCGCCATGGCGCGCAGGGCCTCCTCGCCCTCCAGCCCCTCGGAAGCCTCCGTGAACATGCGGATGGTGTCCGCCGCGCAGCGTTCCGCCGCCGCCAGGAAGATGGCCTTCTTCCCCGGGAAGAGCCGGAAGAGGTAAGGCTGCGAGACGCCGACCCGCTTGGCGATCGCCTCGGTCGACGTGCCGTGGTAGCCGCCGCGGGCGAATTCGGCGCTCGCCGCGCGGACGACGCTCTCGCGCCGCTCCTCCGCACTCATCCTGACCATGCAGCGAAGTTAGTACTCAATCACTAACCACGTCAAGGGGTGAAGCTCGGCCGGAGGAACCGGAACCACGGACCCCATGGCACCGGGCGCCTCGGGACGACGTGAGGGGCGCTCTCGCTGGAGAACGCCCCTCACGTCGGAGCCTGCGGATCAGGCGAGTCGTACGACCGCCCGGGACATCCCCAGCACCTTCTGCCCGGCGCTGGTCGCCGTGAGGTCGACACGGACCGTGCGCTCGTGGTCGTCGAGCTTGACCGCGACCTTGCCGCTGACCTCGATGGTGGCTCCCTGCCCGTCGTCGGGGACCACGACCGGCTTGGTGAAGCGAACGCCGTACTCGACGACCGCGCCCGGGTCGCCCACCCAGTCGGTGACCACGCGGATCGCCTCGGCCATGGTGAACATGCCGTGCCCGATCACGTCGGGCAGGCCGACCTCCTTGGCGAACTTCTCGTTCCAGTGAATGGGGTTGAAGTCGCCGGAGGCACCCGCGTACTGGACGAGGGTGGCCCGGGTCACGGGGAACGTCTGCGCGGGCAGCTCGGTGCCGACCTCGACGTCGGCGTAGGAGATCTTCGCCGTCATGATGCTGCTCACGCCTCCTCGGCGGCACGGGCCACCAGCTTGGTCCAGGCGGTCACGACGTGCTCGCCGGCCTCGTCGTGCACCTCGCCGCGGATGTCCAGGATGTCGTTGCCCGCCATCGACTTGATCGCCTCGATGGTCGAGGTGACGGTGAGCCGGTCTCCGGCGCGCACCGGGCGGCGGTAGGCGAACTTCTGGTCGCCGTGCACCACCCTGCTGTAGTCCAGACCGAGCCGGGGATCGGCGACGACCTCGCCGGCGGCCTTGAAAGTGATGGCGAACACAAAGGTCGGCGGGGCGATCACATCGGGGTGGCCGAGCGCCTTGGCGGCTTCCGCGTCCGTGTACGCCGGGTTGGCGTCCCCCACCGCTTCGGCGAACTCGCGGATCTTCTCCCGGCCCACCTCATAGGGATCGGTGGGCGGGTAGCTCCGCCCCACGAAGGACTGGTCGAGCGCCATGCGCGCGGCACCTCCTGTGTCTGGTCCGGCCCTGTCGGCCTGAATCCGGTACGGCCACGACGGGCCGGTGAGCAGAACGACGCGAGGCCGCCCCCTGACAACGGGGACGGCCTCGCGTACGAGCCTGATTTATCGCGTTTCGCGGTGCGCGGTGTGCGCATTGCAACGCGGGCAGTGCTTCTTCATCTCAAGACGGTCCGGGTTGTTACGCCGGTTCTTCTTGGTGATGTAGTTCCGCTCCTTGCACTCCACGCAGGCCAGCGTGATCTTCGGGCGGACGTCGGTGGCAGCCACGTGAGTGCTCCTTGACGAACGGATAGACGAATGAACACAGAAAGAGTAGCCGACCGAAGGACCGACCCCGCAATCGGCTACTGTGTGTAGCGGTGACCGGACTTGAACCGGTGACACAGCGATTATGAGCCGCTTGCTCTACCGACTGAGCTACACCGCTGCGATGCGGTCGGGCCCCGCCTCGCGGCGGGAACCTCACACACCAGAGCCCCAAAACGGAATCGAACCGTTGACCTTCTCCTTACCATGGAGACGCTCTGCCGACTGAGCTATTGGGGCGAGCGAGGAAGACATTACACGCTCCGCCGCCGTTCACCCAAATCCGTTTCGCGGCCCCTGCCCCACCCTGTGGCGCGCACTTCCCGCAAGCGAAGCCGTTCCCACCCGACCACGCCGGTACGACTATTGCGCTCCTCCCGGCGAGGGACGGGCCACCACCCTAGGCTCGACTCACTCTGCGTGATCTTCCCTCTGTGTGATCCTGCGACGACCGCGCGCAGTCCGAACCCCAGGAGCGCGATGCCCGACAGCCGGCCTCAGCTGCCGCCCCCCTCGTCGCCCTCGTCGCCCTCGTCTTCCTCTGGCCCGACCGACCCGGAGCCGCTCCTGTTGTGCGGCGCGCGGCTCACCGACGGCCGGACCGTGGACGTACGGCTGGGCGGCGGACGCATCGAGGCGGTCGGTACGGCCGGCAGCCTGACCGCGGACGGCACCCGCGGGGGCGGCACCCTGGTCGATCTCGCCGGCCATCTGCTCCTTCCGGCCCCTGCCGAGCCGCACAGCCACGCCGACACCGCCCTCTCCGCCGACGCCGACGGCCCCGTCTCCTACGACCCCCAGGACGTTCGGCGCCGGGCGACGGAAGCCGCACTGCTCCAGCTCGGGCACGGGGCGACGGCGCTGCGGGCACATGTGCGCGTGGACGACGTGACCGGGCTCGGCGCACTGACCGCCGTACTGCAGGTCGAACATGCGCTGCGCGGGCTGACCGAGCTGACGACGGCGGCGATGCCGCGCGTACTGACCGGGGCGGCCGGAGCGGACGGGCTCGCGATGCTGCGGGACGCGGTGAAGATGGGCGCGTCGGTGGTGGGCGGCTGTCCGGACGTCGATCCCGATCCCACGGGGTACGTGGAGGCGGTCCTGGAGGTCGCCGCCGAGCACGGCGTCCCCGTCGACCTGCACACCGACACCGCCGACCCCGCCCGCCTGGCCCGGCTCGCGGCGATGGCGGGCGGGCTGCGACCGGGAGTGACGCTCAGCCCGTGCGGCGGCCTCGGACGGCTGCCCGCCGAAGCGGCCTCACGGACCGCGGACCAACTGGCCGCGGCCGGGGTGACCGTGGTGTGCCTGCCGCAGGGCGGCTGCGGCAGCGTCGACCGCCGGGGCACGGCTCCCGTACGGCTGCTGCGCGCGGCGGGCGTGCGGGTGGTGGCCGGGAGCGGCGCCCTGCGGGACGTGTCGAACCCGGTCGGCCGAGGCGACCCTCTGGAGGCGGCGTACCTGCTGGCCTCCCGTCACGGGCTGTCCCCCGAGGACGCCTACGACGCGGTGAGCACCTCGGCACGGGCGGCCCTGGGGCTCCCCGAGGTACGGGTGGAGGCGGGCTTCCCCGCCGAACTCCTCGCGGTCCGCGGCGACCGGCTGCCGGCGGCTCTGTCACTGGCGTACAGCCGGATCGTGGTGCACCGGGGGCGCGTGGTGACCCGCACGAGCGCGGTACGCGAGTACTGCGGTTCGACGACGGCACCGCCCGCGGAGCCGGGACGGGGGCTGCCCCGGCAGGGACGTGGCGAGACGTCGTAGGTCCGTCGCGTTCGGCCCGTCGCGATCAGGACGCCGTCTTCAGGAGGTCGTGTTCAGGACGTCGTGTTCGGTAGGTCGCGGGCGGATGCGATCGTCACGGCGTACGGTCGAAGACATGCGCATTGTCATCGCTGGTGGTCATGGTCAGATCGCGCTGCGGCTGGAGCGGTTGCTCGCCGCGCGCGGGGACGAGGTGGCGGGCATCATCCGCAAGCCCGAACAGGCCGACGCGCTGCGGCAACTCGGCGCCGAACCGGTCGTACTCGACCTGGAGTCGGCATCGGTGGAGGAGGTCGCGGAGCAACTCCGGGGCGCGGACGCCGCGGTGTTCGCCGCGGGCGCCGGTCCGGGCAGCGGCGCGGCACGCAAGGAGACGGTGGACAAGGCCGCGGCGGTCCTCTTCGCCGACGCCGCGGTCCGTGCGGGCGTACGGCGGTTCGTGGTCGTCTCGTCCATGGGAGCGGACCCCGCCCACGAGGGGGACGAGGTCTTCGACGTGTACCAGCGCGCGAAGGGCGAGGCCGACGCGTACGTACGCGGCCTGGACTCCCTCGACTGGACGATCCTGCGCCCCGGCATGCTCACCGACGAAGCCGGCACCGGCCTGATCCGCCTGGAGGCCCACACCGGCCGCGGCCCGGTCCCCCGGGACGACGTGGCCGCCGTCCTGGCGGAACTGGTGGAGAACGCCGCGACGACGGGCCTGACCCTGGAACTGATCAGCGGGTCCGTGCCGGTCTCGGTGGCGGTGAAGTCGGTCGCGGGCAACTGAGCCACTCAGCCGCTGGAAGGCTTCCCGGGGCGGCTGGAACAGGCGGCTAGAACAAAGGCATCTGTCCCGGGAACCCCGGTACGACGTACCCGTCCAGCACGGGCTGCTCGGCACCGAACCCGGCATGTCGACGGGACCCCGCGCACGAGGTGAGCTCCCCGCTTCCCCGGGCGCCGGGCGGATCGTGGCGCGCGTACCGCCCGGCCACGACGGCGATCTCACGACGGCACTCGGGGCACTGCCTACGACGGGACGACATGGCGCCAGTGTCCCCCGCCCCTCGCCCCACAACACACCCCATAAGCCGAAGACCCCCTCCACACCGCGTTTCCGCAGTCCGGAGGGAGTCTCCCCTTGCGTGGCGGCGCCAGGATTCGAACCTGGGAGAGCAATAGTCAAGATCTGTGGATCGGTTGACTCGCGGCTCAGCGCGAGCGCTGCTGCTCGAGGGTGATCCTCGCGGTATTGCGGATCCGCTTGGTGCGCCCGCGCTCAGCGAGGATTTCGAGGGCGTCGGTGTTCGACGCAGCGGCCGCTTTGCGCTGGAGCCAGTCGGATGACTCGAGCAAGGCGTCCTGGTGCCAGAGCCGCCCCAGCGTGATGGCGCGGAGGAGGGACCACTCCCGAAGCCGTTGGGTCAGGAGCGGGGAGCGGATGGTGGCCTGGGTCATCGACTCGGTCCACGGTTCGTAGGCGGGTTTGTGATGGAGGTCGGTGGCCCGGCGGTCCAGGTGCCGCAGGACGGCGGACTGCGCCATCGTCTGGTCCGGATCGGTGAGGACTTCGCTGACCAGGCCGGCCTCGTCGGCGTCGGTCACCTGCTCCAGCTCGCTCAGGTAGGCCGCGAAGCGGAGGTGCTCGGCGGGCTCCTCCTGCGGAGTGTCGGGGTGGTTCACGCGGCCTGATCCTGCCGCTCGACCAGGATGCCGTTCTCGAACCTGGCGCCGGCGCGGACCAGTGCGACCAGGTGGGCCCCGGTGATCGCCCGCCAGCGGGTCTGGGCTGACTCGACGAGCTTGAACACCGTGGCCAGGGCGGCGGCCGCACTGCCGGCGCCGCGGGTGACCTTGGTCCGGAGTTCCACCGTGCTGAAGGTCGACTCGATCGGGTTGGTCGTGCGCAGGTGGACCCAGTGTTCGGCGGGGAAGTCGTAGAAGGTGAGGAGTTCGTCGACGTCATCGGTGACCTTCTTGGCGGCCTTGGGCCACTGCGCGCCGTAGGCGCGCTCGAAGTCCTTGATCGCCTTCTCGGCGTGATTGCGGTCCTCGGCGTTGTAGATCTCCTGCAGTGCCTTCTTCGCGCCGGGCTGGGCCGACTTCGGCAGGGCGTTGACCACGTTCCGGGTTTTGTGAACCCAGCACCTTTGGTGCCTGGCCTGCGGAAACACCTCTGCCAGTGCCCGCCACAGGCCCATCGCGCCGTCGCCGACGACGAGCTCGGGATCGCGCATGCCGCGACGTCGGCAGTCTCGCAGGAGGTCGGCCCAGGACTCGGTCGACTCGCGCAGGCCCTCGGCGAGCGCGATGAGTTCCTTGGTGCCGTCGGGGCGCACGCCCATGAGGACCAGGACGCAGGAACGGGCCTGGCCGAGGCGGACCTTGGGATGGACGCCGTCGGCCCACACGTACACGTAGTCGGATGCGGCCAGGTCCCGGTTCTGGAAGGCGGCGTGGTCGTCCTGCCACTGCTTGGTCAGCCGGGTCACGGTCGCCGGCGAGAGCCCGGCGGCCGAGCCGAGGAACTGTTCCATCGCGGGCACGAAGTCGCCGGAGGACAGGCCGCGCAGGTAGAGCAGGGGCAGGACCTCGCTGATCTTCGGGGACTTCCGGCACCAGGGGGGGCGAGGATCTTCGACGAGAACCGCTTGCGCTCGCCCGTTTCGGCGTCGATGCGCTTGTCGTTCACTCGCGGCGCCTTCACCGCGATCGGCCCGGCGGCGGTGGTCACCGTCCGTTCACGATGATGGCCGTTGCGGACCACCAGGCGGCGGCCGGCCTCGTCGCGCTGACCGGACAACTCAGCTATGTACTGGTTGACTTCGGCTTCCAGGGCCGCGGCGAGCATCCGCCAGGCACCCTCGCGGACGATGTCGTCCATCAGGGAGCCGCTCTGGGTGGTGCCGTCGTTGTTGACTACGCTGAGCACGGGCGTGCCTCCCGACCCGCGGGCCAACGCGAGCCTACTCGATGACCAGAAGTCGATCACTCGGGAAGGTACGCCCTCCGCGTTCCGCGAGGCACCCCTCCCCCTCTCTGTCAGCAGGTCGACAGACACGCCATAAGTGGCATGTACACTCCGCCAGCAGTGGCGGCGGCTCAGGAGCCCAGGGGGAGGTCACAGTGCAGACGAGTGACCGCGAACCTCAGCGGATCGGAGCGTGGCACGTTCTGTTGAACGTGGCTGCCATGCACTTGAGCGGCGCTTTGCTACTCATCGGCTTGTTCCAGATTCCAGCCGTGTCCATGGCAACGTACGGCCAGGTATTCGGCCTGATGGCCTGGTTCCTGATGTTCCATGTCGCCATCCAGATACCTGTCGGCATCCTTGCCTCTCGCTGGGCGGTTCGCGGTCAGGTACTCAGGGCTGGCTTGGTCGCGTTGGGATTGGCCACCTCAGTTACCTGGGCGCTCTACTGGTTCGCCGACCGAGATCCGTCGATGTGGGCCTTGTGGTGGCAGAGCTGGGGTTGTCTCTGCGTTTCCTTGAGTAGTTACGTGTGGCTATGTACCTTGCGCCGCTCCACTGTCCAACGGCTCACTGAACGATTCAAATGGCATCTCGGCACACTCGCCATGTGGGCTTTGTTGCGTCCACCACGGCGTGGTCCCCACTGATAGGCGAAGCGCCACGTCCTCTCGGATGTGCGCCGTGCCCCACTGGGCGAGGAGCGGTGGGCGACAGCGTGACGTGCAATCGGCGCCCTTAGGGCGGCGGGGGAGCCCTTGTCAAGACCGCTTGCAACGGCTGACACCAGCGGCTGACACCAACAAGCACGAACAGCAGCGGTCGGCTCCGGACCGCAGTGGACGATCGGCCGAGGCGCAGGCCCGGTTGACCGACGTCGAGGGTCCCCCGTGATCGACCTGATAAGGATGAGTTGCCGCTGGGCCGCCCACGGCGCCGTGCGGCCGAAGGTCACCGGGGAATTAGCTGCCCGGCTTCGGTGGGGACGAGCGTGAGGCGACCCAGCCACTCGCCGTCGTCTGGGTACTCCCAGTTGTCAGCATCTGCTAGCAAGGCAGGAAGGTCATGTCGCGGGATGGAAGGACCGGGCTGGAGTCCCGGCTCGCCATCGGGAGCGGTCCAGGGAACGAGCCGGGAGACTTCGATCCAGCCTCTGTCAATGAGAGGCAAAAGGATTGCGGCGAGATCGGTGGGACTGGCGGATGCCAGCGGCTCTTCCAGGTCTCCCCGAACGCCGGGCAGGATGTCGATCTCCGTCGCATTGGTCATGAATGCGCGCTCTGCTGACGACAGTTCGCCTGTTGCGGGATAGCTCACCGGGAGATCATCGCAGCTCCCGGCAGGGCGCCACCCACGTAATCAAGATCACGTTGTCGTGCCACGAGCGTGCCAGAACGAGCGGGGAACGGCGGGTATCGGCGGTGGGTGGAAACGAGAGCGGCCCCCGACCAGACTTGCTGGTCAGGGGCCGATACCCACTAGCGTGGCGGCGCCAGGATTCGAACCTGGGAAGGCTGAGCCGGCAGATTTACAGACCGCGCGTGTGATCCAAGCTGACCAGGCCAGAGGCCAGGTCGAAGCCGATCCTCCCCACGCTTACCCCACAGCGCACACCCACGACCTGCCCCGCAAGGATCCCACCTCGTCCACCGCGCCCATGGCACGAGGACCCCACTGTCAGTGCGACCACTTACCATCCTCGCCATGACGCTACGGGACTACTTGCACACGGTGGCCTCTACATACGACCGGACGGCCGGCACCGGGTCCCCGGCCGCGAAGCTGTTGAGGTCAGCCCCCTCGGTCTTCGAGCCCTACATTCCCGCGAGTTACACCATCAAGGGAAGCGCGGGAAACGGTGCGGGGGCGTTCTGCCCTTGGGTGTCGTTCTTCGATCCCGACGAGACGACCACTGCAACGCGTGGCATGTACCTCGTCTACCTCTTCGCGGAGGACATGAAGACGGTCTCACTCAGCTTGAACCAGGGTGTAACAGAGCTGCGCGAGACATTCGGGGCCCGGGAGGCAGAGAAGCGGCTCCGAGGTGAGGCCGCGGCCATCCGAGACGCGTTCCCGGGCAACATGGCCGGGGGGCTCGAGGATGTCATCGACCTTGGCGGGAGGTCTGGCCTGCCACGGGCCTACGAGGCCGGGAACATCCTGGCCCGCGTGTATGCGATCGACTCTCTACCGACCGAAGAGGTCCTAAAGGCTGATCTCCGCAGGATGATCCAGCTCTACCAGGACGCCTTGGTCTTGCGTGAGGACCTGCGAAGCACCACGAGGGAACTGATCACTACGATCAAGCCGAAGGTGATTGGCGACCAGGACCCACTCCTCTACTTCGCTCCGAAGAGCGATACCGAGTACGTTCAAAAGATCACAGCCCGCCTAATCAAGAAGAGCCGCAAGCACGAGACCCTGGTCAAGCGCTATGGAGCGTTCCTCGCCGACGCGGGGTTCACCGCCGGGACGAACGTTCACCCTCGCGACCTTGTCGCCAGGCGCGATGGTGATGACTGGCTCATCGAGGCCAAGGTAGTCCGACGCGGCAACGTCAGCCACGCCGTACGTGAGGCAATCGGTCAGCTTGCCACCTACGCCTTCCTGCTCTACCCCGCAGAGTCTCAGCCGCACCGCATGGCGCTATTCACCGAAGCCATCGGCGACGTGTACGTGCGCCTGCTCAGTCATCAGGGCATCGCGTCCGTCTGGCCCACTGAGGACGGCTGGGCTGGATCACCGGAGGCCGTTAACGCCGGCCTTGCTCAGAAGGAAGCGTAGACACTCCCATTTCGCGAGAGTTCATCTACTTCTGGCCGATCTACACGGGCCAGGCCATCCCGATCAACTCGTGGCGGTCGCGGATGTGGCTGGACACCTGGGTCTAGCTGGACAGACACGGCACGATGGTGCGGCAGACTGCCGCACCATCGTGGTCGTTAGTGGTCCTCGCCGGCCCCCCTCGGACGGCCCCAGGACGGCCCGGCCTAGCTCCCGACAGATTTAAAGACCTCGCGGCCGAAGGCGCCTGACCTCGCAAAATCACCGCCACGAGGCGCACAACCCCAGGCCTACCCAATGAAGCATGGGTGCGCCCACTGAGCATCGCGAGGGACAACGGGCTGAGTCGGCGGTCCTCGAGACAGGAATCCTGTCCACCTGACTTATCGCGCTAATTGCTGTGCGCTGCAACGCTGTGCCCGGCACCCTTGCCCCTATGACGAGGGTTGAGCAAGACAACACGCGGGCCACCGCTGGCCTAGAAGCATTGACAGAGCTGCTGGATTCGGGGGTGGCGGCCTTTACCCCTGCTTCGGAAGACCAGCGGCCGTTCCTAGTCGGATGGGGCCTGCTGGCAGCCCTCCACGGTCAGGCGTCCGCCGTGGTACTGCTTCATCGCAAGGGGTTCGGCCACGAGGCGGCCCCCAACCGTCGTTTGATGATTGAGTACATGGCGCAGATTCAATGGCTGGCGAGGGACGGAGGGGACGCCGTCGATTCTCTGAATAAGGCGTTCCAGCACACTCAGGACAAGCTACGCAAGGCGATCGACCAGGGCGGCATCTTCTCGTACGACGACGAGGTCGCTGCGTCGGCCGACGCAGTCGCGACGGCTGTCATCGCGCCCAACGCCGCCAACCAGTACGCGAACACCAGCAAGCTCCTGAACAGCCTGGCGACCAAGGGCCTGCTGGAAGTCTGGCTCAGTGAAACGCAGCTTTCGCACTCGGGGCTGACGGCCGCTCAGGCATTTCGTGATGACTCCGGCGAGGCGGTGCGACTGCTTGCACGGCCGGAGTATGGCAAGGCTCCCGACCCGAGCGAGCGTTCGCCACTCATGGCCTGCCTGCTGCTTCACCTCGGCATGCAGGCGTTCAACGACTTGATGGCGGGCCGGCCCTGGACTGCAGACCTTGACCGCATCGGGCGGGAGGTCGGGCTGATCGAGGACGAAGGCCCTCCTGGTTCCTGACGCGAGTCACCAAGTAGTTGCTGTGAAGCCGCCCCCAGTAGCGCCGTCTGACTGGCAGATTTACAGCGAGCTCCGCGCAGTGACGCTTCGGTTGTCCGGCGGGCAGGATTGGGCTAGAGGCAATGGCTGGCCGTGTCGGGCAGCCATCAGAATCGAGGGGGCGACGGTGGCGCACAACGGGACGCAGGAGACCCGCGAGAGGTGGGCGCAAGAGGCCTATTCGGTACTGGTCGGTGTGGCTCGCAGCTACCACGCGGTCATCACCTACAAGGAACTAGGAACGGAGGTTCAGGAGCGATCTGGCATCCACACCCGGGCTCCATTGCAGTACTGGATTGGCTCGGTCCTGGGGAAGGTGGTCCGCGAAGCCCACAGAAGAGGTGACCCGCCACTGACGGCTCTGGTCGTGCACAGTGACGACGGCATGGTGGGCGAGGGCTACAAGGAAGTTCTTGAGGTCGCGGGACAGCCACCAGTGCACGACGTGTTGGACCGAGAACGGCATGCCGCTGAGGCTCGGCTCGACTGCTACCGAAGATTCGGCGCAACTCTGCCTCCAGGCGGAGGGGTGCCCGCCCTCGCTCCCAGGTACCAAGCGACCATCGAGCGACGGCGCGCCCGGACTGCTGAGCCGCCGCCTGTATGCCGCGGCTGCTTCGTCCAGCTCCCGGCAACTGGCATCTGCGACTCCTGCAGCTAGGCGGCAAACTTACAGCGGGCTCCCCTCAACTCTCTCCCTGCGACTTCTCCATCACTTGATGGCCGCTGGGGCACACCTGGGGGAAAGCCCTCGAGAACACCGCTTTAGGAGTTCGATCGTTGCATGGGGCGACCTCCCCGAACAGGCCACCGTGGCGGCCCGGCACTTCAGCTGGAACTGTCGGTGTCCGCCCTAGCAGTGCTGGTGATGTCAGAGCCAGACTCTCTATTCGCTGATAGGCAGTGCTCTCGCCCGTTCGCGCGCTTTGGCACGCAGCTCCTTGAGACGGTCGTGGAAGCCGTTGTGCCGGTTCTGGTCGAGGTTCAGTGGTAGGTCGAGCTGGGAGATGAGTTCCGACTCCATCGTCCACGGTTCGTCGTGCTCCACCCAGCACACTTGGGCGTTGTCGGCCATCCACTGACTGAGTGTCGCTTCCCCGGCCTTGCCGAAGGTTAGGCGGATCCCGCTCCCTACGCGGCGTAGCTCCAGCCCCAGTAGGCAGCCGAGAGTGAGCCGAAGCGTTGATCCGGCTGCGTTGCCCCGGTAGTGGTAACGCACACGCTTCCGCAGGTTCTGTGTGCTGGTTCGGTTCGACATGTGGCGCGGAGCTATGCCGACGTAGAGAAGTCGTCTGGCGGCCAGAGCTGGGTGGGGCGACTGCTGAAAGTGCCACCCATAGACCCCGGCTGCGGCCGGCACGGGGCTTGGTTGCGGCAACACCTCCCGCGCCGACCACAACTGTTCAGGACGGGTGAGGGCGGTAGCGTCCATGGAACCTCCAGGGTCAAAGCGCAGGTTGCTCAGTGATGCCGCACACGGTTTGGAGCCGAAGTAAACAGGTCTGCTGGGTACTCGACACCTCTCGCTAATGTGACTACATCCCGGCTCCGTTGTTGACGCGGCAAAGCGGATGATCCCAACTTGCGACCCGAGAATCGAGCAAAGTCCAGCCTTCAATCGGAGCTATACCGCCGTCGCTCGAAACCCGAAACCCCAAGGTCCCACCGCATGCGACACCGCGACCACGCACAGCGCTATGGCACTTTGAAGTAACTTCTGTGCATGCCACGTTTGCGGTACGTCTGGCCGAAGTTATGGCTAATTTCGCTGGATGCTTGTAACGGTTCCCGGTTCCTGTTGAAATTACTACGTAATGCGGTGAGGTCTCGCTGATCAAATCATCCTCATTGAGCCCCCCCTTTGAGTTAAGGGCACCATGGTGTGGCCAGCGAAGGACGTCGCACCGCAGAGGAAGGCCATCGTCCTTTATCTTCTTCCAGACTCGGCCATCTGCATCACCGCCCACGATGAACGACGCGTTCGCGTACTCCAGGCGCATGACGCCGCTGGCCAGGTTTCTGTCCCCCTTGGCTACCGCTTGAGTCAGATGGATTTGGGCAGGCGCCAGCATTTGCCAGTTGAGTCTTCCAAGTTGACCGCTCGCACCTCTATTCGCAGGAAGATGGGCTAGCCGCTCAAGGGAAGGTTCGAGTAATTCTAACAGCGCAGCCTTCCTCATAGGCATGCTCTCGTCGAATGCCATCAGGGTGTCGTGGTTGTAGTAGAGCGTCTTGCAGCCAACGCTCTGAACTACGGACAGAAATCCGCCATAATGATCCATGTCCCAGTGGGTGAGCATGGCGGATTCAAGACCGACAATACCGATGCTCTCCAACAGATCCTCTACTACGAATTCCTTTCCGGGCGGGCAGTCGATAAGCATCGCAGCCTTTTCGGCCCGGTCAACGATAAGACTACTGTCCCCCTGGCCTACATCCAGAAAATAAACCTCCACGTCTTGGCTCGTTGCAGCTTCACTCTGCATCAGTGCCTTCACTGTCCGCCCCCAGTTCACCCGCAGAGCCAATCTCGGGTTGCGAAATTTCTTCGTAACTCATCCAGGATCGCGATTGGTAATGGAAAGAACAATCCTCCAAGTCGCTGCCGTCTGCGATCCTGACGCCGAACGTTTGACCTTCTCTGGCGAGCCATCCCATGAAATTTTTTGGTGGGGCCGTCCAAGAACCCGGGTAATCAGTCACTCCCGGGATCCGGAGAAGCAAGGACCCGTCCTTGGTCCTTTCCACTGCGCCGAATCGGCGTCTCACCTTGCCCTGCGCTGCGGGCTCCTCGTTTTCCAGCGAGTGGTAGCGGGGAGTGCCCTCGGGTGCGTCGAAACCGGCAAACCTGGCTTCGATGACTTCTCGCACAGAGTTAGGGACTGACATTGCTGCCCAGACCGTCTCTTCTAGGGAGCGGATATGGGCGTAGAATTCTTCATCATCGCTTTCGTGGAGCATGTGTCCAAGCTCCGAAAGCCTCAGCCAAACGTTGCTCTCCGTGGGCACCGGAATTCCCAGCACGTCAGAAGTGGAGATATTTCTGTCTGCGACTGCCTCGTCAATCCAGGCGGATGCGAAGGTGCTGCCCAGGAAGGCCATAATTGCGTAGATATCGACATCTTGTTCGGCAATGGGGATAATCATGTGGAGGCTATTCCGCACCAGGACGCCCTGTTCGTCCACGGCGACCTTCAGCCTCCATGGATTATTAGCTCTACGCGCTGCCGAGACGAGGACCTTGGCTGCCCCGATACCTTGACGCCCTCGTTCGCTACCTCCCTGAAAATCCTCTGGAAATGAAACAGGGATCAGGGTTTTTGAACTAGGCGATTTGAAGTGTCGCACCAATCGTGCTTGTTTCAGGTACAGGCAGTTTGAATCAGTAGGTTTCCGTGCTTGCAGCCCCGCTTTAGGCTGCGGGCCTGTGATTGCGTGCGCGATTGTGGCGAGCTTTGGCCAGTTGCTTCGACTCCTGAACTCCTCCGTTAGCACGCCCGACAAGAAGGAAGTTTTTTCACCTTGTTCAGTCTTAACTAAGGTGACCTCTTCAGCCTTTCCGTGCGCGTAAAGTTCTTGTAGGGCGCTCTTGCGGATTACACGCTTGAACAACCACCCAGCATTCGCTGGACGCTTGGCTTTGCGGGCGAAGATCACTGCGGGCGCCATTTCGGCACTCTCAAACGCGCCTTCCGGAAGGCGCCAAACTTCGAAGGTGTCACAGCTGGACCGCAGTTTTTCCCGTGCTTCCTTGCTGTTTCTGTTATTCAGCCATCCAACCGGCATAATGACTGCAAGGAACCCGCCTTCCTGGACGGTCTCAGTCATCCATTTAAGGAAGGTGTCTGCAATTTCCTGGCGCTTCCCTCCATGGCTATTTGAATTTCTCCACGGCGGATTTGCCACGATGATACTGGGCCGCTGATGTTCATTCAGTTTCATATCCAGGACATTGGCCTGAGCCACGTCCCATCCGTTGCCTGCCGGCATCGCATGTAGAAGCATGCTGAGACGTGCGATCTCGACCGCAAAAGCATCGGCGTCGCATCCCCTGAGGTGCTCTGCCAGATCCTGGTGGCTCCTCTGCGTATCCCAGTTCTCGGGTTGAAGGTCGCGCAACCTATCGTGGGCAGCAAGGAGTAGCCCACCGGACCCACATGTGGGGTCCATGACACTTCGATTTCCGGGGCGTAGATATTCGATTGGGATGGCGTCAACGATTTGACGCGCGAGACCAGGCGGCGTGTAATGAGTACCTAGACTTCTTCTGTGGGAGTCCGAAACGAGTGTTGATTCGTAGACTCCCGACAGAATTCTAGGGTCAAGACTTTGATAATTGATTCCTTCGCCAAGTTCGGCGATGATGTACTCGAATGCCTCTCTTTCCTTCTCGCTCGATGCCTGAAGCCAGCTAAAATAGCTAGCAAATCTCTGTTGTGATGCATCGGCTAGAGCGCCTGGGCTTAGATCGAGACCGGTTTTATCTCGAAGGACGAGAGCGGTTAGGGCACCCACCACGAGCCTCGCTGCGCGCTGGTGCAGCCGCTCCGCTGGCTCCGAACCCTTGAGCTCGAATAGCGTCGGTTGATATAGGTCCACAGCAGCCGATAGTGCCTGCTCCACTCGAGGGGTGAGGCGTTCTTCCGTTTTCTGCTGAGCGCGCTCAAGTAGCTGGACGTCTATTGGGAAGAACGACAGTTGTCGCCGTCCCATCTTGGTGGCAAGAAGTTCGCGAGGCCCCAAGTGATCTTTTAACTTAGGGGCAGACTCCAGGTTTTCATAGGCCAGCTCGTCGAAAGGGGCCGGATTACTGTCGGGTCGGATAAAATAAAACTGGATGGCCGACTCGTTTAGACTGACGAGCATGGGAGCAGCGAGAGTTCGAGCTATTTCGACTGACTGCGAAGTGAAAACGCCAATGCTGGATGACTGATCAGGGACGTCAACGACCAGTGTTGCCGTGCTCATGTCCTGAGGGGCGGACCGCCCAAACGCGACGAAGTCGGCATGGAAGGAGTCTTGACCTCCTACCCACACCGGGTACTCTTCTGCAACTCGACTAGCGTCGTATCCCAGCCTCCCAAGTAGGCCGCGAGCAACCTGACGGCGTGCATCCCTGGTGAGGGCCACGCTTGCCTCCCTCGGGTCAGTTGTGGAGTTGCAGCAGTACTCCAAGCTAATGGTGCAGCATAGGTGATCAATGTGCTAGCAGCCCAGTTTGTTAGCAAGGCTGTTACTCGAAACTGGGTGCCCAGCCAACGTATGGTCCATAGCCAGAGAGTTACGGGGCTAGGTCGGTGCAGCGGGTTTGGCCGGTGGCCTGCCCGGTCTGAGGTCGAGCATGGCCAGGGGGCCGTACGCTGGTTGGCAACTCGGGCAGGCTTTGGACCTGCCCACAATGTGCACGAGTGGCCCCCTGGTCTTGTTCGACGCGGGCCCCGGACCGGGCAGGCTAAAGCCGTGAAGCCGACCGGCCCCAGCCACAGAGGGTTTTCTATGCTCTGCCCGCTGCACGTAGCGCGCCGCCGGGCGCGGCCAGCCGGGGCGCAGACGGGAGCAGGCCGCGCCGCAGAGGCGGCGCGCGCCCGCGCCGTGCGCGGGCCTTGAATCAGGGCAGGGAAAGTTCCATGCCTCAGCAAGGCTTTCGGCTCAAGCCGCGAGAGGGAGCCGTACGGGAGCCGGCGTGCGGTCCGTGAATCCGTCGGCTGCGGGACGCGCCGTTCGCTGGGCGAGCCACCCGGAGACCCGCGGCCCGCCGTTCACCGCCATGCCCTCGCGGACCGTACGGACATGCGTGAAGCCCTGCTCGAGGTAGTACCGCTGGAGCCCCTCGTTCGTCGTCCAGGCGTCCAGGCGGAGCCACCGGGCGCCCGCGCGGTGTGCGCGGGCGCCCGCCCAGTCGAGCAGCCGGCCGCCGAGGTTCTGTCCGGCGTACTCGCGAGCAATGGTGAGCTTGTTGACGAACATTGACGGTTCGGCCAGCTCCTCGCTGGTCCACAGCCCGTCTTCCGCGTCCGGCGTGAGCGTGATGGTTCCGGTGGTCGTGTGCCCGTCGCGGAGCATGAAGACGGTGCCCGCCTCGATCGTGGCCGACAGCTTGTCCGCCGGGTACGGGCGGCTCCACTGGTCGGAGCCGAGCCCGCGCAGCCAAGCTGCTGCCTCCTGACGGAAGGACAGCAGCGTGGGCAGGTCCTGCGGTTCCGCGGGAGTGATGATCACGTGTTCTCGCTTCGGCCGGCCAGGTCGCCGATCTCGTAGTTCATCCGGTTCAGGTCGCCCCGGAACGTCGTGACGGTGCACCGGATGGGCCGGTCGGGGGCGTAGCCCGTGCGCGTCCACAGCAGCACGGGCACGCCGGCCCCCACCTCCAGGAGGCGGGCCTCGTCCGGCGTGGGCATGCGGGTCGCGATCTCGTCGAAGTAGCCGATCTGCTCGATTCCGCGGCCGGCCAGATACCGCGTGGTCCCCTCCTCGATGTCCCCGGGGTCGGCCAGGCGGGGAGAGCCCTCGATCAGCCAGGCCGGGTAGTACGTCGCCTGCGTGGACCACGGCACGTCATCCACGTACCGGTGACAGAACCGAAGGACGACCTTGCTTCCCGGCTCCACCCTCAGCCGCTCCGCGACCTCTGCGGGCGCGGGCAGCATCTCGACCCGGAACGTCTGGTGGGGGCGTCGGCCGGCGTTCGTCACGTCGGTGTGGTAGGAGTCCCCATTCTGCGGGAACTGCAGGTTCTCGAAGCGGGAGGCGTTGAGTTCGAAGACCTCGTGCGAGCGGACCTCGTAGCCGAGCCCCTGGCTGGAGGTGACCAGCCCCTCGCTGACCAGCAGGGCGAGCCCGGACCGGACGGTGTTCCGGGAGGCGTCGAACCGGGCCGACAGCTCGCTTTCCGAGGGCAACCGGCGGTCGGAGTCGAACGCGCCGTTCACGATCTCGCGGCGCAGGGCGTCGGCTACCTGTCGGTACTTCGGTTGCTTGCTCATGCGCCCATCATGACGCACTCGCTCAACTTGTTGGTACATGCGAGCTCCAATCGCTTGACGAATCACCTTCCGCGGGGGCAGCATCACCACATCAGCTTGTACCAACAAGTTGAGCAGGTGGTGCAGATCCATCAAGCATGCCCGCCTGGGCTGACACGACGCCGCCCGGAGGGCTCTGGAAGGGGCTCGAAGGAAGCGCCGGCTCTTTGAGAACTCAAAAGAGTGCCGACCCAGCCGCATGAACACGTGCGGTCGATGGGTGCGGGTCACCACCCCGACCGCCCATGTCGGGCCGGGTGACCTGCCCAGCGCCGCCCTACGGGGCGGTGGCTGGCATTGCGTGATCTGACATCCGCAGAACCTTCCGCGGCATCTGCCGCTCTCTGAACATCAACTACTTCCGCCGCGCTCACTGCGGCGGCCGGTTGCCTCCGCTGCTCGTCTCGTACGAGCAGTGCTGAGGGGAGCCGGATCTTCCGACTTCAACGGCGTGCGGCCCCGGTGGTAGGACACCGGGGCCGCTGTGTTGAGCCGTTCCTATGCGAGAGGAACACGACTCATGAGGCACATCGGTGCACTTCAGGCGGTTGTTACCGCCGCCGAGTTCGACCGCGAGCCGACGGCCGCGGAGCTGGACGCGATCGAGGGCGAGATGCCGCTCATCACGGCGGAGCTGGAGCTGCTGGACGCGCAGATCACCACCCTGGACCGCGCTCCGTCGCCGCTGGATGTGCGCCGGATCCGGCGGGCGCGCCGGCGGGTGCTGGCCGCCCGTCGGGAGCTGACCAACCGGGACGTTGCGGGTTCGCCGGAGGTGGCCTGATGGCTGCCGTGTTCACGGCGCAGATGGCGCGCCGCCGGGGCCGGTGGCGCCTGTATGTGGTGCTGTTCAACACCCCGGCGTGGCCGGAGCGGGACCTGGGTGGCGGTGCTGCGGTGCCGGCCGTTCAGGAGCGTTCACGGGCGCTGCAGGCGCTCGGCTACGCGCTCATTGACGGTGCGCGGTGGGAGTGGACCGAGGACAGCGAAACCCCGGACGACCCGGCGTCGGCGGTGCTGCTGATCGCGTCGGTCACGGTGCGGGAGGCGGGGGCATGAACAGTGTTCAGATCCGTTCAGCCGAGCGTGCGTTGTCGGTCGGGACGTGGCTGATCGTGGCCGGGGCGATGCTCTACTCGATCCTGACCGTCACCCCGCTCGCCGCCGCGCACACCCCCGATGAGTGGGACTGGACCGCGCCGATTCTGCCGCTGGTGGTGGACGCCGCGGTCGTCATCGTGGTCCGCCTCGATGCCGCCCTGGCCCGGCTGGGCGGGCACGGCGGCCGGTGGCCCGTCGTGCTGCGGTGGATGACCGGCTGCATGACCCTCGCGCTCAATGTCGCCGACTCCGCGCTGCGGAAAGACCTGGTCGGCGTGGCCGTGCACGCGGTCGCTCCGCTGCTGCTCATCGTCACCGCGGAGACCGGGCTCGCCTACCGGCGGGCCATCACCGCCGCCCTGGCCGCCCACGAAGCACAGCAGCGGGCCGAGCAGGCCGAGCGGGAGAAGACCGAGCGGGAGCGCCGGGAGGCGGCCGAGCGGCGGGCCCGCGAGGACCGCGAGCACGCCGCGACGCTGGTCCGTGAACAGCGCGAGCACGAGGCCCGGCTCGCCCGCGAGCAGGCCGAGCGGGAGGAGGCCGCCCGCCGCGCCGAACGGGCCGAGCGCGAGGAGCGGGAGCGGGCCGAGCGGGAGGCGCGTGAACGCCGGGAGCGCGAGCGTGAACAGCAGCAGCGCGAGCGTGAACGCCTCGAACGCGAGGCCGCGCAGCGCCGGGAGCGGGAGCGGCTGGAGCGCGAGCAGGAAGCGCGCCGGCAGCAGCAGGAGCGGGCCGAGCGGGAACGCCGTGAACGCGCCGCGCTGCTGTCCGGCGGCCCGGTGAACGAGAAGCTGCCCGAGGACCGCGCCCGCGCCGTCGTGCACGCCGCCTGCGGTGAAGGGCTGCCGGTGCGGGCGGCTGCCGACCTGTGCGGCTGGTCCATCGGCTGGGTCTCCACCCGCTACCAAGAACACCGCGACGCGGCCGCCGGCCGGACGCTCGAAGGCGCCACGCCGTGAGCGCACTGCCGGTCTACCGGTGGCGGCTCGCCCCGGACGGCTATGCCACCCGCCGCCAGCTGCGGGCCCTCGGGCTGCGGCCCGGCGGGCAGGGCGTCGCCGCCGAGCTGCAGCGTCCGCGCCGCCGCCGCGGCCCGCTGGTCGCCTACCTGTACCGCATCGACCGGGCCAAGCCGGTCCGTCCGATGACCCCGGCCCGGTGGGCGGCTCTGGCGAAGGCGAACGCCGCCCGACGGATCTGCCCGAACTGCCGCCGTGACGTGGGGTATCGCATCCCGCGCTCGCACGGCATGTGCGGCCTGTGTGTCCACCACGAGGAACAGCGCACCGCCTGACCACATGCGCAAGGCCCGGACGTCTGCTTGGAGGCGCGTCCGGGCCTTGCTGATCTCCCGTGAAGGAGTGCACTCAGCATGACGGACACCACCATCACTCCGGTAGCGGGCCCCGAGGCCCCGCCGGACACCACACCGCCCGCCGCACCCGAACCCGCCCCGGTCGCCGCCGAGGTCGACCACACGCCGGGCGGGTGGCCGGTCGTCCCCCTCGCGGTGACCGGCACCAACGCCGCCACCTCCCTGATGGCCGCCGCCGCGCTGGTCGGCGGCCCGGCCGCGCTCGCCGTCGCCGCCACCGGCGCCGTCGTGCTCGGCACCGCCGCTGCAGCCCGCAGCCACCGTGACCAGAAGGCCAGGGGGAAGGCCCTCGGACGGACGGCCGGGACGGCGGCGACCGGCCGCACCGCCCGGAGCGGCGCCGGGCGGGTGCCGGGGCAGTTCCGTACCGGGAGCGCCGGCACCACCCAGGCCGCGGGTCGCGGCCGGGGCAAGACGCCACGCAGCACCACCGGTTCGGCCGCACTGCGCGGCGCCACTGGTTCTTCCAAGGCTGCTGGTCGCGCGGGCCGGCCGCACCGCGGCGGCCGTAAGGCGTCCGCCGGGTCGCCGTCGGCAGCGTCGGGCAAGGGGCGCGGCAGGGTGGGGCAGGTCAAGGCGCTGCGGGAGACGGCGCGGCAGTCGTCGCCGTCGCGGGCCGCCCGCCGCAACGACACCACCGGTGCACGCCGTTCGGTCGCCGATGCGCGGCGGCAGGCGAAGGCCGACAAGCGGTCCGTCTCGCTCGCCGGTACGGGCGGCCTGATCCGGCGGGCCGCGGGCACGGCGGCCGGCCGCGTCGGCAAGGCCCACGGGGCCGCCATAGCGCGGGCCCGCACGGCGCGCGACCAACGGGCGGCCGGGCAGGTCGCCGCCGGGCGTGACCAGGTGCGCAAGGCCCCGGCCCGCAAGAGGGCGCGCAAGGCGCTGCTGCGGTCGGCGGCCCGGTTCCAGCGGCGCCGCCTGCTCGCGGCCCTGCTGGCCGGGGCGCTCGGGCTGGTCGGTCTGATCACGTCCCCGATCGGCCGCAAGCTCGGTTGGCCGTGGCTGATCCACCCGGGCCGCCGCCTGTACGCCCGGATGATGCGCACCGCCGACCAGCAGCGCCGGCAGCGCGATGAGGCCACCCTCGCCGCCCTCACGGACGACGAGGCCGCCGCCGACGCCGAGGCGGCCGACGACAGCGAGCAGATCGGGGACCAGGTCGAGCGTCCGGCCGGGGTCGTCCCCGCCACCCCCAGCACCACAACGAGTGAGGGAGAGAGCGTGTCCGGTTTCCGGTTCGAGGAGTACGCGGCGGAGATGGAAGCCGCCGCCAACAGCTACGACCCCGACAACGCCATGGAGATCCTGGCCATGGTCGAGGGGCTGCCGGCCGCGCTGACCAGCGTGGCGAACGTGATGCGGATCCTCGCCGAGCGGGCCGACTCGGAGTTCCCGCTGGAGAAGGAGGTCGCGGACGGCTTCAACGACATCTTCGGCGCCGTCATGTCCGCCGTGGCGGTCGCCGAGGACATGGGCCCGCTGTTCCGCCAGGCCCACGAGCAGGACATCGCCCGCCACGAGGACCCGCGCAACGGGCCCGAGGCCGAGAAGGGATGGAACGTCTGATCATGACCACCCACACACAGGCCAGCACCGGGCCGGTGTGGGACTGGGCGGCCGGTCACGGACCCGTGACCGGCGCCCTGTCCGCCACCACCGGATGCCTCGCCGTCGCCACCACCGGAGCCGCCGCCGGCATGCCGCCCGGCTGGGCGCTCGCCGTCGGCGCGGCCGGGGCGATCGGCCACACCGTCACCAGCCTGCGCGACCGGCTGTCCGCCCGCACCATCACCATGCGCGCCGCCTCCTGGCTCATCGGCGCGGGCTGGACGACGTGGGCGATGACCACCGGCCCGCTCACCTGGGCCGCCCTCGGCTCGCTGGCCACCCTTGGAGTCGGCCTGGGCGCCGCCGCCCGCGCCACCCTGCTGCGCGAGGAGGCCCGCGAGCTGGAGGCGCTCGCCGCCGCCGAGCGGCAGGTGGCCCGCGAACTGTCCGCCGAACGCCGCGCGATCGCCGCGGAATGGGTGGACCGGATCCAGCGGGTGTGCGGCATCACCGTGCGCGTGCTCGCGGTCGAGCAGTGGCCCACCGGCACCGGGTTCACCCTCGACGCCGAACTCCCGCCCGGCGGCACCACCTACGACAAGATCGCCAAAGAGTCCGCCCGGCTGTCCGCCGATGCCCGGCTGCCGCACGGCTGCACCGCCTCCGCCTCCCAGGGCGTCGACCAGGGCCGCGTACTGGTCGACGTGACCACGGTCAACGTGCTCGCCGCCGAGGCCACCTACCCGACCGACTACGGGCCGCTGTCCCTGCACACCGGCATCCCGTGGGGGCTGCGGACCAATGCGGACGAGATCCGCGCCTACCTGCGCGAGCAGTGCGCGCTGGTGGTCGGGCCGACCGGGTCGGGCAAGACGAACATGGTGCACACGATCCTGGCCGGGTTCGCCCGCGCCACCGACGTGCTGACCTGGGTGATCGACCTGAACGCCGGATCGGCCGGCCTGCCCTGGGTGCGGCCCGCGCTCGACGGCAGCGGGCAGACCAGTGACGGCCTGCGGCCCGGCGTGGACTGGCTCGCCGCCTCCACCGAGGAGGCCGAGCTGCTGCTCGATGCGGCGGTAAGGGTCGCCAAGCACCGCAAGATGGCCTACCAGGACCTCATGTCCCGGGCGAACACCGATCTGCTGCCGATCAGCGACCGCATCCCGCAGATCATGCTCGTGATCGACGAGGGCGCGGAGATCCTGGCCGGCACCGACAAGGAATCCCGCAGGCTCGCCGCGAAGATCCTGGAGGTGATCCGGATCGCCCGCGCCATGGGCATCCGCACCGTGCTGACCGCCCTGGGCGCCACCGGCGCGGTGCTCGGCAACCTGATGATCCGCCGGGAGGCCAAGGTCCGGGTCGCGCTGACCGGCGGCGAGACCGAGGGCATGGACCTGGGCAAGCAGTTTCCCGGCTCCCGCGGGCTGCGCGTGGACCAGGCCCCATACAAGGGCGCCGGGTTCATGGGCACCCCCGAATCGGCGGCCGCGCTGTTCAAGTCGTGGCGGATCCTGCCCAACCAGATCCGCGACATCGTCGCCGCCACCTCCGACCGGCACCCCACCCTGGACGCCACCTCGAGCAAGGCGGCCGGACCGGACTACGCCCGCCGCTGGGACAGCGCCCGCACCGCCTGGATGCGCGACGGCCACCCCGCCGCCCACACCGGGCAGGGGGAGGCAGGAACCGGGGGCGGGCTGAACCTGTCCGCGCTCCGCGGCGAGCGGCCGTCCGCCCCGGAGTCCGAGGCGGACGCGCTCGCCCGCCGGTTCCGCGAGCAGATCGACGCCCAGTTCGCCACCACCACCGAACCCGGAGCCACCGAGCCGGGCCCGGCGGAGCAGCCGCCCGCGGCGGCCGGGCTGAACCTCTCCGCCCTGCGGGGTGAGGACAACGCCGCGAAGGAGGCCGCGCTCGCGCTGCTCCTCGCCGCCGGACCCGAAGGGACCGGGGCGTCCGCGATCGCCCGCGCGCTCGCCGACGAGCACGGCACCACCCGGCAGACGGTCGTCGGCTGGCTCAAGACGTGGACCGAGGACGGCACCGCCGTCCGCGTCGGGACCGGCACCAAGGCCCGCTACGTCCACCACCGCCACGCCCCCGAAACCCCTGCCGAGGGCTGAGCGGAGGAGGGGGGCGGGTCACGGATCCCAATTCCAGTCCCGAGCTGGTTGCCGGGGACCTTCCTATCCCACCCCCCATGGCCGCGAGTCCCTCACGATCTCCGTCCGGCCGCGCACTGCGCACGGTAGCCGGAGCCACTGACAAGGCCCCGCGGCGTGAGCGCTTGTCGCCTGTCGCCCGTCCCCGCGGGAAGGGCCCCGGGCGGCTCCGTGAGGGCCGGAAACGGCTTGTGACCTGCAAGGCGACAAGCGACAAGACAAGACAAGCGACAAGCCGCACGACAAGTCAGACGACAAGCGACACGACAAGCAAGGCACCGGGCAGCACCCCCACCAAGGGTGCTGCCCGCCGTCGTTGAAGGGACCCCGTTGTGCACTCCCAGACCCCGTACGAGATCACCACCCTGTCCGCCCAACCGTCGTCCGCGTACGGCGAGATGCTGCCGCACGAGATCCCGCCCGGCGTCCAACTCGTCGCCCTGCCCGGCGGCATCCGCACCCTCGCCTACACCCAGCCACCGGCCGCGCCCGCGCCGCAGCCGGCACCGGTCGCGGCCCCGATCCCGACCTGGGCCAAGACCACCGCCCTGCTCGCCCCGACCGTCGGGGGCGGCATCGCCGCCGCCGGCATCGGCCTCTCCTACGCCGCACCGGGACTGATCGCCATGAGCCACGCCCTGTGGTCCGCCGTCGCCCTCATCGCCGCCGGCGCCATCGCCGTCCCGCTCGTCCTGCGGGCCGCACGGCGCCCAGCCGGTCCGGCGCAGATCACCCAGAACATCACCGCCACCGGCCTGTTCGGCAAGGCCACCGGCACCATCAACCACCGCTGAGGAGACCCGTGAACGACTCCCTGCGCGACCGCGTCAGCGACGCCGTCGCCCTGCTCACCGGAACACGCACCGTCCGCTGCCCCGTCCTCGGCTGCGACGTCCGCATCCGCTTCCGCGCCGTCACACCCGACGAAGCCACCCGGCTCACCGAGCTGGCCACCGACCACACCCGGCACGGTGCCAAGCCCTGACAACGCCGAAGGCGGCCCGTGTCTCGCCAAAGCCTCGGGCCGCCCTCGTCTGCCAGCACTCGTCAGAACTGGAGACATCCAGCATGACCCATGCCCGCAAGCCCGCGCTGCTCGCCGCAGCGCTCGATGCCGCCACCCGCGGCTGGCCCGTCCTGCCGCTGCGGCCCGGCGGTAAACGGCCCGCGCTGCACGGCGAGAACGCTTGCACCCGCACCGGCCCCTGTGCCGGCGGGCACGTGAAGTGGGAGCAGCGCGCCACCACCGACCCCGATCGCATCCGCGCCGCGTGGTCCGCGGGTGCGTTCAACGTCGGCATCGCCACCGGCCCCGCTGGGCTGCTCGTCATCGACCTCGACAAGCCCAAGAGCAGTGCGGACACGCCGTGCGGCGTGACGACCTTCACGGCGCTCTGCGAGCGCACCGGGCAGACCGTGCCCACCACCCGCACGGTGCGGACCGCGAGCGGGGGTCGGCACCTGTACTTCACCGCCCCGGCCGGTGTCCGGCTGGGCAACACGGCGGGCACCCTCACGCCGCTGGTCGACACCCGCGCGCACGGCGGCTACGTCGTCGCCCCCGGCAGCACCACCCCCGGCGGCTCGTACGAGGTCATCCATGACGATCCCGTCCTGCCGCTGCCGAGGTGGCTGCTGGACGCGCTCCAGCCCGCACCCAAGCCCGACCGCCCGGTACAGATCGCGCGGCCGGTCACCGGCGGCTCGCGAGTGGCGGACGTGGCGTTCAAGCGGGAGACGGCCGCGATCCTCGCCTCCCGCGAGCCGCACCGCGAGGACACGCTCTTTCGGGCCGCACGGTCCATGGGGCGCTTCGTGGCATGGGGCGACATCCCCCGTCACGTGGTCGAGGAGGCTTTTCAGAGCGCGGGGGAGTCGGTGGGGCTCAAGCCCTACGAGTGCCGCTCGACTCTGCGCTCCGCCCTGAACTGGTCGATCCGCACCTGCCGGCCACGGGAGACGGCGTGACCAACCCGCCTCCCCGCCCCGCTCTGAAAAGCCTCCCCGCCACCTCCCAGCCGTCCGCCGCCGGACCGACCTCTACCGCTCCCGGCGGTGGGGCGCCGACGGGCGTCGCCGAAGGCGTCCTCTCTGCTGTTCGCCCTGACCAGCAGCCGGGAGACGGCCGGTACCCGGTCGCCTGGCTGCACATCACCGCACCCGGCCGCGGCGCGATCCCCGCCGCCACCTCGAAGTGTGCGTGCGGCCGGGACCGCAGTGCGGTCGGCCACCGACGGGTGCTCGCCCTGATCGCCGACCACACCGCCCACCGTGACCTCTGCCCGCTCCGGAGCTCCCAGGAAGGGAGGACCGCCGCATGACCAGCAACACCCCGCCCGCGCCGTCCATCGACGGAGCCGCGCTGCTCGATGAGGTCGAGGCGTTTCACCGCCGGTTCAACGTCTTCCCCACCGAGGCCGCCTACGTCGCCGTCGCCCTGTGGGACGCGCACGCCCACCTGATCAACGCCTTCGACGGCACCGCCCGGATCGCTTTTCTGTCACCCGAGCCCGGCTCCGGCAAGTCCCGTGCGCTGGAGATCATCGAGACGCTCACCCCCCGCGCCGCGACCACGGTCAACGCCTCCGCGAACGCCCTCTTCCGGCTCGTAGAGGCCGACGGAGGGACCCCCACGCTTCTCTTCGACGAGATCGACACCGTCTTCGGCCCCAAGGCCGGAGGCAACGAAGAGGTCCGCGGGTTCCTCAACTCCGGCTACCGGCGCGGCGGCAAGTCCCTGCGCTGTGTCGGGGACGGTTCCAATCAGAACGCGGAATGGTTCTCCTCATTCTGCGCGGTCGCGATGGCCGGCCTTGGCTCGCTGCCGGACACGATCCTGACCCGCTCCGTCATCATCCGCATGCGCAAGCGCGCCCCCAACGAGAAGGTCGAACCGTACCGCCGCCGCGTCCACGAGAAGCAGGGCCATGCCCTGCGCGACCGGCTCGCCGACTGGACCGCCACCGTCCATGACCAGGTCGCCCAGGCGTGGCCGGAGATGCCCGAAGGCGTCTCCGACCGGCCCGCCGATGTCTGGGAGCCGCTCCTCGCCGTCGCCGACGCGGCCGGCGGCCATTGGCCCGAACGGGCCCGCGCCGCCTGCGTCGCACTGATCAAGTCCGCCCAGGAAGGCGGCGAAGCCTCCCTCGGGGTGCGGCTCTTGACCGACCTGCGTGACCGCGTGTTCTGCGGCGCAGACCGCATGCCCACCGCCGCCATCCTCGAAGTCCTTCTCGGGCTGGATGACGCGCCATGGGCCGACCTGACCGACGACGGCAAGGCGCTGACGGCCCGCGGCCTGTCCAAGCTCCTGAGCCAGTACGTCCGCCCCGACAACACTCCGATCCGACCGCGCGGCATCCGCGTCGGCAGCGGCACCCCGAAGGGCTACTACGCGGAAGACTTGAGCGACGCCTGGGCCCGCTACTGCCCCCCACCCCCCGCAAAGTCCGCAACATCCGCAACAGCCGCAACACCCCAGATCAACGAGGGTGAATCTGTGGCGGAAGACGGTTCCGAGAGCCGCCACATGTTCGCGGAAACCGACACACGCCAACTGCGCGTCGTCGGCTGACCAGCCGCACTCGATAGGTGCCGCCGCGCCCCCACGTGGCGGCACCTATCCGCAACACAATCGGCATCCGCCACAGATTCGAGCCGCTGACCAGCCATGTTGCGGCGTGGCGGATGTTGCGGATTTCCCAGAAGGCCCGAGACAAGGAGTCGCAGCCTTGGCCCGCCCCCAGATGCTCAAGCTCCCCGAAGTCCTCGCAGAGATCGGTATGAGCCGCGCCGCCTTCTACCGCATGCGCGCCCGCGGACAGGCGCCGCGGCTGGTGAAGCTGCCCAACGGTCACCTGCGGGTGCGCCGCAACGACCTGGACGACTGGCTCAGCAACCTGGACTCGCCCGCCTACTGATCACACCGACTCTCCGACATCATCGCCAAGGGGCCCGGCTCATCATGCCGGGCCCCCTCCACGGAAAGGCCCCCGATGGGGAAGACGTACGACGTTCGAATCTGGTCTGTCCGGCAGCGCAAGGACCGGGGACAGAAATCTGCAGAGCTGCGCTGGAAGACAGGCGCAACTCCGCACTCTCAGACGTTCCGCACCAAGACGCTGGCAGAGGGCCGACGCGCCGAACTATTGCGGGCGGCACATGCCGGCGAACCGTTTGACGAGTCCACCGGAGTACCGCTCTCCGAGCTGAGGCAGCGCAACGACGTCAGTTGGTACCAGCACGCCCGCGAGTACATCGAAATGAAGTGGCAGCACTCCCCCGGCTCCACACGCCGGACGCTCGCGGAAGCCATGGCCACCGTGACGCCCGCTCTGGTTAGGGACACCAAGGGCATGGCCGACGCTGGGACGGTGCGGACGGCCCTCTATAGCTGGGCGTTCAACGTGAGCCGCCGTGGCGAGGAGCCGCCGGGTGAGGTGGCCAATGTGCTGGCCTGGTTCGAGCGGAAGTCCCTGCCCACGTCCGCGGTGGCCGACCGCATGCAGGTACGCGCCGCCCTGGACGCCCTGACCAAGAAACTGGACGGCACCACGGCGTCCGCGTCGACCATCCGCCGGAAGCGGGCCATCTTCCACAACGCACTCGGCTACGCGGTCGACGCCGGCCGCCTGATGGACAACCCTCTGCCACAGGTGCAGTGGAAGGCTCCGGAGCAAGTGGCGGAGGAACTGGACCCCGCCTCGGTGCCAGATCCCCGGCAAGCACTCGCGCTACTCGGCGCCGTACGCACGCAGAGTCCCCGCGGGCGCCGCCTGGTCGCGTTCTTCGGCTGCATGTACTACGCGGCGGCACGGCCAGCAGAGGTCATCGGTCTCCGCCTACAGGACTGTGACCTGCCCCGCAGAGGGTGGGGAACTCTGCGGCTCCGGGAGACCCGTCCGCGGTCGGGGTCGGCCTGGACCGACAGTGGCGAAGCGCACGACCGACGGGGACTCAAGCACCGGCCGCGGAAAGCGGTCCGCCCCGTGCCGATCCCGCCCGACCTCGTGAGCCTGCTGCGGTGGCACGTCACGGCGTACGGAGTCGCCTCCGACGGACGGCTGTTTCGCACGCAACGCGGCGGGCTCATCCAAGACACCGGATACGGCGAGGTGTGGGCGGAAGCCCGCGCACGTGCCCTCACACCCGCTCAGTGTGCGTCGCAGCTGGCGAAGCGCCCATATGATCTTCGTCATGCCGCCGTGTCCACGTGGCTCAGTTCCGGTGTGGAGCCGCAGGAAGTGGCCGCGCGCGCCGGCCACAGCGTGGCCGTGCTGTTCCGCGTGTACGCGAAGTGCCTGGACGGCGGCGCCGCCACGGCGAACGCCCGGATCGAGCGGGCGTTGAAGAACGGCAGCTAGGAGGGCCGGAAGCTGCCCCACGTCTGCCCCACACGGGCTGGTCAGCACGCGAATCAGGGTGAGACACACTGGGAAAAAGCACCTATAGCGGCCAGACCGCGCCCGCGAACGCCGAAAGGGTCTGCGATCAGCATTGCTGCTGGTCACAGACCCTTTCGATCTGGTGGCGGCGCCAGGATTCGAACCTGGGAAGGCTGAGCCGGCAGATTTACAGTCTGCTCCCTTTGGCCGCTCGGGCACACCGCCAAGATTGCCGCTTCGAACCGCCTTGCGGTGGCGCTCCGTGGCAACGACGTAAACGATACCTGATGAGCAGGGGTGCTTCGCCACCCGATTGATCGCTGCCCGGAGGCCCGGGGGTGACTAGGCTTGTGCGGATGGCGGCCCGGGACCGATGCCGGGCCCGAGGGCCGCCCACGTATGCCGGTAGCCGGTACGCATCCGGGTCGCAGCCCGATCGCGGCCCGATACGGACCCTGATACAAGGAGCCACAGGACATGGCCGACTCCAGTTTCGACATCGTCTCGAAGGTCGAGCGGCAGGAGGTCGACAACGCCCTCAACCAGGCCGCCAAGGAGATCTCGCAGCGCTACGACTTCAAGGGCGTGGGTGCCTCGATCTCGTGGTCCGGGGAGAAGATCCTCCTGGAGGCGAACTCCGAGGACCGGGTGAAGGCTGTCCTCGACGTCTTCCAGTCCAAGCTGATCAAGCGGGGCATCTCGCTGAAGGCCCTGGACGCCGGCGAGCCGCAGCTCTCGGGCAAGGAGTACAAGATCTTCGCGTCGATCCAGGAGGGCATCTCCCAGGAGAACGCGAAGAAGGTGGCGAAGCTCATCCGCGACGAGGGCCCCAAGGGTGTGAAGGCCCAGGTGCAGGGCGAGGAACTGCGGGTCAGCTCCAAGAGCCGTGACGACCTGCAGGCCGTCATCGCCCTGCTCAAGGGGCAGGACTTCGATTTCGCCCTGCAGTTCGTCAACTACCGCTAGACGAAAGAGCCACGGGCGTGGAAGTGAGGGCGGGTGTGGGCTCTCGCCGGTGACGTCCGTGGTCGACGCGTGCGCCTCGCGCACCGCGTGTGCGAGGAGGGCGGGCGCCTTGGTGCGCCCGCCCTCCTCGTCCGTCGGCCGGGATCCCGGAGTGCGATCAGTTGCGTGAGTGGCCGAACAGGAGGCGGTACGCGACCAGGAGGACCAGTGAACCACCGATCGCGGCGGCCCAGGTGGCGCCGTCGTAGAAGTCCTTGGTGATCGGGTGGTCGAGCCAACGGGCCGATATCCAGCCACCGATGAACGCACCGGCGACACCGATCAGGGTCGTGCCGATGAAGCCGCCCGGATCGCGGCCCGGCAGCAGGAACTTCGCGATCGCTCCGGCCAACAGTCCCAGAATGATCCAGCTGATGATCGTCATACCGTGAACCCTGCCCTCTCGCGCCGTGCTCTCACCTGCCCCGGCCGGTGCGTCCGGTCCAGGTGTTCGTGCTGTCTTGGTACGTAGGACGACGCGCGTACATGTGACGGTTGCCGTGATCAGTAGGGTGCGATTCCATGACCACCCATTCCGGTTCCGAACTGCGCCGCACGCTCGGAGTGGGCGACGCCGTCGTCATCGGTCTCGGCTCCATGGTGGGCGCCGGGATCTTCGCCGCCCTGGCGCCCGCCGCGCAGGCAGCCGGATCCGGGTTGCTCCTCGGGCTCGCGCTCGCCGCCGTGGTCGCCTACTGCAACGCCACGTCGTCGGCCCGCCTCGCCGCCCTTTATCCGGCCTCCGGCGGCACCTACGTCTACGGGCGGGAACGGCTGGGGGAATTCTGGGGTTATCTCGCGGGCTGGGCGTTCGTGGTCGGGAAGACCGCCTCCTGTGCGGCGATGGCACTCACCGTCGGCGCGTACGTCTGGCCGGGGCAGGCCCAGGCCGTGGCGGTCGCCGCCGTCGTGGCGCTGACCGCGGTGAACTACGGCGGTGTGCAGAAGTCGGCGTGGCTGACGCGGGTGATCGTGACCGTGGTCCTGGCTGTCCTCGCTTTCGTGGTGGTCGTGTCCCTGACCTCGGGGCAGGCCGATGCCGGGCGCCTGACCATCGGGGCGTCGGGTGGCGTGGGCGGGGTGCTCCAGGCGGCCGGCCTGCTGTTCTTCGCCTTCGCCGGGTACGCCCGGATCGCGACCCTCGGTGAGGAGGTGCGGGATCCGGCGCGCACCATCCCGCGCGCGATCCCGCTGGCGCTGGGTATCGCACTGGTCGTGTACGCGGCTGTCGCGATCGCCGTCCTTTCGGTGCTGGGGGCAGAGGGACTGGGTGACGCCGGTGCGCCGCTGGCCGACGCGGTGCGGGCGGCCGGGGTCGCGGAGCTGACGCCGGTGGTACGGGTGGGGGCGGCCGCGGCCGCGCTGGGGTCGCTGCTCGCCCTGATCCTGGGCGTCTCGCGGACCACGCTGGCCATGGCCCGGGACCGCCATCTGCCGGGCGCCCTGGCCGCCGTCCATCCCCGGTTCCAGGTGCCGCACCGGGCGGAGCTGGCCGTGGGAGTGGTGGTCGCCGTCCTGGCCGCGACGGTGGATGTGCGGGGTGCGATCGGGTTCTCCTCCTTCGGGGTGCTGGCGTACTACGCGGTGGCCAACGCGTCGGCCTGGACGCTTCGTCCGGGGCCGACGGCCCGGGTGCTGCCTGCTCTCGGACTGGCCGGGTGCCTGGTCCTGGCGTTCTCACTGCCCGGGGTCTCCGTGGCCGTCGGCGCGGGAGTGCTGGCGGTGGGTGCGGCGGCCTACGGGGTGCGGCGGTGGCGTGGACAGGGGGTCGTCGGGCGGTAGGGCACCACGAGCAGGGCGGGTACGGCAGTGACCACTGCCCCGCGGTCGGCCGGAGTCGCTCAGGACGTGTGCGCCGCCGTCACACGGTGGGAGTAGTCGGCCCACAGGGCGAGGTCCGCCCCTCGTTCTCCTCCTCGTACCAGCCCGTGCCGTCGATCCAGGAGCGCAGCCGGTCCGAGAGGCTCGGGGCGTCGACGAACCAGGCGTGGTCGGGGGCGTCCGCGCTGGGCTCGAAGAGGAGGACGGTGGCCTGCGGGGAACGGCAGTCCACACACGCGTACATCCCTCAGCCCCAGTGGGATATCGGCAGCACGCCCTCGGGCCAGGGCCAGTCGGGATCCTCGCGGCCGCTCTCACGGTTGGCCAGGTACTGGGCCACGGCGGCGGGTTCGTCGGACGGTGGGCCGTCCAGCAGGGGCAGCAGGCCGTACTCGGGGCCGAATCCGCCGTCCGCCGTCCGCCGGTAGAGCTCGGCGAGCAGTGGGGGCAGCTCGAATCCGAGGGCGGATTCGGATCGGGCCAGTGTGGTCTCGTCCACGGGCTCGGGGAGGGTGGGCCGGCCCCACGGGCGGGTCTCGCGGGCCTTGGCCACCACTTGTGTCAGCAACTGCTCGTGCTCGGTCATGCGTTCATCATGCGGGCCGGCACTGACATTCGGGACAGCCTGTGGACAACCCCCAGGTTGTGGACATCCGGTTCGGTTTCCCGTCCGGCACGCTCACCGCCCTACCGCTCCACCGCTCTACAGGCGGGCCGAGAACGGCTGGTCGGTCCGTACGATCTCGCGGCCCATGGGGAGCAACGAGACGGGAATCAGCTTGAAGTTGGCGATGCCGAGCGGGATGCCGATGATCGTCACGCACAGGGCGATACCGGTGGCGATGTGGCCGAGGGCCAGCCACCAGCCGGCGAGCACCAGCCACAGCACGTTCCCGATGCAGGAGGGGGCGCCCGCGTCCCGGCGCTCGACCGCCGTGTACCCGAAGGGCCAGAGGGCGTAGACACCGATCCGGAAAGCGGCGATGCCGAACGGGATGCCGATGATCGTGATGCACAGGAGGACGCCCGCGAGCAGGTAGGCGAGGAACAGCCAGAAGCCGCTCAGGACGAGCCAAATGACGTTCAGGATGGTCTTCACTGCGGGCGACCTGCCATCTTCTCGAGTCGGGCGATGCGTTCGGTCATGGGCGGGTGGGTGGAGAACATCTTCGTGATTCCCTGACCTGGGCGGAACGGGTTCGCGATCATCATGTGGCTGGCCGTCTCGATGCGGGGCTCGGGCGGCAGGGGGAGCTGCTTGGTGCCCAGTTCCAGTTTGCGCAGTGCGCTGGCGAGGGCAAGGGGGTCGCCGGTCAGCTGGGCGCCGGAGGCGTCGGCCTCGTACTCTCTGGAGCGGCTGATGGCCAGTTGGATGAGGGAGGCTGCGAGCGGGCCCAGGATCATGATCAGCAGCATGCCGAGGAGGCCGGGGCCGTCGTCGTCGTCGGAGCGGCCGATGGGGATCAGCCAGGCGAAGTTGACCAGGAACATGATCACGGAGGCCAGGGCTCCGGCGACCGAGGAGATCAGGATGTCGCGGTTGTGGACATGGCTGAGTTCGTGGCCGATGACGCCGCGCAGTTCGCGCTCGTCCAGCAGGCGCAGGATGCCTTCGGTGCAGCACACGGCGGCGTTGCGCGGGTTACGGCCGGTGGCGAACGCGTTCGGCGCCTCGGTCGGGGAGATGTACAGGCGGGGCATGGGCTGGCGGGCCTGGGTGGAGAGCTCGCGGACCATGCGGTACAGCCCCGGGGCCTCGAACTCGCTCACCGGGCGGGCGCGCATCGCGCGCAGGGCGAGCTTGTCGCTGTTCCAGTACGCGTAGGCGTTGGTGCCCAGGGCGATCACGACGGCGACAACGAGCCCCATGCGGCCGAAGAAACTGCCGATGACGATGATGAGTGCGGACAGTCCCCCGAGGAGAACCGCGGTCCTGAGCCCGTTGTGCCGGCGGTGCACGGTACGCCCTCCAAGTCGTGCGGCGGGGGGACCCCGGTTCGCTGATCTTCCTTCTGACCTGCGAGGGCCCCGGGTGTCCTGGCCTCACGTCCAGTGGACCCTCCCGTATTCGTCAACGCCAGGCGAGGGGCTCTAGTTCCCTTGTGCGCGCGGTGGCGCGTGTAAACCGTCCGGGTGACGGCGACTGCGACGGCGGCTGTGACGCCGCGCTCGACGCTCGGTCCGGTGGCCGAAACCGGCGGTCTCCGGGCACCCGGAGCGTCAGAAGAGGCTGGTGTCGGTGAGGCGCAGGATCAGCTGGGGCGCGCCGGACAGGACGATGCCGAGGACTCCGGTGAGAGTGATCGCGGCGGTGAGCGGGACCGGGAAGCGGTGCTCGGCCGGTTCGCCCTCGGGGGCGCGGAACAGCAGTGCCGTCCACTGGAGGTAGTAGACCAGGGCGATGACGACGTTGACGGCCATGACGACGGCGAGCCAGCCGAGTCCGGCGTCGACGGCCGCGGAGAAGACGGTGACCTTGGCGAAGAGGCCGATGATGCCGGGCGGGAGTCCGGCGAGGCACAGCAGGAAGAAGGCCAGGAGCAGGGCGGTGAGCGGGGCGGAGGCGTACAGGCCCCGGTAGTCGGAGACCCGGTTGAGGGGCCGCGTGCGGCCGACGAGGGCGGCGACGGCGAAGGTTCCGAGGTTCACCGCGCCGTACATGAGGGCGTAGGCGAGCGTGGAGCCGATCGACTTCTCGGCGTCGCCGGAGTACGCGGCGGCGGCGATCGGCACCAGGAGGTAGCCGGCCTGGCCGACGGAGGACCAGGCGAGGAGGCGTACCGCGCTGTACGCGCGCGTGGCCTGCTGTCTGAGGGCTCCGACGTTGCCGACGGTCATGGTGAGGGCGGCCAGCACGGCGAGCGCCGGGCCCCAGACGTCGGCGTACGACGGGAGGGCGACGACGGTGACGAGGATCAGGCCGGTGAAGCCGACCGCCTTGCCGATGACGGACAGGTAGGCGGCGATGGGCAGGGGGGCTCCGACGTAGGTGTCGGGCACCCAGAAGTGGAAGGGGACGGCGGCCGTCTTGAAGGCGAAGCCGACGAGGGTGAGGACGACGCCGGTCTGGGCGAGCGTGTGGAGCTGTCCGTCGACGGCTTGGACGCGCTCGGCGAGCAGGGTGAGGTGGAGGGTTCCGGTGGCGGCGTAGAGGAAGCTGATGCCGAGGAGGCTGACCGCGGTGGCGGTGACGGAGGACAGGAAGAACTTCAGGGCCGCTTCGGACGACTTCCGGTTGCCGTGGCGGAGGCCGACCAGGGCAAAGGCGGGCAGGGAGGCGACCTCCAGGGCGACGACGAGGGTCGCGAGGTCGCGGGCGGCGGGCAGGAGGGCGGCGCCCGCGGCCGAGGACAGGAGCAGGAACCAGTACTCGCCCTCGGGGAGCCGCTTGTCGGCGTCCTTGAGGACGGTGGCCGACAGGAGGGCGGTCAGGAGCGCGCCGCCGAGCACCAGGAACTGGATGACGAGGGTGAAGCGGTCGGCCGTGTAGCTGCACACTCCGGGGTCGCCGACCAGGCAGAACGTGCTGCGGTCGGCGTCGAGGAGGGGCAGCAGCATGAGCGTGGCGGCGGTGAGTCCGGCGACCGCGAGCCAGCCGAGCAGCTGTTTCCTGGCCTCGTTGACGAACAGGTCGGTGACGAGGACGGCGAGTCCGACGACGGCCGCGATGGTGGGCGGTGCGATGGCCAGCCAGTCGACGGACTGGACGAGGGAGCTCATCGGGTGCCTCCTGCGAGGAGCTGCTGCACGGCCGGGTCGGTCAGTCCGATCAGGGCGCCGGGCCACAGTCCGGTGACGACTGTGAGGACGACGAGCGGGGTCCAGGCCGCGAACTCGTAGCCGCGGACGTCGGGGAGAGCCGGGGCTTGCTGCGGCTTGGCGCCCATGCAGACCCTGCGGATCACGATCAGCAGGTACGCGGCGGTCAGCAGGGTGCCGAAGGCGCCGATCGACATGAAGGTGAGGAAGGCGGGGCGGCTGAGTCCGGCGGCGGGTTCGAAGGCGCCGAAGAGGGCCAGCATCTCGCCCCAGAATCCGGCGAGGCCGGGCAGGCCGAGGGAGGCGACGGCGCCGAAGGCGAGCAGTCCGCCGAGGCGCGGTGCCCTGCCGTAGAGGGCGGCGCCGGTCGCTGGGGCGTGCCGGTCGGACGACGGGCGGGCCAGGGTGTCGAGGTCGACGGTGCCGGTGCGCTCCTTGAGGCCGCCGACCAGGAAGAAAAGCAGGCCGGTGACGAGGCCGTGGGCGATGTTGGCGAACAGGGCGCCGTTGACGCCGGTCGGGGTCATGGTGGCGATGCCGAGGAGGACGAAGCCCATGTGGCCGACGGAGGAGTAGGCGATGAGGCGTTTGAGGTCGCCCTTGGCGCCTTCCTTGGCGAGGGCCAGGCAGGCGAGGGACCCGTAGATGATGCCGACGACGGCGAAGGCGCCGAGGTAGGGAGCGAAGGTGCGGAAACCGTCCGGTGCGACGGGGAGCAGGATCCGCACGAACCCGTATGTGCCCATCTTCAGCAGGACGCCGGCCAGCAGGACCGAGCCGACGGTGGGGGCGGCGGTGTGGGCGTCGGGCAGCCAGCTGTGCAGTGGCCACATCGGGGTCTTGACCGCGAGCCCGATCCCGATCGCCAGAACGGCGATGACCTGCACGGATACGGTCAGTGACCGGCCGTTGTCAGTGGCGAGTGCCACCATGTCGAACGTGCCCGCCTTGATTCCGATCAGGAGCAGGCCGAGCAGCATGACCACGGAGCCGAGCAGCGTGTAGAGGATGAACTTCCAGGCGGCCTCGGCCCGGCCCTCGCCGCCCCAGCGGGCGATGAGGAAGTACATCGGGATCAGGACCGTCTCGAAGGCGAGGAAGAACAGGATCAGGTCCAGGACGGCGAAGGCCGCGAGGGTGCCGGATTCGAGGACGAGCAGCAGGGCGACGAATGCCTTCGGGGACGGGCCCGTGGGCGGTTTGAAGTAGGTGTACAGCGCGCTGAGGAAGGTCAGCAGCGCGGTCAGGACCAGAAGGGGGAGGGAGATGCCGTCGGTACCGAGGTGGATCCGTACGTCGAGTGCGGGGATCCAGCTGATGTCGGTCGTGGCCTGCATCCTCGACGGCTGGTCGTGGTCGAAGCCGAGCGCGAGGACGATCGCCGCGATGAGGACGGCGCCGGTGACCGTCACACCGTGCCGGAGCACGGCCTGGTCGGGTGACGTCCCCTTGAGTCCGGGCGGAGCCGGCAGGAGAGCGGTGGCGGCGCCGAGGAGCGGGCCGACGACGAGGAACGCCAGGAGGAACTGCATCACGGACTCGCTGATATCGATCACGTCTGCTCACGCTCCCGTCGCGGCGAGGACGACGGCGACCGCGAGGACGACGGTGCCGGCGAGCAGCGCGCTCACATAGGTCTGCAGGTTGCCGGTCTGGGCTCGTCGTACGGCGGTCCCGAGCCACCGGGGCAGCGTTCCCGCGCCGCGTACGTAGGTGTCGACGACCTCACGGTCGAGGAACCGGACGAGAGAGGCCGCGGCCTGGACGGGGCGGACGAAGAGGGTCGTGTACACGGCGTCGAGGTGGAAGCCGACGGCCGCGTGGCGGTGCAGCGGGCCGAGCAGCAGCCGTCCGGGGTCCGAGGGGTCCGGTGCGTACGCGATGTCCCCGTAGGCGGGTTCGTGACTGGCGACGGCCTCCGCCTCGACCTGCCCGGCGTCGCCGTGCGGGTGGGCGGCGACGGCACCGAGGGGGATGCGGGCGGCGTGTGCGGTCGTGTGGCGCCAGGTGGCATAGGTGACGATGCCGCCGACCAGGGCCACGCCCGTGCCGAGCACGGAGGTGGTGAGGGTCGGGGTCAGGTCGTGGCCGTCGAACCACTCGGGCAGTGCGCGGAAGGCGAAGCCGCCGAGCGCGAGGGACGGAACGGCGAGCACCCACAGCACGGCGGTCATGGTGAGGGGCTGCCTGCCGTGGTCGGGAGCCTCGGTGCCGTGCCCGCGGAAGGCCAGTAGCCACAGGCGCACCGCGTACGCCGCGGTGAGCAGGGAGGTGGCCAGGCCGGCGAGGAGGACGATCCAGCCCGCGGCGGCGGAGGCCTGCTCGGTGTGACCGATGACGACGTGTTCGGCGGCTCCGAGGACGGCCTCCTTGGAGAAGAAACCGCTGAACGGCGGGATCGCGGCGAGCGCGAGGAGCGCCACGGTCATCGTCCAGTAGGCGTCCGGGACGCGGTCGCGCAGGTGGCTCATGCGGGACATGGCGGCCAGCGAGTTGGTGCCGGCGGCGTGGATGATCACGCCGGCGGCGAGGAACAGGAGCGCCTTGAAGGCGCCGTGGGACAGGAGGTGGAAGACGGCGGCTCCGCGGTCGCCGAGGGCGAGTGCGCCGGTCATGTAGCCGAGTTGGCTGATCGTCGAGTAGGCGAGGACCCGTTTGATGTCGTCCTGGGCGAGAGCGGCGAGCGCCGACCCGGCCATGGTGACGGCGGCCATGACGGCGAGGACGGTCATCGCGGCCCGGGACGCCTCGAAGAGCGGGAGGAGACGGGCGACGAAGTAGACGCCGGCGGCGACCATCGTCGCGGCGTGGATCAGCGCCGAGACGGGGGTCGGGCCCGCCATCGCGTCGGGGAGCCAGGTGTGCAGCGGGAACTGCGCCGACTTGCCGGCCACGCCCGCCAGGAGCAACAGGGCGATCGGTGTGGGGTGTTCGATGCCACCGTTCGCGACGGCGTCGAGGATGCGGGTGATGCGGAACGACCCGGCGTCGGTGGCCAGGGCGAACAGGCCGATGAGGAAGGGGACGTCGCCGAGCTTGGTGACCAGGAAGGCCTTGAGGGAGGCGGCACGGGCCTCGGGGGTCTCCCAGTAGTGGCCGACCAGGAAGTAGGAGCAGATGCCCATGACTTCCCAGCCGACCAGCAGCACCATCAGGTCGCCGGAGTAGACGACGAGGAGCATCGCGGAGGTGAACAGGGAGACGAGAGCCGCGTAGGAGGGATAGCGCGGGTCGTCGCGGAGGTAGCCGGTCGAGTAGGTCTGCACGCAGGTGGCGACGACACCGACGAGCACGGCAGTGAGGGCGGCGAAGCCGTCGATGTACAGGGCGAGTTCGATGGGGACCGAACCGGTGGGGGTCAGCTCGGTGGCGGCGTCGACGGCCCGGTCTCCCCCCTGGCGCGCGGCGACCGCGGCGGCCAGCGCGAGGGAGGCGATGGTCGGCAGGACGGCGAGCGGGCGGACGAAACCGGGGGCCGTGCGGCCCAGGAGCAGTCCGGCGATCGCGCCGAGGAAGGGAAGGAGGGGGACGAGGACGGCGAGGGTGGTCGTGGTCACGCGGTGGCCTCAGCCTTCGTGCCGGTCGCCCGGGTCGTGGGGGCGTCGGCGTCGCTGTCGGGGGCGGGGCCGCCCGGTCCGCCGGGGCCGCCCGTGCGGTCGGGGTCGTCGGGGTCGTGGCCCTCGGCGGTGTCGCGGAGCTTGTCGATGTCCGCGGTCCCGCGGCTGCGGTGGACGGCGAGGACGATCGCCAGGCCGATGCCGATCTCGGCGGCGGCGATGGCGATGGTGAACAGGGCGAGGGCCTGACCGGAGTGCAGGGTCTCCTCGGCGGCCTTGCTGAGCCAGACGTCGAAGGCGACCAGGTTCAGGTTGACGGCGTTGAGCATCAGCTCGACCGACATGAGGACCAGGATCGCGTTGCGGCGGGCGAGGACTCCGTACAGGCCGGTGCAGAACAGGAGGGCGGACAGCACGGCGGGATAGGCGAGGTGCATCAGCGGTCCCCCTCCGTGTCGCCCGGGGTGCCCGCCTTCGCCCGGCGGGAGAGGACGATCGCGCCGACGAGGGCGGCCAGGAGGAGGACGGAGAGGGCCTCGAAGGGGAGGACCCAGTGCTGGAAGAGGCTCGCGCCCGTCACATCGGTGGAGCCGGCGGGCGCGCCGTCCAGATCGATCCAGGTGGTACGGAAGGCGTCGACGACCACCCAGACCAGGGCGGCAGCGGCGGCGACGGCCACGGCGAGGGCGACCAGGCGGTTGCCGGAGTCGGCGTCCGGGGAGCGGCCGATGGGGGCTCTGGTGAGCATCAGACCGAACAGCAGGAGGACGATGACCGAACCCACGTAGATGAGGACCTGCACCCAGGCGATGAACTCGGCTGTGAGCAGGAGGTATTCGACGGCGAGTCCGCCGAGGGCCACCACCAGCCACAGGGCGGCGTGCACCAGCTGCCGGGTGGTGACGGTGACGACGGCGGCGCCGAAGGTGACCAGGCCGACGAGGAGGAAGGCGATCTCCACACCGGTCGGGGAGAGGAAACCCTGCGGGGCCGTGCCGGCGGCTGCGGCGAGGGTCACGGCTCCTCCCTCTTCGGCTCGGTCGGGCCGGTCGGCGGATCGGCCTGCGGCCCGGTCTGCGGATCGGTCTCCGCGGCGGCCTGGGTGGCGGCCAGTTTGTCGGCCGTCTTGCGGGCGGCGGCGAGTTCCTTCGGTTCCTCGGCGGCGGGGTCGAGGGCCGGCGGGGCCGGGACCGTCCACATCCACTCGCGGAGCTTGTCGCGTTCGTGGGTGAGTTCGCGGATGTCGGTCTCGGCGTACTCGAACTCGGGTGACCAGAACAGGGCGTCGAAAGGACAGACCTCGATGCAGATACCGCAGTACATGCACAGGGAGAAGTCGATGGCGAAGCGGTCCAGGACGTTGCGGCTGCGGTCACGGCCTCCGGGCGTCGTCGCCGGGACGGTCTCCTTGTGGGAGTCGATGTAGATGCACCAGTCCGGACACTCACGGGCGCACAGCATGCAGACCGTGCAGTTCTCCTCGAACAGGCCGATCACACCGCGGGTGCGGGGCGCGAGGTCGGGCTGGGTGTCCGGGTACTGGCCGGTGACGGACTTCTTCGTCATCGTCCGCAGGGTGACGGCCAGGCCCTTGGCCAGGCCGGAGCCGGGGAAGCCGGAGAAGCCAGAAAGGGAAGCCATGGCTAGGAGATCACCACCTTGACGACGCCGGTGAGGGCGATCTGGGTGAGGGCGAGGGGAACGAGGAGGGTCCAGGAGAGTTTCTGCAACTGGTCCTCGCGCAGCCGGGGATAGGTGACGCGGAGCCAGATGACGACGAAGGCGAGGACCGCGGTCTTCAGCAGGGTCCAGGCCCAGCCGAGGCCGTCGGCGCCCCACGGCCCGTGCCAGCCGCCCAGGAAGAGGACGGTGGTCAGGGCGCACAGGACGACGATCCCGGCGTACTCGGCGAGCAGGAAGAGCGCGAACCGCAGACCGGTGTACTCGGTGTACGCCCCGAAGATGATCTCCGAGTCGGCGACGGGCATGTCGAAGGGCGGACGCTGGAGTTCGGCGAGGCCGGCGACGAAGAAGACGATCGCGCCGACGATCTGCCAGGGCAGCCACCACCACGCGAAGGCATCGAGGATACCGACGAGCGAGACGGTGCCGGCCGCCATCGCCACCGAGGCGGCGGCGAGCAGCATCGGCAGTTCGTAGGCGAGGAGTTGGGCGGCGGTACGCAGGCCGCCGAGGAGGGAGTACTTGTTGGCGGAGGCCCAGCCGGCCATGAGCGAGCCGAGGACGCCGACGCCCATCACCGCGAGCACGAAGAACACGCCCGCGTCCAGCACCTGCCCGACGGCGCCCTCGCCCGGCCCGATCGGGATGGCGAGCAGGACCAGCAGGTACGGCAGGAGGGCGACGGCCGGGGCGAGTCGGAAGACACGGCGGTCCGCGCCGGCCGGGACCACGTCCTCCTTCTGCGCGAACTTCACACCGTCGGCGATGAGCTGGGCCCAGCCGTGGAAGCCGCCCGCGTACATCGGGCCCAGACGGCCCTGCATGTGGGCCATCACCTTGTGCTCGGTCTGCCCGATGATCAGGGGGAAGGTGAGGAAGACGACGAAGACGACCAGGAGTCGCAGAGCGACGTCGAGTACGTCGTTCACTGCGAACCTCCTGAGGGGTCGGGGTCATCGGTGGCCGGGGATTCCGGTTCCGGTTCCGGGTCGCGTCCGGGGCGGGACTCGAGGTCGCGTCCGGGGCGGGTGAAGGCGGGACGGGCGTGGTGCCAGGGGGCGTCCGGGCTGCGCGGTGCGGCAGCGGGCTCGGTGCCCGACGCCCCGGACTCGTCCGGCGCCTCTGTTTCGGTGGGCTCCGGCGGCGACGCCTCGGCGCGCTGGGACGCCGACCCCTCGCTCGCGCTGCGGGCACGACGCGGGGGCCGCGCGGGAGGCGCGGCGGGGGTGGCCGGCGTGGCCGTTTCGGGCTGTGCCGCGGCGTCGGCGGTCGGTGCTTCGGGGGCGGCCCGGCCGGCTCGCTGGCTCGCGGAGCCCTCGGCGGCCGAGCGGGTGCGGCGCGGCGGCGGTGAGGGCCGGCCCTCGGGCCGATCCTCGGAGCGGCCCACGGAGCCGCCCTCGGTTCCGGCCGGTGCGGACTGGCTCGCCGAGCCCTGCGCCGCCGTACGGGTGCGGCGGACCGGGCGTTCCCCGGGGGCGCTTCCCGTGCCTGCGGCCGCCCTGCCCGCGCTGCGGGCCGGACGGGACGGAGCCGGGGGGAGCCGGCCCTTCAGGGGGCCCCATTCGTTCGGGTCGGGGACGCCCGGGGGAAGCATCTGGCGGCGCTTCGGGCCGCCGTGCTCGGCACCCGCCGCAGGCTCCCCGGGCTCCTTGGCTCCCGGCCATGCCTTGGCGACGCGGGCGGCGAGGACGAAGTCCTTGCGCAGCGGGTGGCCCTCGAAGTTGTCCGGCAGGAGCAGGTGGTCCAGGGCCGGGTGACCGGTGAAGTCCACGCCGAACATCTCGTACGTCTCGCGCTCGTGCCAGGCGGCCCCCGCGTAGACGTCCACGGCGGAGGGCAGCGTCGGGGCGTCGTGCGGGACCGTCGTCCGCAGCAGCAGGCGGCGTACCGGGGAGAGGGCGACGACGTGCGCGGCGACGCACACGCCCGTGCCGGGCTCGTCGACCGCGCTCAGCCAGTCGAAGTACGTGCAGCCGAGCCGGTCACGGGCGGCCTCCAGAGCAGGGATCCAGGAGGCCGGCGGGACGTCGACGGTCAGGACGTCGTACGACTCCTCGGCCGTGGCCTCCGTACCGAACAGCTCCTCGACGTCGGCGGGGAGCCAGCCGACCGCGGTCACCGGTCCTCCCCCTCGCCGGACGTCGCCGCACCGGTCTCCCCCGGCGTGGGCGGCTTCACCAATCCGCTCCGCAGCGCCGCCGCCGACGCACCCCGGGTGCCCGGGGCGCCTCGCTCGCCCGCCCCGTACCTCTCTCCCAGCGACTCCCGCGCGATCTTCTCCTGGAGCTTCAGGACCCCCTGGAGCAGTGCCTCGGGCCGCGGCGGGCAGCCGGGAACGTAGACGTCGACCGGGATGATCTGGTCGACGCCCTTGGTGACGGAGTAGGAGTCCCAGTACGGGCCGCCGCAGTTGCTGCACGCGCCGAACGAGATGACGTACTTCGGTTCGGGCATCTGCTCGTACAGGCGCTTCACCGCGGGCGCCATCTTGTCCGTGACCGTGCCGGAGACGACCATCAGGTCGGCCTGGCGCGGCCCCGGCGCGAAGGGGATGACACCGAGGCGGATGAAGTCGTGGCGGGCCATCGACGCGGCGATGAACTCGATCGCGCAGCAGGCCAGACCGAAGTTGAAGACCCAGAGCGAATAACGGCGGCCCCAGTTGAGGATGACCTTCATCGGCTCGGGGGCGAGTCGGGAGAGCGCGCCGAGCTTTCCCCCGCCCTCGGCGGGGAGCACGACGGGGTCCGGCAGCAGCACCGGGTCGGAGCCCGCGCCGGGTGCCGCTCCGGGGCCGTCTCCGATGCCCGTCGGGTTGGCGGGGGTCACGTCCATGTCAGGACGCCCTTCTTGTATGCGTACAGCAGGCCGACGGCGAGAAAGCCGAGGAAGATGAACATCTCCACCAGAGTGGTCGCGCCGTAACCGTCGGCGGCGAAGACGGTGGCCCAGGGGAAGAGGAAGATCGAGTCGACCGCGAAGATCACGTAGAGGAAGGCGTAGACGTAGTAGCGGACCTGGGTGTGGGCCCAGCCCTCGCCGACGGGGTCGACTCCGCACTCGTACGTCATGAGCTTCTCGGGGGTGGGGACCACCGGCCGCAGCAGGCGTCCCGCACCGAAGGCGACGGCGACGAACAGCACACCGACGACGGCGAGCAGCCCGACGACCGAATACGCCTGGAAGTACTCCGCCGCGACGTACTGTGAAGCGATCACGGTCGGATCGACGCCGATCGGTTCCCGCACGTCCGCCCCTCGCTGTCGACGATCTGTACGCACGGGAGTCTAGGCCCTTATAAGGAGGCCGTAAGCAGCCCGTCGCCCCCGGATGTGGGAGGTGGGGATTTCCCCCGTGCATCTCAGGGGTCCACCTCATGGCGCGGGTTCCCCCGGCCAGGCACGCTAAGACCCATGACCGAACCTTTCCCCGCTCCCGACGACCGTCCGCCGCCGGCCCGCCTCGCCTATGACCGGCACACCTGGAAGGAGGTCGCCCACCTCCTGACGAACCTTCCGGTGGCGCTGGTGGGCTTCACCTATGTCACGACCGTGCTGTCCGCCGGCCTCGGACTGACGGTCACGGTGATCGGGTTCCCGCTGCTCGCGGCCGGTCTGGCGGGTGCGCGGTGGCTGGGCGGGGCGGAGCGGGCGCGGGCCAGGGCGCTGCTCGGGGTGCGGGTGGAGGAGCCGAGCCGACTGCCGCTGCGTGGCGCCGGAGGGCTTCTGCCACGGGTGTGGATGGCGTTGAAGGACCCGGTGGGCTGGCGCACGATGCTCTACGGGGCGATACGGCTGCCGTGGGGCATCGTCACCTTCACCGTCACGCTGATCTCGCTGTTCGTGTTGTGGCCGGTGCTGCCGTTCATCGCGCGGGGGCTGTCCAACGCGGACCGGGCCATGGTGCGCGCTCTGCTCTCCCCCTCCGACGAACTGGAGCGGCGCATCGCCGAGCTGGAGTCCGACCGGGGTGTGGTGTTCGACACGGCCGCGGCGGACCTGCGGCGCATCGAGCGCGATCTGCACGACGGGGCGCAGGCCCGGCTGGTCAACCTGGCCATGGGGCTGGGCCTGGCCAAGGAGAAGCTGCTGGAGGATCCCGACACGGCGGCGTCGATGGTCGCGGAGGCACACGGCGAGGTGAAGCTGGCGTTGCAGGAGCTGCGGGACCTGGCACGCGGCATCCACCCGGCGGTGCTGACCGACCGGGGACTGGACGCGGCCCTGTCGTCGGTCGCCTCCCGCTGCACGGTCCCGGTGAAGGTGACGGTCGATCTCGCCGAGCGGCCGGCCGCGGCCATCGAGGGCATCGCGTACTTCACGGTCTCGGAGCTGCTGCAGAACGTCAGCAAGCACAGCGCGGCGCGTTCGGCCGCGGTCGACGTGTGGCGGGCGGACGGTCGGCTGCTCATCCAGGTGGAGGACGACGGCCGCGGGGGCGCGAGTCCGGACGGCGGTACGGGGATGCGGGGTCTCGCGGACCGGCTGGGCGCGGTGGACGGCCTGTTCGTCGTGGAGTCGCCGGAGGGCGGCCCGACGACGGTGACGGCGGAGCTGCCGTGGCGGGACCGCTCCGGCGCCCTCGCCGAGAAGGCGCGGCCGGCCCGCCCGCGGTCGTAGGCGGAGAGGGGTGCCGTAGGTCGAGGGGGTGGGGAAAACCCCCGTCCAAGACTGCGACGTGCTCCATGGTCCGCGGACCTGCGGCCCAGCAGTCTGGAGATACGACAGCACCGCCGCCGGACGAGGAGAAGGACGACGCCGATGGCCACGGAGTACGGACAGGGCTACGGGCTCGACAGCACGCCCGTCGGGCACCCCGGGAGGGCCGGTGAGCGGCGGCGCCGGCTGCCGGCCGTGCTGCGGGCCCCGGTCGAGGGACGGGCCTGGCGCGAGCTGGGATATGTACTGCTGAGTCTGCCGATCGGCATCCTGCTCTTCACCTACGCGGTCACGATGGTGTCGCTGGGCGCCGGTCTGCTGGTGACCTTCCTCGGCGTTCCGGTGCTGGCCGCCGGGCTCGCCGGATGCCGCGGGTTCGGGGCGTTGGAGCGGACGCGGGCCCGGGGCCTGCTGGGCCTGGAGGTGGCCGAGCCGGAGCCGCTGCGGATGAAGCGGCAGGGGTTCACGGCCTGGATGGGGGCGGTGCTGAAGAGTGGCGCCTCGTGGCGGGCCCTGCTGTACGCGGTGCTGCATCTGCCGTGGGCGACGTTCTCCTTCGTCGTCTCGGTGACCGTCTGGACGATCGGCTGGTCGCTGCTGACGTATCCGCTGTGGTTCTGGGTGTTCCCGATGTACGCCGGCCAGGGCGGGATCCAGCTGTACGGCGACGGAGAGCACCGGATCTATCTGGACAACTCCTTCGAGATCACGGTGACCGCGCTGATCGGGCTGCTGTTCACCATCGCCACGCCGTGGATCGTGCGCGCGCTGACCATGGTGGACCGGCTGCTGGTGCACGGCCTGCTCGGGCCGTCGCGGCTGGTGACGCGGGTGGTGGAGCTGGAGTCGGACCGGGGGGCCGTTTTCGACACGGCCGCGGCGGACCTGCGGCGCATCGAGCGCGATCTGCACGACGGGGCGCAGGCCCGGCTGGTCAACCTGGCCATGGATCTGGGGCTGGCGAAGGAGAAGCTGCGGGAGGACCCGCGGGCCGCGGCGCACATGGTGGACGAGGCGCACGGCGAGGTGAAGACGGCGCTGCAGGAGCTGCGGGACCTGGCGCGCGGCATCCACCCGGCGGTGCTGACCGACCGGGGACTGGACGCGGCCCTGTCGTCGGTCGCCTCCCGCTGCACGGTCCCGGTGCGGGTGGAGGTGGATCTGACCGAGCGCCCGGCGCCGGCGATCGAGGGCATCGCGTACTTCACGGTCTCGGAGCTGCTGCAGAACATCAGCAAGCACGCGCGGGCGACCTGGGCGTCCGTGGAGGTGTGGCGGACGGAGAACCGGCTGATGGTGCAGGTCGAGGACAACGGTGTGGGTGGTGCCGACGCGTCCGACGCGTCCGGGGGGTCCGGACTCGCCGGGCTGGCGGAGCGGCTGGACGCGGTGGACGGAATCCTGGTGGTGAACTCACCGGCCGGCGGTCCGACCCGGGTGACGGCGGAGCTGCCGTGGCGGGCCGAGCGGACGCGATGAGCCAGCGATGAGCGGTGAGCAGCGGCTGAGCTGCGCATGAGGTGCGGCTGAGCTCGCAGGAGGCGCGAACCACGGGGCGCGAACACGGCACGGCCGAGCGGTGGCCGGGAGCGCCGAGAAGGAACCGGACGGCAGGGGTGCGGGGACGGGCGGTGGGCCCGGCCCCGCACCTTCTCGGCCCCCTCCCCTCCGCATCGCCCACCCGATACTGAAATGCTGGTCCCGTCAGCCGGGCCTGCCGTACGGGCGGGCGCGGAGGAGGGGTGGGGGCCGAGAAGTCATGGAGAACAGGGTGCGCGTGGTCATCGCCGAGGATTCAGTGCTGCTGCGGGAGGGCCTGACCCGGCTGCTGACCGACCGGGGGCACGAGGTCGTGGCCGGGGTCGGCGACGGCGACGCGTTGCTCAAGACCATCACCGAGCTGGACGGTCAGGGCGAGCTCCCGGACGTCGTGGTGGCCGACGTCCGGATGCCGCCGACGCACACCGACGAGGGGGTGCGGGCCGCCATCCGGCTGCGCAAGGCGCATCCGGGTGTCGGGGTACTGGTGCTGTCCCAGTACGTGGAGGAGCGCTACGCCACGGAACTGCTCGCCGGCTCCAGCCGCGGCATCGGCTATCTGCTCAAGGACCGGGTGGCCGACGTGCGTGAGTTCGTGGACGCGGTGGTGCGCGTGGCCCAGGGCGGGACGGCCCTGGACCCGGAGGTGGTCGCGCAGCTGCTCGGCCGCAGCCGGAAGCAGGACGTCCTCACGGGGCTCACCCCGCGCGAGCGGGAGGTCCTGGGGCTGATGGCCGAGGGGCGGACGAACTCGGCGATCGCCCGGCAGCTGGTGGTGAGCGACGGGGCCGTGGAGAAGCACGTCAGCAACATCTTCATGAAACTGGGCCTGTCCCCGAGCGACGGCGATCACCGCCGGGTGCTGGCCGTGCTCACCTACCTCAACTCCTGACCGCCGGGTCCGCTCCCGGCCGAACCGCCGGCGAGCGGACGGCGTCCTTCGGAGTGAAGGGCCGGGATCCGGCGGCCGGGCTCGGCGACCGGGGGAATCCGGGGAAAAGGCGGGACACGTCGGCACACCGGGTTCTCGAAGTCGTGTCCAAGATGCGAATGGCCTGAGGAAGGCGACCCTTACGGACGTAGGGTTGATCCAGGGACGGCCTGCGGGAGGGCCGGTCCCGGACAGCGCCTCGAGGAGGTCCAGTTCAGTGACCAGCCAGGTCAGCAGCCCAGCGGAGCAGACCGACGGAACAGTCCTGGGAGAGCAGCGCAAACCGGCGGGAGCGAAGGACGTCCGCCGCCTCGACCGGGTGATCATCAGGTTCGCGGGGGACTCGGGTGACGGCATGCAGCTCACCGGTGACCGCTTCACCTCGGAGACGGCGTCGTTCGGCAACGACCTGTCGACACTGCCGAACTTCCCTGCCGAGATCCGCGCCCCGGCCGGCACCCTGCCGGGTGTCTCGTCCTTCCAGCTCCACTTCGCCGACCACGACATCCTCACCCCCGGTGACGCGCCGAACGTGCTGGTGGCGATGAACCCGGCCGCGTTGAAGGCGAACATCGGGGATCTGCCGCGCGGCGCGGAGATCATCGTCAACACGGACGAGTTCACCAAGCGGGCGTTGCAGAAGGTCGGGTACGACGGCAACCCGCTGGAGGACGGTTCGCTCGCCGGCTACAGCCTCCATCCGGTGCCGCTGACGACCCTGACGGTGGAGGCGCTGAAGGACTTCGACCTCAGCCGCAAGGAGGCCGAGCGCAGCAAGAACATGTTCGCGCTGGGGCTGCTGAGCTGGATGTACCACCGGCCCACCGAGGGCACGGAGAAGTTCCTGACCTCGAAGTTCGCCAAGAACCCGGACATCGCGGCGGCCAACATCGCCGCGTACCGGGCGGGCTGGAACTTCGGCGAGACGACGGAGGACTTCGCCGTCTCCTACGAGGTGGCCCCGGCCGCAACGGCGTTCCCGCCGGGCGTGTACCGCAACATCTCCGGCAACCTGGCCCTGGCGTACGGCCTGATCGCGGCCTCCCGGCAGGCGGATCTGCCGTTGTTCCTGGGGTCGTACCCGATCACGCCGGCCTCGGACATCCTGCACGAGCTGAGCCGGCACAAGAACTTCGGTGTGCGGACCTTCCAGGCCGAGGACGAGATCGCGGGCATCGGCGCCGCGCTGGGCGCGGCCTTCGGCGGTTCGCTCGCCGTGACGACGACGTCCGGCCCCGGTGTGGCCCTGAAGTCCGAGACGATCGGTCTCGCGGTGTCGCTGGAGCTGCCGCTGCTGATCGTGGACATCCAGCGCGGCGGCCCGTCCACGGGCCTGCCCACCAAGACCGAGCAGGCGGACCTGCTCCAGGCGATGTACGGGCGCAACGGCGAGGCCCCGGTCCCGGTGGTCGCGCCGCGCACGCCGGCCGACTGCTTCGACGCGGCCCTGGAGGCGGCCCGGATCGCGCTGACCTACCGCACCCCGGTGTTCCTGCTCTCCGACGGCTATCTGGCCAACGGCAGCGAGCCGTGGCGCATCCCGGACCCGGAGGAGCTGCCGGATCTGAGCGTGCGGTTCGCCCGCGGCCCCAACCACACGATGGACGACGGCACCGAGGTGTTCTGGCCGTACCAGCGGGACCCGCACACCCTGGCCCGGCCGTGGGCCATCCCGGGCACCCCGGGTCTGGAGCACCGGATCGGCGGCATCGAGAAGCAGGACGGCACGGGCAACATCTCCTACGACCCGGCCAACCACGACTTCATGGTGCGTACCCGGCAGGCGAAGGTCGACGGCGTCGAGGTCCCCGACCTGGAGGTCGACGACCCGGACGGCGACGCCAGGGTGCTGGTCCTCGGCTGGGGGTCCACCTACGGGCCGATCACTGCGGCCGTACGGCGCATCAGGGGCGCAGGGGGCGCGATCGCCCAGGCCCATCTGCGCCATGTCAACCCCTTCCCGCGGAATCTCGGGGAGGTCCTGGAGCGTTACGAGAAGGTGGTCGTACCCGAGATGAACCTCGGCCAGCTCGCCACCCTGATCCGGGCGAAGTACCTGGTCGACGCGCACTCGTACAACCAGGTCAACGGGATGCCGTTCAAGGCGGAGCAGCTTGCCGAGGTGTTGAAGGAGGCCATCGATGACTGAGACGATGCCGGGAGGCGGCCCGTCCTTCGGCGACGCGCTCTCCCTGGTGCCCAAGGCCGAGGGCAGGCAGTCCATGAGGGACTTCAAGTCCGACCAGGAGGTGCGCTGGTGCCCCGGCTGCGGCGACTACGCGGTCCTCGCCGCCGTGCAGGGCTTCATGCCCGAGCTCGGACTGGCGAGGGAGAACATCGTCTTCGTCTCCGGCATCGGCTGCTCGTCCCGCTTCCCGTACTACATGAACACCTACGGGATGCACTCCATCCACGGCCGCGCCCCCGCCATCGCGACGGGCCTGGCGACGTCCCGGCGCGACCTGAGCGTGTGGGTCGTCACGGGTGACGGGGACGCGCTGTCCATCGGCGGCAACCACCTGATCCACGCGCTGCGCCGGAACGTCAATCTGAAGATCCTGCTGTTCAACAACCGGATCTACGGTCTCACCAAGGGCCAGTACTCGCCGACCTCCGAGATCGGCAAGATCACCAAGTCGACGCCGGTGGGCTCGCTGGACGCGCCGTTCAACCCGGTGTCGCTGGCCATCGGCGCGGAGGCGTCCTTCGTGGCCCGCACGGTCGACTCGGATCGCAAGCACCTCACCGAGGTACTGCGGCAGGCCGCCGCCCATCCGGGCACGGCACTGATCGAGATCTACCAGAACTGCAACATCTTCAACGACGGCGCCTTCGAGGTCCTCAAGGACCGCCGGCAGGCCGAGGAGGCGGTGATCCGGCTGGAGCACGGCAGCCCGATCCGTTTCGGCACCGACCTTGCGAAGGGCGTCGTGCGGGACCGGGCCACCGGTGATCTGAAGGTGGTCGCGGTGACGCCGGAGAACGAGGCGGAGATCCTGGTCCACGACGCGCACTCGGCGTCCCCGACCACCGCGTTCGCGCTGTCCCGGCTCGCCGATCCGGACACCCTGCACCAGACCCCGATCGGCGTCTTCCGCTCGGTGGACCGCCCGGTGTACGACACGCTGATGGCCGAGCAGTTGGACAACGCCGCCGAGCAGCACGGCAAGGGAGAGCTCGGCGCGCTGCTCGCGGGCAACGACACCTGGACGGTCGTCGGATGAGCACCGCCGGCTGACCGTCGTCGGCCACCCGCCCCTCAGGGGTCCGAGGCCCGGATGCTTCAGAGCGTCCGGGCCTCGTCGTATGCCTTACGGGCGGCCAGCACGTCGCCCATGCGCCGTTCGGTCCACAGCGCCAGCGCGCTCACCTGTTCGGCCGCCTCCCGCCCCAGGTCGGTGAGGGAGTAGTCGACCCGCGGCGGGATCACCGGCTTGGCGTCACGGTGGACGAGCCCGTCCCGCTCCAGCGTCTGCAGGGTCTGGGTGAGCATCTTCTCGCTGACCCTGCCGATCGCGCGGCGCAGCTCACTGAAGCGGTGGGGCCGCTCCCGGAGCCGGATCAGCACGAGCACTCCCCAGCGGCTGGTCACATGCTCCAGGACCAGGCGGTGCGGGCACAGCGCCTCACGCTCGCCCCGTCGGTCCTCGCCGCCCCGTACGGGCACGTCACTTACCGTCATGCCAGTACCTTACTTCAAAGTGGGTACTTTCCATTAGTTAGCGCAGCTCCTAAGGTTAGTGTCATACGCACCCCCACAAGGAGTTCTGATCATGAGCATCGTCGTCACCGGAGCCACCGGAAACCTGGGCCGCCACGTCGTGGGGCAGCTCCTGGAGAAGGTTCCGGCCGAGCAGGTCACCGCCGTCGTGCGCAGCGCGGAGAAGGCCGCTGACCTGGCGGAGCGCGGGGTGCGGATCGCGGTCGCCGACTACAGCGCCCCCGAAACCCTCGACGGCGTGTTCGCGTCCGGCGACAAGGTGCTGCTGATCTCCAGCAGCGAGGTCGGCGCGGACCGGGTGGGACAGCACACGGCCGTCATCGACGCCGCCAAGGCCGCCGGCGTCTCCCTGCTCGCCTACACCAGCGCCCCCGGAACGCTGACCGCCGCGCTCGCCGACGACCACCGCGGCACCGAGAAGGCCCTGCTGGCCTCCGGTCTCCCGTACGTCCTGCTGCGCAACGGCTGGTACCACGAGGTCTACACCGAGAACCTCGCCCCCGTGCTGGAGCACGACGCGGTCGTCTCCGCCGCCGGCGAGGGCCGCCTCTCCTCCGCCGCGCGCGCCGACTACGCGGCGGCCGCCGTCGCCGTACTGACCGGCGAGGGCCACGAGAACAAGACGTACGAGCTGGGCAGCGACGAGTCGTGGGACCTCGCCGAGTACGCGGCCGAGCTGAGCCGCCAGACCGGCAAGGAGATCGCCTACAAGCCGGTCACGGTCGAGGAGCTCACCGGCATCCTGACCGGCGCCGGGCTCCCCGAACCGGTGGCCGCCGTTTTCGCGGGCACGGACGTCTCCATCGAGAAGGGCGAACTGGTCGTCGCCAGCGGCGACCTGGCCCGCCTGATCGGCCGCCCGGCCACCCCGATCGCGGACGCCATCGCCGCCGCGCTGAAGGCCTGACCCGGGGCCTGAACACCTGACCCGGGCCCGGACGCCCCGCTCGTCATGACCGTATCCCCGTAAGGGAATGACGAGCGGGGCGTCCGGCGTTACGGTCGTCCGGGCGAGCGCCGCTCGCCCGGACACGCGTCAGGCGAGAAGGAGGGCGGCCCGTGACCGAGAAGTCGGACGGCGAGCGGCGTACAGGACTGCTGAACGGCTTCGCGGCATACGGCATGTGGGGGCTCGTCCCCCTCTTCTGGCCACTGCTGCAGCCCGCCGGAGCCGTGGAGATCCTGGCCCACCGGATGATCTGGTCGCTGCTCTTCGTCGGCGCCGCCCTGCTTCTCATACGTCGCTGGGCCTGGCTCGGCGAACTGCTGCGGCAGCCGCGCAGGCTGGCCCTGGTCACCGTCGCCGCGGCGGTCATCACCGTGAACTGGGGCGTCTACATCTGGTCGGTGAACTCCGGGCACGTCGTCGAGGCCTCCCTCGGCTACTTCATCAACCCGCTGGTCACCATCGCCCTGGGTGTCCTGGTGCTGAAGGAACGGCTGCGGCCCGCGCAGTGGGCGGCGGTCGGGGTCGGCTTCGCGGCGGTGCTCGTCCTCACCATCGGTTACGGCCGCCCGCCGTGGATCTCGCTCTGCCTCGCCTTCTCCTTCGCCACGTACGGACTGGTGAAGAAGAAGGTCAACCTCGGCGGCGTCGAATCGCTGGCCGCCGAGACGGCCGTCCAGTTCCTTCCCGCGCTCGGCTACCTGCTCTGGCTGGGCAACAGGGGCGAGTCCACCTTCGGCGCCGAGGGGGCGGGCCACGCGGTGCTGCTGGCCGCCACCGGCCTCGTCACCGCGCTCCCCATGGTCTGCTTCGGCGCCGCCGCGATCCGCGTACCGCTGTCCACGATGGGGCTGCTCCAGTATCTGGCCCCGGTGTTCCAGTTCCTGCTCGGCATCCTCTACTTCAAGGAGGCCATGCCGCCCGAGCGCTGGGCCGGATTCGCGCTGGTGTGGCTGGCGCTCATGGTGCTGACCTGGGACGCGCTGCGCACCGCCCGCGTACTCGCCACCGAGCGCGCGAGGGCCGCGGCCGCGGCCGGCGCGGCGATGAGCCCGGTGGACCCGGTGGACCTGGTGGTCGCAGCGAACCCGGCGGGAGCGGTGAATACCGTGAATACGGTGAATGCCGTGAATACGGTGAATATCGTGGATGCGGTGGAGGCGCCGAAGGCCGGGCCGGAGCGTTCCTCAGCGCGTTGAACGGCTCCGTCCACACCCGCTCACCCGTGCCGGGTGCGGGCGCGGTCGGTCAGCCGGCCCATGCGGGTGCGGGCGGACTCCAGTTCCTCGATCTCGTCGGCCGCCGGGCCGCCCTCGGCGGCGAGTTCGGTCCACAGCTCGATCAGTCCGCGTCCCAGCTCCAGCCCGCGCAGCGGATCGCGCACCGCGCGCCAGGCGGTGGCCGCGCTGCGGACGTTGCCGTAGGCGGCCTCCGCGTCGCCCGCCCTGCGGTGGATCCCGGCGAGCTCGAGGGAGAGCCGGAAGGCGTGCAGCGGCTCGTCACCCAGGTAGGCGATGTACGCGGACAGCTCGCGCAGCTTGAGCACCTCCGGGTGCTCGGGCCCCAGCGTCCGCGACGCCTCGGCCACCGTCTCCTCGGCCAGTCGCGCCGCCGTGTCGATCCGGCCCGCCCGCACGGCCTCGTTGACCCGGCCCATGGGCTCGGCCAAGCGGGTCTCACCCGGGACGGCGGGCGGCTCGTCCCCGAGCACCGCCTCCGCCACGGCGTCGAAACCGCGGGGCGGGGCCGGCTTGAGGTCGGGGCCGGGGGCGAGGGCGGGTTCGGGCTCGGCCTCCGCAACCGGTTCGGGGGTGCGGGGAGGGGCGGCCACCGGGGCCGGGGGAGGTGTCCGGTAGGCCGAGGGTATGGGGGGCGCTGAGGGCGCCGGAGGTATCAGGGGCGTCTGAGGCGTCTGCGGTGTTCGGGCGGGTGCCGGGTGCCGACGGTGGTCGGCTTCGGGAGCGGGGTGGGGCCTCGCGCCCATGAGCGGGGGCGGGCCGAACTCGCCCGTCGGCGGCACGACCGTGCCGGGAGGCACGGCTTCCACCGACTCGGGCACCGGCCGCAGCCGGAAGGTGGGTGCGCTGTCGCGCACGGGGATCGGAGCCGGGACCGACACCGGGGCCGGTGCCGGAGCCGGGGCCGGGGCCGGAGCCGGGGCCGGGGCCGGGGCCGGAGCCGGGGCTGCCGGCTCCATGGGAACCGGCTCTCCGGCGAAGTGGCTGGCTCCGTCGGGGTCGACCCGGAGCGGGACGACGTACCCGGTGCCCTCGTCGTGGATGGTGGCGAGGACGGCGTGTCCCGAGGCGACGGCGATGCGGTGGAGGCGGTTCAGCACCGCCTGATGCACCTCCTCCTCGGGTCCGGCGACCACCGGTACCCCGTCGACCGACGCCTTCCGTGAGCCGGAACCCGCCACAGGGGCGGAAACACGGACGTCGATCGGCACTGCCGCACGGTTCGCCACGTGTGCGGCCTGCTGCTGTTCCCGCTTCTGCTCGCGGCTGAGTCGCGCCATCGTCCCCTCATTCGGGTCGTGAACCTACCGACGAGTCTGTCCGCATATCCCCCTTTCTCACGTCACCGCGTTGTCACAGGCTCGTCCCAACGGCCGTCCGCCCGGTTCCGTGCCCGCCGACCGACATGAGGACCCGGGTGAACCGTGGTCGGTCCGCCCTGACCAGCGCCTGTACCGTCGCGCACACCCCCGTATTTATTTCTCTCGCGAGAGAGATACCTTGGTAAGGGCCGGGTTCTGGTGCCCCACGGGCACCGCACCGCCCGGAGGTCTCGCACGCATGGAGGATTGCCGTGGCTCTGCCCGCTCTGTCGCCGTCCGCCTCGCCGCCTCGGGCGGCCCCTCCTGCGCGACGCCGACCGGGCGGAGCCGTCGTCGCCTGGCTGACCACCACCGACCACAAGCGGATCGGCAGCCTCTACCTGGTGACGTCGTTCGTGTTCTTCTGCATCGGTGGCGCGATGGCGCTGCTCATGCGCGCCGAGCTGGCCCGGCCGGGTCTGCAGATCGTGTCGAACGAGCAGTTCAACCAGGCGTTCACGATGCACGGCACGATCATGCTGTTCATGTTCGCGACGCCGATCTTCTCCGGGTTCGCGAACTGGATCATGCCGCTGCAGATCGGCGCCCCCGACGTCGCCTTCCCGCGGCTGAACATGCTCGCCTACTGGCTCTACCTGTTCGGCTCGCTGATCGCGCTCGGTGGTTTCCTCACCCCGGACGGGGCCGCCAGCTTCGGCTGGACCGCCTACAGTCCGCTGTCCGACACGGTCCGCTCACCGGGCCTCGGCAACGACCTGTGGATCATGGGCCTGGCCCTGCAGGGCTTCGGCACCATCGCGGGCGCGGTCAACTTCATCACCACCATCATCTGCATGCGCGCCCCCGGCATGACCATGTTCCGCCTGCCGATCTTCACCTGGAACGTGCTGCTCACCAGCGTGCTGGTCCTGCTCGCCTTCCCGGTGCTGGCCGCCGCGCTCCTGGCGCTCGAGTACGACCGGAAGTTCGGCGCGCACATCTTCGACGCCACCAACGGCGGACCACTGCTGTGGCAGCACCTGTTCTGGTTCTTCGGCCACCCCGAGGTCTACATCCTGGCGCTGCCGTTCTTCGGCATCGTCTCCGAGATCGTGCCGGTCTTCTCCCGCAAGCCGATCTTCGGCTACATGGGCCTGGTCGGCGCGACCATCGCCATCGCGGGCCTGTCGGTGACGGTGTGGGCGCACCACATGTACGCCACCGGCGCGGTGCTGCTGCCGTTCTTCTCCTTCATGACCTTCCTGATCGCCATCCCCACCGGGGTGAAGTTCTTCAACTGGATCGGCACCATGTGGAAGGGCAGTCTCTCGTTCGAGACGCCGATGCTCTGGTCCATCGGATTCATGGTGACGTTCCTGTTCGGTGGTCTGACCGGGGTCATCCTGGCCTCGCCGCCGCTGGACTTCCACGTCACCGACTCGTACTTCGTGGTGGCGCACTTCCACTACGTGGTGTTCGGCACCGTGGTCTTCGCGATGTTCGCCGGCTTCCACTTCTGGTGGCCGAAGTTCACCGGCAAGATGCTCGACGAGCGGCTCGGCAAGATCACCTTCTGGACGCTGTTCATCGGCTTCCACGGCACCTTCCTGGTCCAGCACTGGCTGGGCGCCGAGGGCATGCCGCGCCGCTACTCGGACTACCTGGCGGCCGACGGGTTCACCGCGCTGAACACGGTCTCCACGATCGCCTCGTTCCTGCTCGGCCTGTCGCTGCTGCCGTTCTTCTACAACATCTGGAAGACGGCCAAGTACGGCAAGAAGATCGAGGTCGACGACCCGTGGGGCTACGGCCGCTCCCTGGAGTGGGCCACCTCGTGCCCGCCGCCCCGGCACAACTTCCTCACCCTGCCGCAGATACGGAGCGATTCACCCGCCTTCGACCTCCACCACCCCGAGGTCGACCACCCCGAGCTCGTCACCGGCGACGACGCGGAGAAGCAGCAGGGACCCACCACCGGCCGGAACTGACAGGTTCGGTCACCCGTCCTTTCGGATCGAGAACGTTCAGGAGCCGTCCATGGACACCCGTCATGAAGCCGCTCTGGGCCTGCACCAGCTCGAGGGGTTCCTCCACCAAGAGGCCCACCGCCTGGAGGCGCACCGCAAAGCGCACGAGTTCGCCCGGGCACTGCCCGGCCTCACCACGGACCAGCGCCTCGCGGTCGAGGAGGCGTACGCCCAGGAACAGGTGGCGTACGCCCGCGAGACGACACGCCGCATCGCGGAGCGCATACAGCAGGTCGAGGCTCGGTACGCGGCCCGCCACCGCCGTTTCACGCGGGACACCGCCGTTGCCATGACCGTGGTCACCATGGGCCTGCTCGGTCTGTGCATCGCGGTGATCCTGGGGACGGCAGCGGGCGCGGCCTGACGGCACCCTGCCGCCGTTCCGTCAGCGGGCGTCGTCCTCCAGGGAGACCAGCAGCTTGCGCAGGCTGTCCCTGATCGCCGCACGTTCCTCCGGATCCAGCACGGAGAGCGCCTCCCGCTCCAGACCGAAGTGCGCTTCCAGCACGCGGTCCACACTCGCCCGGCCCTCCTCCGTCAGACGGACCAGAGTGCTTCGACCGTCGTCGGGGGACGGGCCGCGCTCGATCCAGCCCTCCCGCTCCAGCCGGTTGAACCTCCCGGTGAGACCGGCGGACGACACGATCAGCGCCTGGCGCAGTTGTCCCGGCGTCAACGCGTGGTGAGGGCCACTGCGACGCAGGGCGTGCAGCACGTCGAAATCCCCGAGATTGGCGATGGGAACGCCGCCGGCGCGGCGCAGTTGCGCCACGAACCGTTCTTCCAGGAGCCGGGCCGTACGCATCAGACGGGCGATCACCTCGGTGGAGGAGACGTCCAGTTCGGGCCACTCGCTGTGCCACTCGGCCAGCATCGTGTCCACACTGTCGCCGTCGACGGCGGCTTCGGTCTCTTCGTCCTCACGCATCTCGGCTCCAGCGTATCCGCAGCGCGAGCAGGGAAGGAGCCGGGCGTGAGGAGACCGGTGGGAACCGCTCCGTCCGAGACGGCGGTGGAGATCGCCGCCGCGGTGCGCGCTCGGAGGCTGCGGGCCGTCGAGGTGGTCGCGGAGGCGCTGGCGCGGATCGAGCGGGCCGATCCGGTGCTGTGCGCGTTCACCGGGGTGTGGGCCGAGGAGGCGCTGCGGCGGGCGGCCGAGGTGGACGCCCGGGTCGACGCGGGCCCACCCGGCCCGGGTGAGTGGCTGCCGCTGGCCGGGGTGCCGATCGCCGTGAAGGGGCGGCACGGGCTCCGGGCGGCGGGTCCGCTGCTCGCGGCCGGTGGTGTGGCCCTGGGCGCCACCGCCGTGCCCGGGCCCGGCACCCCCTGGCAGACCTGGGGGCTCGGCGCGCACGGACGGACCGTCAACCCGTGGCGGGCGGACCGCACTCCGGGCGGTTCCTCGGCCGGGGCCGCGGTCGCGGTGGCGGCGGGGCTGGTGCCGCTGGCGACGGGCAGCGACGGTGCGGGGTCGGTACGCATCCCGGCGGCGTGGTGCGGGGTCGTCGGCCTGAAGGTCACCAACGGTCGCCTCCCGTCGCCCGACCGCACGGGTCTCGCGGCACCCGGCGTCCTCACCCGGACGGCAGCGGACGCGACGGCCTGGTGGCGGGCGGTGTCGCCGCCGCCCACCGCCGCCGAGGTGCCGCCGCCCGGCCCCCGCACCGCGATCTGGTCCCCCGACCTCGGCTTCGCCGATCCCGACGAGGAGCCCGTCACGCTGGCCCGAGCCGCGGTCGACCGGCTCGTCGACGCCGGAGTCGTACGGCTCGTACGGCCGCCGCGAGCCCCGCGGCCCGTACAGTCGGCGAAGCCTCCGCTGCTCCTGGACCCCGCGCCGGCCTGGCTCGCCCTGCGCGCCCCCGGCGGGTCCCGCCCCGACCTCGCCGAGGCTCACCGCATTCGAGTGGCGAACGACCGGAGCCTGGCCCGTCTCTTCGCTCACGCCGAGTTGCTGCTGACGCCCACGGCGCCCACCGCGCCGCACGGCCACGAGGGTCCCGGTGACGTCTACTCCACCGCGCTCACCTGGGCGTTCAACGTGAGCGGGCACCCCGCACTGAGCCTCCCGGCCGGGCTCGGCAGCGACGGCTGCCCGGCCGGGCTCCACCTGGTGGCACCGCACGGGCGGGAGGCGCTGCTGCTCGCCGTGGCACGGGCGGCCGAGCGGTGGCCGCCGCCGGTCCCGGTCACCTCGTCATGAGGTCCCGGGACCCGCTTCCCCCCGTTGCTTCCCCGTTACTTCGCCTCGTTGGCGGCCTTCACCAGCGCGTCCTTCGTGACGGCACCGACGTAGACCTTGCCGTCCTCGGTGAACAGGGCGTTGACCAGGCGGGTGCTGAACACGGTGCCCGTGCCGAACTCGCCCTTCACCTGGTCGCCGAGCGAGCCGAGGAAGCCGCCGAGGTCACCGCCCTCGGAGCCGGTCGGCAGACCCCCCTCGGCGCCGGTGTCGAAGGTGGCGACGGAGTTCCAGCCCTCGCCGAGTATCTTCAGTCCGTCGAGCCCCTTGGAGAGGTCCTCCTCGGACTTCGGGGCGCCCTCCGGCCTACCGGTGAGCTTCCCTCCCTTCTTCCCGTCCTCCAGGGCGCCTTCCTCGGTCACCTTGGCGCCCTTGGGCGGGGTGAAGTCGAAGGTCGACGCGGCCGGCCGGTCGAAGCTGACCTTGGTGAAGCCGACATCCACGACGGCGGCACCGCCGCTCGCCGGGGTCAGCGTGAACTTCAGCGGCGTCCCGGTCCTGTGGTCCACCGCGATGCTGATCGCACCGACCGTGGAACCGGACTGCTTGGGTTTGACGACCAGCTTGTAGGCGTCGCGGCCGGCCACCTGCGCGGTGCCGTCGACGGTGACGGACGTGGTGTCGTCGACCGCCTTCAGCGCCTCCTCGGCGAAGTCCTTCGGCGTGGCCGGGGGCTGCTGCTTCCCCTTCTCCCCCTCGGCGGATCCACCCTCGGCGGACTCGTCGGCGATGCCGTGGTAGACCTCGTCGGACGCGCTGTCGTAGCCCCAGACGTCCTTGCCGTTGTGGATCAGGCTGTACTCGGCGGCGCTCTCGAGCAGCGACACCTTCTGCCGGTCGGGGCCGTCGACCGCGACGCGCAGGGTGTGCGTACCGGAGGCCAGCTCGGTGAGCTTGGCGGACGGGTCGGCGGACGAGCCGCCCTCGCCGCGGTCCAGGGCGCCGGAGGCCAGGCTGCTCTCCAGGCCGCCGAGGTCCGGCAGTCCGAGGTCGGTGGTGATCTTCACGGTGCCGGACAGCTGCTCGGTGTCCGACTCGGCCATCTTCTCGATGAGTTGCGCGGCGGTGATCTCCGGCAGGTCCGGGTCGCCGGAGTTCGCGATCGCGGGGACGAGCCCGATGGTCGCGGCCGCCACTCCCATCACCGTGACCGGGACGACGTACCGCGCGGCCCTGCGCCGGCCCGCGCCCGGCTCGCGGGTCGCCCCCGCGGTCGTCGTGTCGTCGGATTCGTACGGTGCCATGTGTGCCCTACCTCCGTGGTCGGCGGCGGCCCGCGTCTCGTGTTCCTCGCACCAGTCACACTCTGAGCCGCCATTCTCACCCGAATCGGTGAGGAGTGGTGTCCGTCATGGTCCATCTGACCAAACACCGCGAGAGGAAGCGTCAGACCCCGGACTCAACTCCGTGTACTGCTGCGGTATGACACGAGGAGGTGTTTCCTCCCCCGACCAGTAGGGGTCGGGGGCGGCGGGCGAGTCAGCCGGCCCGGTGCACCACCGCGTCGCACAGTTCGACCAGGGCCTTCTTCGATTCGCACTCCGGCAGCGGTGCCAGCGCCGCGCGCGCCTCCTGCGCATAGCGCACGGTGTCCCGGCGGGCCTGCTCCAGCGCGGGGTGCGCGCGCAGCAGTCGCAGCGCCTCGGCGTGCCGGCCGTCGTCACTGAGGTCGGAGTCCAGCAGCTCGCACAGCGCGACGTCCTCGGGCAGGCCCAGCCGGGCCGCTCGCTCGCGCAGCCGCAGCACGGGCAGGGTCGGAATGCCCTCGCGCAGGTCGGTGCCCGGGGTCTTGCCGGACTCGTGGGAGTCGGAGGCGATGTCCAGCACGTCGTCGGCGAGCTGGAAGGCGATCCCGAGCCGCTCGCCGTACTGGGTCAGCACGTCCACGACCGTGTCGTCCGCGCCGGACATCATGGCGCCGAACCGGCACGAGACGGCGACCAGTGAGCCGGTCTTGCCACCGAGGACGTCCAGGTAGTGGTCGACCGGATCGCGGCCGTCCTGCGGCCCCGCGGTCTCCATGATCTGACCGGAGACCAGCCGCTCGAACGCCTCCGCCTGCACCCGTACGGCCTCCGGTCCGAGGTCGGCCAGGATGTCCGAGGCGCGCGCGAAGAGGAAGTCGCCGGTGAGGACCGCGACGGAGTTGCCCCAGCGGGTGTTCGCGCTGGGCACCCCGCGCCGCACACCCGCGTCGTCCATCACGTCGTCGTGGTAGAGCGTGGCCAGGTGGGTCAGCTCCACGACCACGGCGGACGGTACGACGCCGGGCGCGTAGGGGTCGCCGAACTGGGCGGCGAGCATCACGAGCAGCGGCCGGAACCGCTTGCCGCCGGCCCGCACCAGGTGCTGAGCGGCACCCGTGATGAAGGGGACCTCACTCTTGGTGGCCTCGAGCAGCCCTTCCTCGACAGCCGTCATCCCGGCCCGGACATCGGCTTCCAGAGCCTGGTCCCGCACGCTCAGCCCGAATGGCCCGACGACGGTCACGAGGGGTCTCCTGTCTGCTGGTGTCCACTGGCGCTCAGACGTCCTGCACCGTTCACCGAGAGGTCGCTGGTTGTCGACAGGTCGCTGACATCACTCGAGTCAGCGTATCCGGTCATGTTTCGATCACCGCCAGCACCCACATTCCCCAAACTCACCCAAGCACGCGCGAACGGCACGTCACGACGTCCTCCGATATCGGATCACCATCAGATCGTTTCCGATCAGGTGACAAAAAGGGGCATTTGTCAACTTCTCTGACGAAACCCGCCCGCGCACCGGTACACCCCGAACCACATCTCGACACACGATCCATCCTGCCCGCCCCGGTGCCCGATTTGCCGTAATTGACAATCGAATTCCCGTTGGCGGCAAATGCGCCCGCGCGGTGCGGCCAGTGAGGTCGGTCACGCACACCCCGACACCTCCGCGACTCCCCCGTACGGGCGTTTCCCCTTCCACCGAACGCGAGTTGACCGTCGGCACCCGCAGGGGATCAAGTCCCCCAAATAGCCCAAAGCAAGATCAAATGGCGTCATACGTGACGCTCGCGCTTGTTCCCGACATGCGCTCTCGCATACGTTCCCGGCCTGTCGGGCGGACGCCGAATCCTGCCACCGCCCGCACCACCCGTCGATCAACTCACTCACGCACGGCAGGAGCGGGGGACCCAGGTAAGTCGCCGGACCGGTTCGCACCGGGACGGCTCGGGGTGAAGCCATGCCCTCAGGGGCGCGGCCGGGCACTCTCCCGCCCGAACCCGACAGCTCACCTCGCAGGCGTAGGAGAGGAACGCACACATGCCCGCCATGCCCGCATCCGGTCGGCGCCGCTTCGGCCGCACCCGCCTCGTCCGCTCCCTCGCCGTCGCCGGCGTCGCAGCGATCGCCCTTCCGGTGTTCGGCGCCACCAGCGCCGCCGCCGCTCCCGCCACCCCCGTGTCGTCCGCCCCGGCCGCCGCCGGCACCGAGACGGCGTACCCGGACAACCTCGACGGCTGGATCCGCGAGTCGCTGTCGATCATGGCGCGGCACGGCATTCCCGGCAGCTACGACTCCATCCACCGCAACATCATGCGCGAGTCCTCCGGCAACCCGCAGGCCATCAACCTGTGGGACTCCAACGCCGTCGCCGGCACCCCGTCGAAGGGCCTGCTGCAGGTCATCGACCCGACCTTCCAGGCGTACCACGTGCCCGGCACGGCCTTCGACCCGTTCGACCCGGTCGCGAACATCACGGCTGCCTGCAACTACGCGGCGGACCGCTACGGCTCGATCGACAACGTCTTCGGCGCCTACTGAGACGTCCGGGCGCACCGGGGCACGCCCGGCCCACGGGGTCACCCGTCGGCGCGGAGGCCGGGACGGCACGTGTCGGGGCGCGTGCCGCCCCGCCCCACCCCGCCCGCTGTGCCGAACAACCGCTCGAGGACGACGGCCACGCCGTCGTCCTCGTTCGTCGTGGTGATCTCGTCGGCCACCGCCTTCAGCTCGGGGTGCGCGTTGGCCATGGCGACACCGTGGGCCGCCCAGTGGAACATCGGGATGTCGTTGGGCATGTCGCCGAAGGCGACGGTCCGTTCCCGGCTCAGCCCCAGGTGCTCGGCGGCCAGCGCCAGCCCCGTCGCCTTGGTGACACCGCACGGCTGGAGTTCCACGGTGCCCGGCCCCGACATGGTGACCGTGGCCAGCGAACCGACCACCGAACGCGCCGTCGCCGCCAACTCGTCGTCACTCAGGAAGGGGTGACGCAACAGCACCTTGGTGATCGGCAGCACCCACAGATCGTCCCGTCGGCCGATCCGGACGGCGGGCAGCGTCGGGTGCGGCATCCGGTAGCCCGGCTCGATCAGGGTGAGTCCGTCGACCCCGTCCTGGTCGACCGCGGCGTACACCTCCCCCACCTCGGCCTCGATCTTGCCGAGCGCGGTCTCCGCCAGTTCCCGGTCCAGCGTGACGGAGTGGAGCAGCCGGTTCGCGCCGGCGTCGTACACCTGCGCGCCCTGTCCGCACACCGCGAGCCCCGTACTCCCCAGCTTGTCCAGGAGCGGCCGCACTCCGGGGGCCGGGCGGCCCGTCACCACGAGATGCCGGGCACCGGCCCGCGTCGCCAGCGCCAGTGCGGCGAGAGACCGGTCGGAGAGAGAGTCGTCGCCGCGCAGCAGCGTCCCGTCCAGGTCGGTGGCGATGAGTGAACAATCGGTGGGTGCGGCCATGATCAGAGAATACGGACACCGTGCCCACCCGACTCACCCTCGACCGGAACGTCTCCGTCCGCACGTCCTCACCCCTTATCCTTCGCGCCCCACCGCCGGGCCGTCGCCGCCCGACCGCTTCACCACGACCGCGCGCCCGCCTCGCCACGGCCGCCCGCCCGGCCGTTTCCGTCATCGGCGGGTACGGACCTGTTAAAGGCCTCTGCACCACTTGGCAACAACATGGTCTGCTACCTACCGCCCTGGTGGTCCCGGGCGGTACCTTCCAAGAGTCCAGGGGGGACTTGATCGGGGGGTCAGGTGAGCAGTGGACGCACACGTGTGCTGAGGCTCGAGGAGCTCGGCGAGGGGGAGCGGGAACGCTGGCGTGAGCTGCGCGCCGCGACGGACGCACCACGCAGCCCGTTCATGGAACCGGAGTTCGCCACCGCCGTGTCCCGGGTGCGGCCGCAGGCCCGGGTGGCGGTCCTGTACGAGGGGGCGTCCGCCGAACCGGCCGGCTTCCTGCCGTACGAGCGGGGCGCGTGGGGGCAGGGCCGGGCGATCGGGCTCGGGGTGTCGGACTGCCAGGGCGCCGTCCTGCGTCCGGGCCTCGCCCCGGACACCGGTGAACTGCTGCGCGCCTGCTCGGTGTCGAGCTTCGCCTTCGACAACCTGGAGGCGGATCAGGCCCTGTTCGTCCCGCACGCGGCCGAGGAGCACACCACCTATGTCATCGACGTGGAGAAGGGCTACGAGACCTACGAGTCCGTACTGCGCACCCAGTCGCCCAAGTTCCTGAAGACCACGCTGGCCAAGGAGCGCAGGCTCGGCCGCCAGGCGGCCGGACCGGTGCGGTTCGTCTTCGACGAACGCGAACCGGCCGCGCTGCGCGCTCTCATCGAGTGGAAGTCGGCCCAGTACCGCAGGACCGGGCGGCGCGACCGGTTCGCGCAGGAGTGGATCACGCGGCTCGTGGGCCGCCTGGCCGAGACCCGGGCACCGGAGTGCACGGGCACGCTGTCCGTCCTGTATGCCGGGGACCGCCCCGTCGCCGCGCACTTCGGCCTGCGCTCGGCCTCGGTCCTGGCCTGCTGGTTCCCGGCGTACGACGTGGAGTTCGCGAAGTACTCGCCGGGACTGGTGCTGCATCTGCGGATGGCGAAGGCGGCGGCCGGCGAGGGCATCGGCCTGCTCGACATGGGGCGGGGCCCGGCCGAGTACAAGGACTCGCTGAAGACGGGCGAACTCGCCGTCTACGAAGGGGAGGCGATGCGTCCGGGCCTGGGCGCCGCGCTGCATCTGCTGCGCCGCGGGCCCGTACGCCGTGCGCACGGCTTCGTCCGCGCCCACCCTCGTCTCGCCTCGCTGGCGTCGCGGGCGTTGAAGGGGGCGGGGCGGCTGCGCCGGTCATGAGGGGCCGTTCGTCAGGACAGTTCGCGAGGACCGTTCATGAGGACGTTCATGGGGACCGTTCATGGGGAGGGGAAGGGCTCATGGCCCGCACGGCACGTACGCAGGAGGAGATACGGCGGTTCCTGGACCTCGGAGCGGTTCAGGTCGCCGAACTGGACCTGAACGGTGAGGAGACCGTCCTCAGACCCGGTCCGGGCAGCCCACCGGTGACGCACGGAGAGGTGTTCGTCCTGGTCAGGCGGTCCGGCCGGCCGGTGGGCACGCTGCTGGGGCGGGTGCCGGAGGGGGCTGATCCGGCAACGGTCCTGGCGGCGCTCGCACGGCAGGAGCACGGGCAGGAGCCGGCCGCGGGGCGAGGGCAGGGCGCGGAGAGGTCCGTGACCGCCGGACCACCGCCGCCCCACACCTCGGTCGTCGTGGCCACCCGGGAGCGGGCCGGACAGCTTGCCCGCGCGCTCGACTCGCTCCTCGCGCAGGACCATCCGGACTTCGAGATCGTCGTCGTCGACAACGCGCCCGTGACGGACGAGACGCGTGACCTGGTGGAGCGGAAGTACGGGGAGCGCGTGCGGTACGTGTGCGAGCCGGTCTCCGGGCTCGCGACCGCGCACAACACCGGGCTCGCCGCCGCCCGCGGCGAGGTGGTCGCGTTCACCGACGACGACGTCGTCGCCGACCCCCGCTGGCTCACCGAGCTGACCACGCCCTTCGCCGCCGACCCCGGACTCGGCTGTGCCACCGGCCTGATCCTGCCCGCCCGGCTCCGCACCCCGGCCCAGGTCCTGCTGGAGAGCCACGGCGGTTTCGCGAAGGGGTTCACCCCGACGACGTACGACCCGAAGGACCCGCCCCGCGACGAGCCGTTGTTCCCCTTCACCGCGGGCCGGTTCGGCTCCGGCGCGAACATGGCGTTCCGTGCGGAGGTGCTGCGCGGGGTCGGCGGCTTCGACCCGGCCACCGGCGCCGGAACGCCCGCCCGGGGCGGCGACGACCTCTACGGGTTCGTCCGGGTCCTCACCCAGGGGCACAGGCTTCACTACACGCCCGGCGCGCTGGTGTGGCACCACCACCGGGAGACCTGGGCCGACCTGGAGACCCAGGCGTTCGGCTACGGCGCCGGACTCACCGCCTACCTCACCGCGATCCTGGTCAACCGGCCCGCGCTGCTGCCGGCGTTCCTCGCCCGGGTGCCCCGCGGTCTGTCCCACGCCCGCGGGCTGACCGCCGTACGGGACACCGGCGGCGGGGATGACGGCGGTGGCGCCGATGCCCCCGGTGGCCGGGGGGCCGCGCCGGGCGACCACGACACCCGCACGCATCCCTGGCCGCATCGCCTCTCACGTCTGCAGCGCAAGGGGATGCTGTACGGCCCGGTCGGCTATCTGCGGGCCCGGCGGGCGGCAAGGAGCCGGACGGGGAGGGGGACGAGATGACGGCGTCGTCGCAGGGCCCGGCGGCCGTCCCCGTGTTCCTCTACCACGCCGTGATGGACGATCCGCCCGACTGGATCGCCGAGTTCACCGTCACTCCCCGGGAGTTCGCGGCCCATCTGGACGCCGTCGTGGACAGCGGCCGCACGCCCGTCACCATCAGCGCTCTCGCCGACCATCTGGCCGGACGCGCGCCGCTGCCGCCCCGGCCGGTGCTCCTCACCTTCGACGACGGTTTCGCGGACCTGCCCGGCCCCACCGCGGAGGCACTGGCCGGACGCGCCCTGCCCGCCACCGCGTACCTCACCACCGGCGCCATCACTCCGGACGGCCGCAGCCTGCTTCCGCCGGCGCCGATGATGACCCTGGACCGGGTGGTGGAGCTGGAACGTTCCGGCATGGAGATCGGCAGCCACACGGTCAGCCACGCCCAGCTGGACACGCTGACCGCCGGGCGGCTGCGCGCCGAACTGGTCGACTCCAAGGCCGTGCTGGAGGACACCCTCGGCCATCCGGTCCCCCACCTCGCCTACCCGCACGGCTACAACAGCCCTCGGGTGAGGGCCATGGCGTCCCGCGCCGGCTACGAGACGGCGACCGCGGTACGGCACGCGCTCAGCTCGGACCGCGACGAGCGCTACCGCATCGCCCGCCTCATCGTCCGCCGCGGCCACACCGTCGCCGACGTCGCCACCTGGCTGGCGGGCGGCGGCGTCCGGGTCGCCCCCTACCGCGACGGCCCGAAGACGATCGGCTGGCGCTGGTACCGGCACGCCCGAGCGGCCCTGCGCGGACCGGAGTTCGCGGGCTGAACGGACCGGGCGGTCGTCTTCGGACCGTCGCTGCGGCGGTCGCTGCGGCGGTCGCTGCGGCGGTCGCTGCGGCGGTCGCCCCGGCCGCGCCGGGGCGACCGTCCGGTCACCTCACTTCGTCGGCTGGTTCAGGTGCGGGTCGGACACCACCTCGCGCAGGCTTTCCCATGCCGCCTCGTTGGCCACGGCCAGATCGCAGTACGGCCCGGGATCGCGGTGGTTCCACTGGAGCGCGGCCTTGACCCCGTCCAGCCCCTTCAGTACGGGCGGTACCTGCGCGTACCACTCGGCCTGCCGCTCCGGCCGCGAGCCGTCGGCCGCCGAGCCGAACTCGGAGAGCATCAACGGCTTGTCGGCGGAGATGTTCTCGCGTATCCAGTCGTGCGTGGCCGTCTGGGTTTGCTCGAAGGTCAGCCACTTCGTCTTGTGGCAGCGGTAGTAGTTGTACTGGTTGTAGCCGATCCAGTCGACGTACTCGTCCCCCGGGTACATCCCCTTGAACAGGTCACCGTGATCCAGGTACCCGGTGACGATCCAGGTCCACACCACGTTGTCCACGCCCAGCTCCCGGAACCGGTCGTGGATGTGCCGGTACGCCTTCACGTACTGGGCCGGTGTGCCGTTGTCCGGGGTGCGCGTGTCCATCTCCAGGTCGAAGGAGAGGAAGACCTTCTTCCCGGTGCGCTGCCCGTAGTCCTTGAGGCGCCGGGCCTGGACGTCGATCACGGTCGCGTCCAGGTCGCCGTCGGCTATCTCCTTCCACGTCGGCTGCTGTCCCTTCGTGCCGCCCCACCACTTGCTCTCCCAGGACAGCAGCAGCATGCGGTCCTCGCCGACCCGTTGTTCCTCCCGGCTCAGCAACTGCCCCTCCCTGCGGGAGCCTTCGGGCAGGGACATGTCGTGGTACGTGTACACGATGTCGAGCTTGCGGCCCACTCGTCGCTCGTAGGCCTTCACCCTCTCCTCCAGGTCGGCCCGTTCGTGCGGGACGAACGCCCCGAACCAGGCGCCGCACGGCGGTTCGAGCAGTTCCGTGGGCCGGCACCTCTCTCCCATCCCGGAGGCGTCGCGCAGCGCGAGTACGGCGACCAGCACCGCGCAGACGACCACGGCGGAGGTGATCAACGACCGCCGGCGGTTCGCGGCCGACCTGATTCCGGGTGTGCGGTGCCGACCGGTGCCGGGGCCGGGACCCGGGTGCGCAGCGGTGATCGTGCCGGTGGAGCGCCGGGCGCGGCGCAGGACGGCGGCGATACGGTGAAAGGGACGGGCGAACCTCACAGGACGGAACCCTTCCGTGTCCTCGGCGTCCTCGGCGGGGAGGCACGCAGCCGTGGGAAGAACGCGGCGAGCGTGGTCAGCAGCGTCAGGGCCAACAGCACGCGCTGTGCGCTGAAGGCATGGGTGGCGATCAGCACCGTCGCGACGATCATCACCGCGCCGATACTGACGAACACGACCAGCATCAGCCGTTCCAGCAGGTCGGAGTGGCGGGCGAAGTCGGGGTCGCGCCGCTCGACGGGCCCCCGCGCCACGCGTATGCGCAGGGCGGGACCGCAGAGGCCGACCAGGGCCGCACCGGGCCCCGCCGCCAGGAAGACGACGACGGCCGCACCCCGAAGCGGCGATCCGCCGGGGAGGGCGAGCGCGGCCAGCGCCAGCCAGCCGCCGAACGGCGGGAGCATCCTGATCACGAAGTCCTGCGGTGTCATCGCCCCGCCCCCTCTGCTCCGTCGTCCTCTGCTCCCTCGTCCTCGCCCTGTCTCAGCTCGTAGACCACTCCCGCGCCGGTCTCCGCCACCAGCCGGAACCGCGGCGACGCGGCGACGGACTCCCGGACCCGGTCCAGCTGGGCCCCGGTGAGCTGCCCGTTCATCTCGGAGTCGGCCGACTGGCCCCGGGTGAACAGGAAATAGGCCCGAGCCGGACGCTCCACCCCGGCCATGTCGGTGGCGAGGGTGCGGGCCGGGTCCCGCACGATCTCGTCGACGTGTCTCCGGTCGTCCTCGAGGAACCAGTAGTGGTCGACACTCCCGTACGAGGCGTAGGCGAGCGGGTAGTTGCGGTTGGCGGCGACGACCAGCGAGCCCTCGGGCGCCTCGTCGAAGAGCTGCCGCACCAGGGCCACCTCCTGCGGCGGGAAGTAGCTGATCCTGTCCTTGCCCGAGTAGCTCGGGACGAACGCCAGGGTCCCGGCGAGCAGCACCGGCAGCGGGCCCCAGACCCGGAGGCCGAAGCCGGTACGGAAGCCGAAGCCGTGGCGCGCACGGGCTTCGCCCTGCCGGCGGGCCCCGGCCGCCGCCTCCGCCGCCGCCTCCGCCGCCGCCTCGGTGGCGGCGAGGGTACGCACCTTGGGCAGCAGCGCGGCGGCGCCGAAGAAGGCGACGCCGGGCAGCATGAACATCAGCACCCGGAAGATCATCTCGCTGCCGTAGCTGCTCGCCACGAACATCGGCAGCGGTGCCGCCGTGATCACCAGCAGCGGCGTCGCGCGGTACCGCAGCACGGGCTGCCGCCACGCTCCGACCACCGTCAGCAGCAGGACGGAACCCGACAGCAGTCGGGCCGCCCACGAGGTCGCCACCGCCCCGGTGCCGGTCGGGGTGGTGCCGTACCCCGTCTCGACGTTGCCGCCGACGTCGCCCACCGCGCGGATCATGTCCGGCAGCGCGGCGGACAGGAAGGGCAGCGCGGCCGTCAGACACCAGGCCAGGAAGATGACGACCGTGGTGACCACCGGAACCCAGTCCCGGTGGCGGCGCAGCAGCCACAGCGCGAGCAGCGACACGACCAGCATGCCGGGTGTGAGCTGGTGCGAGATGACGATCGCCGTCACCAGCAGGGTGACGAGGGCGGTCCAGACGGCCTGCCCGCGCCGCCCGCCGCCCTCACCGGAACGGCCGTACCTGCGCAGCACCACGGCCAGCACACCGAGATGCAGCGCGAAGGCGACGGACTGGGGGGAGAAGTAGTCCTGGCCCACCCAGTTGGCGACGTAGAAGAGCCAGACCGCGGTCCAGATCAGTCGCCGGTCCTCGGTGAAGGTGCGGTAGATCAGCAGCAGCGGGAGCAGCAGCAGCAGGCTGGACGCCAGCGGCCACCACGCCATGTACATCGCCGCCGAGTCCACGCCCAGCAGCCGCACCAACGCCGCCTGCGCGGCGAAGAAGCCCGGCCACTGGTCGTAGACCGCCATGTCACCGATCCGGTCGGCGTTCTGGAGCCCGCCGGCCGTCAACAGGTGGTCGACGACGCCGTCGTGCTTCCACGCCCAGGCGTACAGCGGGGTCGGATAGAGCACGGCCTGGGTGGCCCGCTCCATCACCAGCAGGCCGAGCACGTACGCAGCCGACCAGCCGCCGGGCCGCCGCCGGTCGCGGACCGTGAACCAGAAGCCGGCGGTGAGCACGGCGAGGCCGGCCCAGAAGCTCGGGTGGAGCGCGGTGACCAGGCCGTAGTCGTCGAGGTGCGACACATCGGTGTGCCGGACCGCGTACAGCCACAGCGCCAGCGCCGTCACCAGCGGTACCGCGGGCCGGAGCGCCAGGAAACGGGGCACCGACCAGAGGGGCGGCAGGTCGGAAAGATCCGTCACGGGCTCGTGGGCGGGGGCCGACGACTCCGAGGAAGGATCGGTCCGCGCATCGGTCCGCGACTCAGTGTGCGACTCGGTGTGCGACTCGGTGTGCGCATGGGGTTCGGCAGGGGTGACCGACGCCGGTGTGCTCCTGGGTGCTGGCTCGGACGCGGATCTCCCGCGTGGAGTGGCTGGCGGACGCACGGTGGTTCCCCCCTGGCGGTTCGGCTCCGGAGCGTGATCGGTCGTTTCGGTCGGTCGTCGGTTCAGCCGTTCGGTCGGCCACGGTCGGGCGGCCGCGTCACCGACACGGCACGGCGCGGCGGCGGAAGGTGGAGGAGGGGCAGCAGGAGAAGCAGCGCGGCGAGCAGGGGCGGGGCCACCGGTGCGAGCACGTCCCGCCACACCCAGCCGGCCACGGCGACGAGATACAGCGTCCCCCAGCGTCCCGGCCAGGACAGCCTGCCGCCCACGCGCGCCGACAGCAGCCACAGCGGGACGAGGCACAGCAACTGGCAGACCGGCGGTGTCCAGCGCAGCAGGGGCTCGGGGCCGACGAGTCCCATCGCGTCCGCGAGGAATACGGCCGTCTGCGAGAACCACGCCCCACCCACCGGCCTTGGTTCCCAGCCGAGGACGACAGGTGCGGCGTACAGGGCGAGCAGGGCGGAGCCCAGCGCGGTACCGGGGAGCCAGGGGTCGGACCGTGTGCACAGCGTCACCGAGGCGACGAAGACCAGGAGCAGCGCTCCTCCGGCGGCGAGCGCCGAAAGCGGCAGCTCTTCCAGCAACAGGCGCCCCGTCAGTTCTCCCGGTTCCTCCCGCCCGGATCCGCCGAACCAGGGCAGCGAGCGCACCGACGCCCAGAAGACGACGGTGGCGAGTCCGAGCAGCACCCAGAGGACGTCCCGCAGGCGCCGCTCGGTCTCGTCACCGGTCGACGACGACGGGACCACACGGCGTGCACCGGACCGGACGGGGCGAGCGTCCTCCACGCCGTCCCGCGTCGCGGCTCCCGCAGACCGCTCCTCCGGCTCCTCCGACTCCTCGTGCTCCTCCGGTCCATGCCGCTCATGCGGTTCGTCGTCCCGGCCCGGTGCGTCCCGTGGAGTGGGTGGCTCTCCACCCCCCTCCCCCGTCCCGGGGCTGGTGTCCTCCTCCGCGTCCCCGGGCGAGTCCGCGTCCGCGGGGCGGGACCGCACGATGAACGCCAGCGTGTCCGCCTGGAGCGCCTCCCGTTCGTAACCGGGGCGGCCGATGAACAACCTGACGGTGTCGTCGCCGCCCTGCCCGGAATCCTCCCCGCCCTCGTAGGCGGCCCGGCGGGCCCAGCCCGTGCCGTACCCGGCGGTGGCGTTCAGCTTCGCCCAGCGGGTGCCGTAGGCGGACCCGGCGGGGGTCGGGGCGGTTCGGTCCGGCCCGTCCTGCTCCAGGGGCCCGCCGCGCGTGCCGCGCAGCGCCGACCGCAGTCCGAACACCGAGACGACGGCGATCAACGTCATGCTGATCAGCACCGCCCACCCGGCCCCCGCGATCCCCGCGGGGCTGAACAGCACGGCCGCGCTGCCCAGTACCAGCACGCACATGGCCCCTTGGAGGGCGGCGAGCACACCGGTGCGCCCCTGCACCCGCAGCACCCCGATGTACAGCTCCACGACCACTCGGGGCAGCGCCCCGAGCGCGAGCAGCCGCAGCACGGCCGAGCCGTGCTCGGCGTAGTCCGCGCTGAACGGGGTGAGGATCTGCGGCGCGAAGACCACGAGCACCAGCACCACCGGCACCAGCAGCAACGTCATCCGGCGCAGCGCCCCTCGGACGCCGTCCGCGAGCTGCCGTGGGTCGTGCGAGGCGTGGGCGGTGAGCGACGAGGCCATGTTGATAGCCATGAACTCCATGGTGCCGCCGACGGTGTACGCCACGTAGAAGTAACCGTTGTCGGCGGCGCTGAAGCGCACCGCGACCATCACCGGCAGCAGGTTGATCATCGCCAGGCTGAACAGGGCGCCGAGCGAGTCTCCGGCCAGGAAACGGCCCATGTCCCGGACCTTGGGCGGTTCCCGGTCACGGTCGGCGGCGGCCTGACGCGGAATGAGCCGACGGAAGATCAGCCAGCCGAGCGGCAGTGTGGAGAACGCGATCGCGACGGCCCAGGACACGAAGATGCCCAGGACCGGCAGCGCGCTCGCGAAGACGGCCAGCAGGACCAGCTTCCCGGTGGAGAAGACGGCGTTCCCGGCGGGTACCCACTCCGTCTTCCGCAGGCCCGTGAGCACCCCGTCCTGCAGGGTGAGCAGCGCCCACGCCACGCACGCCGCGACGAACAGCGCGCCCGCCAGCGGTGTGCCGAGGGGTGCGTACGACGCGCCCCACAGATCCAGCGTGAGCAGGAAGACGCCCGCGGCCAGGGCGACGACCAGCGAACTCGCCCCGTACACGCCCCACACCAGGCGCCCGGTCTCGCGGCCGGCACGCGGCACGAAGCGGACCACGGCACCGATCATCGTGGTCGCGGTGATGCTGGCGAGCAGCCGCATCGCGGCGATCGCGGCGGAGCCCTGGCCGACCGCTTCCTCGGAGTAGTAGCGCGCGGCCACGAGCCAGAACCCCAGCCCGAGGACCGCGGAGACGCCGGTGCTGAGCATCAGGAAGTAGGCGTTCTTGAACAGCGAGTCGGAGCCGGACTTGTGGTCGGCGGGTTCGGGGCCGCCGTCGCCGCGCACCACGGCGGGCTCGTGCACCTGGGTCTCAGTCACGGGGCGGCCCCAGCCCTCTCGCCGTGTTCCCCGGCCGTACCGCCCCGCGCCGCGCCGGCCCCTCCGGTGCCTCCGGTACCTCCGGTTCGGCCCGTGCCTCGGGTGGCTCGGCCGGCCGTGCCCCGGACCGTTCCAGCACCTCGACGGCCTCCCGTGCCCGCAGCGGGTCCACCGGCAGTGCGTGTCGCGCGAACCAGCGAGCGCCCTCGGGCGCGGGCGACGGGTCCGTGAACTCCGCTCCCGCGTAGTCGTCCAGGGGCGGATCGTAGAGGTAGCCGACGACGATGCCGCGCCGCGCCAGCGCCTCGATCGCGGCGTCCCGGTCCGCCACGAGCAGCGGCACCCGGAACAGCGGCTGCACCGCACCGCCCGGACGCGGCCGGGCCCACCGCGTCGACAGCAGCAGTTCCGTACCCGCGCGGGAGGCCGCCAGGACGTCGTCCAGCCGCCCGAGCCCCCGCCGGACCCGGCGCAGGCGCACGGGGCCGGGCTCCAGCCGGTAGTCGTGCATGTCGACCCTGACCCAGGGATCGTGCGCGGCCAGGTCCGGGGCGGAGCGCACGGCGTCGGCCAGCGCGTCCGGACGCAGTGGCATGCGGATCCCCTCACGCTCCGTCAGCCCCAGCAGCCCCATCGCGGCCCAGGCCGCCCGGCGCAGCCCGAGTCCCCGCACGGCTGCCTCGGCGTACGGCCTCACCGCATAGGTGAGTTCGGACGCCATCCGGCGCGGGACGAGCAGTTCGGCGCAGGCCTCCCGCACCGCTGCGCTCCTGCCCGGGTCGGCCAGCGAGAGAATGCCCCCCGTCTGGGCGCCGACGTGCTTGGAAAGGCTGAAAACAGACGCATCGCCCCAGGCCCCGACCGGCCGCCCGCCGATCTCGCTGCCGATGGCGTGCGCCCCGTCCTCGAACAGCGGGATGCCCGACGCATCGCAGCGGGAACGCAGTTCCGGTGCCGGGTCCGGGTTGCCGTACAGGTTCGTGGTCAGTACGGCGGACAGCGAGCCCCACACCTCGTCGGGCACGGCATCGGTGTCGATGGACGCGTCGAGCGGGTTCAGCGGCGCCTGCACCGGGCGCAGCCCCGCCGCGAGCACCACGAAGAAGATGACGTCGTCGTTGACCGGCGACATCAACACCCTGCCGCCGGGCGGGCACCAGTGGCGCAACGCCACGAACAGCCCGAACCTGCATGACGGCACGTACACACATTCCCGGCCGAGCCGGCCGCGCATGACCTCTTCCAGCCCCTTCGACTGCGAGGCAGAGCGCGCCGAACCCGGACCGGCCTCCCCTATGGCCATCCGTCCCCCTGATGTGCCATCGGAACGCCCCCTCCCCGAGGCCTTCCGGCACCCGCCCAGAGTCGCCCCGTTCGCACCGCTCCGTCAAGATTGCGTCGCGTCCTGTGGATAACTTCCGGTACGCAGGGGGAAGCGACACATGGACCCGCCGCCCCGCCGCCCCGCCGCCCCGCCGCCCCGCCGCCCCGCCGCCCCGCCGCCCGCCGCCCCGGACCCGCCCCTTCGCCTCTGCCCAAGACCACCGCGGCACCCGTAACGTGTGGCACGACCACGGACACGTGAAGCACCAGAGCACCTGCGCACACGAGAGCGAGGCAGCACCCGATGCCCCCCTTCGATGTCCCCGAGGGCGATCCCTTCGGCCCGCACAATCTGCCGTACGGCGTGTTCTCTCCCCCCGGCTCGACGGAGCAGAGGGTGGGCGTCCGGCTCGGCGACCACGTCCTCGACGCCGGCGCGGCAGCACACGCCCTGGGTTCCCCGTACGCCTCCCTGCTCGCCCGCCCGACCCTCAACCCGCTGCTGGCGGCGGGCCGGACGGCCTGGTCCGACGTGCGGCGGGCGCTCACGGCCTGGGTGACCGTCCCGGCACACCGGGAGACCGTCGGGCCGCTGTTCCATCCGCTGTCCTCGGTGACCCTGCACCTTCCCTTCGACGTCGCGGACTACGTCGACTTCTACGCCTCCGAGAACCACGCACGGAACGTCGGCCGGATCTTCCGCCCCGACGCGGCCGACTCCCTCACCCCTAACTGGAAGCACCTGCCGATCGGTTACCACGGCCGCTCCGGCACGGTGGTGGTGTCCGGCACGGACGTCGTACGGCCCTCGGGGCAGCGCAAGGCGCCGACCGACCCGGCCCCGGTCTTCGGCCCGTCGGTCCGGCTGGACATCGAGGCCGAGGTCGGCTTCGTGGTCGGGGCGCCGTCCGAGCGGGGCCGGCCGGTGCCGCTCGGCGACTTCCGTGACCACGTCTTCGGCCTCTGCCTCCTCAACGACTGGTCCGCACGCGACGTCCAGGCCTGGGAGTACGTCCCCCTCGGCCCGTTCCTCGGCAAGTCCTTCGCCACCTCGGTGTCGGCCTGGATCACCCCCCTGGACGCCCTGGAAGAAGCCCGGGTGGCGCCACCGGAGCGCACGCACGAGCTGCTGCCGTACCTGGACGACGCGGACGAGGAACCCGGCGGTTACGACCTGCGGATCTCCGTGGCCGTCAACGGCCACGTCGTCTCCGAGCCCCCCTTCTCCACCATGTACTGGACGGCCGCCCAGCAGCTCGCCCACATGACCGTGAACGGCGCCTCCCTGCGCACCGGCGACCTCTACGGTTCCGGCACGGTGAGCGGCCCCACCGAGCGGGAACGCGGGTCTCTGCTGGAACTGACCTGGAACGGGCGGGACGCCCTCGAACTCCCCGACGGCAAGCGGACGTTCCTGGAGGACGGCGACGTGGTGACCCTGTCGGCCTGGGCCCCGGGACCGGACGGTGTCCGCGTCGGCCTCGGCGAGGTCACGGGACGGGTGACACCCGCGGGCTGATCCCGGCGACCGGGCCGGGTCGATCCCGTAGGCCCCGTCGATTCCGCCAATCCCGTCGATTTCAGGGGTGCCTCCCGGAGGGCGTCCTCCGATCTTCGTCGCCCCCCTGCCTCACGCCGCCCTTCACCGTCATACTTGGTGTCGGGCGGTGTGCGGCTCCCGCGCGTCCCGCACGATCCGAAGTCCCCTCCGCCGACAGGATCCGGAGCCCTTGGCATGACCCTCTGCCTGCTCCTGCTGAGCGTTGTCGCCGTGACGGCCGCCGGGCCCGTCCCTCGCGCACTGACCCGGGCCGAGTGGCCGGAGCGGGAACCGGTGGTCGCCCTGTGGGTCTGGCAGTGCCTCGTCGCCACGGTCCTGCTGTGCTGCGTGACCGCCCTCGCCCTGGGCGCCGCGGCCGTCTTCGGCACCGTCCGCGCCCAGCTCTTCGCGCCGGCCCCGCCCGCGGTGACCGCGGCGTACGACCTGTCCGCCGCCCCGCCGTGGATGGCCGTCCTCACCCTGCTGCTGGCCTGCGGCGCCGCCTGGACCACGGCCATGCTCGTACGGGAACTGGTCGACGCCCGCCGGCGCCGCGCCCAGGCCCGCGCACATCTGCTGGAACGCGCCCCCGACCTGCCCGCCGGTCTCCCCGCCGCCCGCGGCCCCCTGCTGGTGCTGGAGGACGAGTACCCCGACGCCTGGTGGATGCCGGGCAGCCCGCCCCAGCTGATCGTCACCACCGGTGCCCTGCGCCGCCTCACCGACCACCAGATCGACGCCGTCCTCACCCACGAACGCGGCCACGCCCGCGCCCATCACGACTGGCTGCTGCACCTCTCCACCGCTCTGGCCACCGGCTTCCCCCGCATCCCCCTGTTCACCCACTTCTGCGACCAGACCCACCGCCTGGTCGAACTGGCCGCCGACGACACCGCCTCCCGCCGCTGCGGCCACCTGACCACGGCACTGGCGCTGATCGAGCTCAACCAGCACCGTGGCGTCCTGTCCTGCGCCTCCAGCCACCGCCTGCTCGGCGAGCGCGTCGACCGCCTGCTGAAGCCCCCGCCCCGCCTCGGCCGCCGTGACCGCGCCCTGACGACGACGGCGGCGGCCCTGGTCCCCCTCCTCCCCCTGCTGATCACCTTCGCCCCGGGCCTCACCGCCCTGCCCTAGCGGCAGGACCCGCCCTGCGGTGGACTACACCCAGTCGTCCGGCTCCGGTTCGTCGTCCGTCTCGGGCCAGTCGTCCGACGCGGAACCGGTGGTGTCCGCAGCCGCGCCCTGCGCCCCGGCCCGGTCCTCGGTCTCCTGCTGCTGGCCCAGCGCCCCCAACACCGCCAGTACGCCCTCCCCGTACGTCGCGAGCTTCTTCTCGCCCACCCCGCTGATCCCGCCGAGCTCGGCCACCGAACCGGGCCGGACCGTGACGATCTCCCGGAGCGTGGCGTCGTGGAAGATGACGTACGCGGGGACACCCTGCTCGCGGGCCTGCTCGGCACGCCAGGCGCGCAGCGCCTCGAAGGCCGGCACGAGTTCCTCGGGCAGCTCGGCCGCGGCGGCCTTGGCCTTGCCCCGCCCGGAGCCCGACGCCCCCGACGACCCCGACGACCCCGACCGGGAAGTCACCGGCTTCTCCGGCTCCTTGCGCAGCGGCACCTCGCGCTCGCGACGCAGCACCGCCCCGCTGGCCTCGGTCAGCACCAGCGTGCCGTAGTCGCCCTCGACCGCCAGCAGTCCCTGGGCCAGCAACTGCCGGACCACGCCCCGCCACTCGCCCTCACTGAGATCCTCACCGATCCCGAACACGGACAGCTGGTCGTGGTCGAACTGGATGACCTTGGCGGTGCGCTTCCCCAGCAGGATGTCGACGATCTGCACCGTGCCGAACTTCTGCCCGCGCTCCCGCTGCAGCCGGACCACCGTCGACAGCACCTTCTGGGCCGCGACGGTGCCGTCCCAGGTCTCCGGCGGGGCGAGGCAGGTGTCGCAGTTGCCGCAGCCCGCCGGGGCGTCGTCGTCCTGGCCGAAGTAGGCCAGGAGCCGGGCACGCCGGCACCCGGCCGTCTCGCACAGGGCGAGCATCGCGTCCAGATGCCGGGCGGCCCGCCGTCGGAAGGCCTCGTCCCCCTCGCCGGACCGGATCAGCTTGCGCTGCTGCACGACGTCGCCCAGGCCGTACGCCATCCAGGCCGTGGACGGCAGCCCGTCGCGGCCGGCGCGGCCCGTCTCCTGGTAGTAGCCCTCGACGGACTTGGGCAGGTCGAGATGGGCGACGAACCGGACGTCCGGCTTGTCGATGCCCATCCCGAAGGCGATGGTCGCCACCACGACCAGGCCGTCCTCCCGGAGGAAACGGGCCTGGTGCGCGGCGCGCGTCCCCGCGTCCAGCCCCGCGTGGTAGGGCACCGCCTCGATGCCGTTGCGGCTGAGGAACTCGGCTGTCTTCTCGACGGAGTTGCGGGAGAGGCAGTAGACGATGCCCGCGTCGCCGGCGTGCTCCTCGCGCAGGAAGCCCAGCAACTGCTTCTTGGGGTCGGCCTTCGGCACGATCCGGTACTGGATGTTGGGCCGGTCGAAGCTCGCCACGAAGTGCCGGGCGTCCGGCATGGCCAGCCGCTCGGTGATCTCCCGGTGCGTGGCGTGCGTGGCCGTCGCGGTGAGCGCGATCCGGGGCACGTCCGGCCAACGCTCCCCGAGCAGTGACAGCGTGAGGTAGTCCGGCCGGAAGTCGTGTCCCCACTGGGACACGCAGTGCGCCTCGTCGATCGCGAAGACGGAGATCTTCCCCCGCGAGAGCAGCTCCAGCGAGCTGTCCAGCCGCAGCCGCTCCGGCGCGAGATACAGCAGGTCCAGCTCGCCCGCCAGGAACTCGGCCTCCACCACACGACGTTCGTCGAAGTCCTGCGTGGAGTTCATGAACCCGGCGCGCACACCGAGCGCCCGCAGCGCGTCCACCTGGTCCTGCATCAACGCGATCAGCGGGGAGACGACGACCCCCGTACCCGGTCTGACCAGGGCCGGAATCTGGTAGCACAGGGACTTGCCGCCACCGGTCGGCATGAGGACCACGGCGTCCCCGCCCGCGATCACATGCTCGATCACCGCTTCCTGCTCACCGCGGAAGGCCTCGAACCCGAACACCCGCTGCAGCGTGGCCCGCGCCTCGCTCTCCATCACTGCCATCCCGCCACTACCGCCCGTCCCGCCCATCGTCCCGCCCCCGTACACCTCGCTCGTTCACTCCCGGTCACTGCGTCCACTGCGTCCGCCGTGCCCACTGCGCCCCACCATAGGCGCCCGCACCGACAACCCCGGAGCTGTCCACAGGTCCCGCCGGCCCGTCCCCGCCACGACAGGGCGGCCCGGTACCCCCCGAGCGGGTACCGGGCCGCCCTGTCGTCGGCGGAGGCCCGGTCAGCGCACGAACACTCCCGCGTCGCCCGCCAGCTCCAGGAAGTACTGCGGTGCCACACCGAGCACCACCGTGACCACCACGCCCAGTCCGATCGCCGTCATCGTCAGCGGTGACGGCACCGCGACGGTCGGGCCCTCGGGCCGCGGGTCGCTGAAGAACATCAGGACGATCACCCGGATGTAGAAGAACGCCGCGATCGCCGACGCGATCACACCGACCACGACCAGCGGCACCGCGCCGCCCTCCGCCGCCGCCTTGAACACGGCGAACTTCCCGGCGAAGCCGGAGGTCAGCGGAATGCCCGCGAAGGCGAGCAGGAACACCGCGAACACCGCCGCCACCAGGGGCGAACGGCGGCCGAGCCCCGCCCACTTGGACAGGTGCGTCGCCTCACCCCCGGCGTCCCGCACCAGCGTCACCACCGCGAACGCGCCGATCGTCACGAACGAGTACGCGGCCAGGTAGAAGAGGACGGACGAGATGCCGGCCGGCGTGGCCGCGATGACACCCGCGAGGATGAAGCCCGCGTGCGAGATAGCCGAGTACGCCAGCAGCCGCTTGATGTCGGTCTGGGTGATCGCGAAGATCGCGCCGCCCAGCATGGTGACGATGGCCACGGCCCACATGACCGGCCGCCAGTCCCAGCGCAGACCGGGGAGCAGGACGTACAGCACCCGCAGCAGGGCGCCGAACGCCGCCACCTTGGTCGCCGCCACCATCAGGCCCGTCACCGGGGTGGGCGCGCCCTGGTACACGTCCGGCGTCCACATGTGGAAGGGGACGGCACCGACCTTGAACAGCAGGCCCATGATCAGCAGGCCCGCGCCCACCAGCAGCAGCGCGTCGTTGCCCATGGTGTTGACGAGGGCCGGGTCGACCTCCTGGATCGTGCCGTCGACGACCTGCGCGATCCTCGCGTACGACATCGAGCCCGCGTAGCCGTACAGCAGCGCGATGCCGAAGAGGAGGAACGCGGAGGCGAACGAGCCGAGCAGGAAGTACTTGACCGCGGCCTCCTGCGAGATCAGCCGCTTGCGGCGGGCCAGCGCGCAGAGCAGGTACAGCGGGAGGGAGAGGACCTCCAGGGCCACGAAGAGCGTCACCAGGTCGTTGGCCGCCGGGAAGACCAGCATGCCGGCGACGGCGAAGAGCAGCAGCGGGAACACCTCGGTGGTGGTGAACCCGGCCTTGACCGCCTTCTTCTCGTTCTCGCTGCCCGGCACGGCCGCGGCCTGCGCGGCGAACGAGTCGACGCGGTTGCCCTGCACCTCCGGGTCGAGCCTGCGCTCGGCGAAGGTGAACAGGCCGACCAGTGCCGTCAGCAGGATCGTGCCCTGGAGGAACAGGGCCGGGCCGTCGACGGCGATCGCGCCCATCGCCGCGATGCCCGCCTTGGTCGTGCCGTACCCGCCGGCCGCGAGCGCCACCACCGCGGCGAACGCGGAGACCAGGGCGGCCGTCGCGACGAACGTCTGTGCGTAGTAGCGGAACTTGCGCGGTACGAAGCCCTCGACCAGGATCCCGACGACCGCCGCGCCGACGATGATCAGGACGGGGGCGAGCTGGGCGTACTCGATCTTCGGCGCGTCGATCTTCGAGATCGGGTCGGCCGCCGTTGTCCACAGGCTGTGGACGGCTGATGCGCTCACTTGGCCGCCTCCACCTCGGGCTGGGGGTCCTTCTTCTGTACGTCGGACATGGTCTGCTTCACCGCCGGGTTCACGATGTCCGTGACGGGCTTCGGGTAGACGCCCAGGAAGACCAGCAGCACGATCAGCGGCGCGGCCACGGCGATCTCACGCACCCGCAGGTCGGGCATCTTGGCGAGTTCGGGCCTGAGGGGGCCCGTCATCGTCCGCTGGTAGAGGACGAGGGTGTAGAGCGCGGCGAGCACGATGCCGAAGGTGGCGATGACGCCGATCACCGGGTAGCGCGTGAACGTGCCGACCAGGACCAGGAACTCGCCGACGAACGGCGCCAGTCCCGGCAGCGACAGCGTCGCCAGGCCGCCGATCAGGAACGTGCCGGCGAGGACCGGCGCGACCTTCTGCACACCGCCGTAGTCGGCGATGAGCCGGGAGCCGCGCCGCGAGATCAGGAACCCGGCCACCAGCAGCAGGACGGCGGTCGAGATCCCGTGGTTGACCATGTAGAGCGTCGCCCCGGACTGGCCCTGGCTGGTCATCGCGAAGATGCCCATGATGATGAAGCCGAAGTGCGAGATCGACGCGTACGCGATCAGCCGCTTGATGTCACGCTGGCCCACCGCGAGCAGCGCCCCGTAGATGATGCTGATGACGGCCAGCACCATGATCGCGGGCGTCGCCCACTTGCTCGCCTCCGGGAACAGCTGGAGGCAGAAGCGCAGCATCGCGAAGGTGCCCACCTTGTCCACGACGGCCGTGATGAGCACGGCGACCGGAGCGGTGGACTCCTGCATGGCGTTGGGCAGCCAGGTGTGCAGCGGCCACATCGGCGCCTTCACCGCGAAGGCGAAGAAGAACCCGAGGAACAGCCAGCGCTCGGTGCTCGCCGACATCTCGAGCGAACCGTTCGCCCGCGCCTCGGCGATCTCCGTGAGGGAGAAGTTCCCGGCGACCACGTACAGCCCGATCACCGCGGCCAGCATGACCAGACCGCCGGCCAGGTTGTAGAGCAGGAACTTCACCGCCGCGTACGAACGCTGCGTGGCCGCCTTCTCCTCCCCGTGCTGGTGGGCCCGGTCCCCGAAGCCGCCGATCAGGAAGTACAGCGGGATCAGCATGGCTTCGAAGAAGATGTAGAAGAGGAAGACGTCGGTGGCCTCGAAGGAGAGGATCACCATCGCCTCGACGGCCAGGATCAGGGCGAAGAAGCCCTGCGTCGGCCGCCACCGCCTGCTGCCGGTCTCCAGGTGGTCGGCGTCGTGCCAGCCCGCGAGGATGATGAACGGGATCAGCAGGGCGGTCAGCGCGATCAGCGCGACCCCGATGCCGTCCACCCCGAGCTCGTAGCGGACGCCGAAGTCCGCGATCCAGGCGTGCGATTCGGTGAGCTGGTAGCGGTCGCCGCCCGGGTCGAAGCGCACCAGGACGACGATCGCCAGCACCAGGGTGGCGATCGAGACCAGCAGGGCCAGCCATTTGGCGACCGTGCGTTTCGCGGCCGGTACGGCGGCCGTGGCGATCGCCCCGATGGCCGGGAGCGCCGCCGTCGCTGTCAGCAGAGGAAAGGACATCGGTATCAGACCGCCCTCATCAGCAGGGTCGCGGCGACCAGGACCGCCGCGCCGCCGAACATCGAGACCGCGTACGACCGCGCGAAGCCGTTCTGCAGCTTGCGCATCCGTCCGGACAGGCCGCCGAACGAGGCCGCCGTCCCGTTGACGACCCCGTCGACCAGGGTGTGGTCGACGTACACCAGGGAGCGCGTGAGGTGCTCGCCGCCGCGTACCAGGACCACGTGGTTGAAGTCGTCCTGGAGCAGGTCGCGCCGGGCTGCCCGGGTGAGCAGCGACCCGCGCGGGGCGACGGCCGGGACCGGGCGGCGCCCGTACTGGCCCCAGGCGATCGCCACGCCGACGACCATCACGGCCACCGTGGCGATCGTGACCGTCAGGGCGCTGATCGGCGCGTGGCCGTGGTCGTACCCGGTGACGGGCTCCAGCCAGTTCAGGAACCGGTCGCCGATGCCGAAGAACGCGCCCGCGAACACCGACCCGAAGGCGAGCACGATCATCGGGATCGTCATGATCTTCGGCGACTCGTGCGGGTCGGGCGGGGTGTACTCGCCGCGCGTCTCGGCGGAAGGCTCCACGTCGGGTGCGGCCGGGGACGGCGTCGGGGCGTTGCGCCAGCGCTCCTCGCCGAAGAACGTCATCAGCATCACGCGCGTCATGTAGTACGCGGTGATGGCGGCGCCCAGCAGGGCCACGCCGCCGAGGATCCAGCCCTCGGTGCCGCCCTTGGCGAAGGCCGCCTCGATGATCATGTCCTTGGAGAAGAAGCCGGACAGGCCCGGGAAGCCGATGATCGCGAGGTACCCGAGGCCGAAGGTGACGAAGGTGACCGGCATGTACTTCCGCAGTCCGCCGTAGCGGCGCATGTCGACCTCGTCGTTCATGCCGTGCATGACCGAACCGGCGCCGAGGAACAGGCCGGCCTTGAAGAAGCCGTGCGTCACCAGGTGCATGATCGCGAAGACGTAGCCGATGGGGCCGAGGCCCGCCGCGAGCACCATGTAGCCGATCTGCGACATCGTCGAACCGGCCAGCGCCTTCTTGATGTCGTCCTTCGCGCAACCGACGATCGCACCGAACAGCAGCGTGACCGCGCCGACGACGGTGACGACCAGCTGCGCGTCGGGGGCGCCGTTGAAGATGGCCCCGGAGCGGACGATCAGGTACACGCCCGCCGTGACCATGGTCGCGGCGTGGATCAGGGCCGAGACCGGGGTCGGGCCCTCCATCGCGTCCCCGAGCCAGGACTGCAGCGGCACCTGGGCGGACTTGCCGCAGGCCGCGAGCAGCAGCATCAGGGCGATCACGGTGAGCTTGCCCTCGCCGGCGGCACCGGCGAGCCCGGCCTCCCCCTGGCTGCCGAGCACCGGCCCGAAGGCGAAGGTGCCGAACCACAGGAACATCAGCATGATCCCGATCGACAGGCCCATGTCGCCGACCCGGTTGACCAGGAAGGCCTTCTTCGCCGCGGTCGCGGCGCTGGGCTTGTGCTGCCAGAAGCCGATCAGCAGGTAGGAGGCGAGACCGACGCCTTCCCAGCCCAGGTACAGCAGCAGGTAGTTGTCGGCGAGGACGAGGATCAGCATCGCCGCGAGGAACAGGTTCAGATAGCCGAAGAAGCGGCGGCGCCGCTCGTCGTGCTCCATGTACCCGATCGAGTACAGGTGGATGAGCGAGCCGACGCCGGTGATCAGCAGGACGAACGTCATCGACAGCTGGTCGAGCTGGAAGGCGACGTCCGCCTGGAAGCCCTCCACCGGGATCCAGCTGAACAGGTGCTGCGTCAGGGTGCGGTCGTCGGCGGCGCTGCCCAGCATGCCGGTGAAGAGGACGAGCCCGATCACGAAGGACGCGGCGGCGAGCGCCGTGCCGATCCAGTGACCGACGGCGTCCAGCCGGCGGCCGCCGCACAGCAGCACCACCGCTCCGAGCAGGGGCGCCGCCACCAGCAGCGCGATCAGATTCTCTGTGTTAGTCACGGTCTACCGACCCCTCACAGCTTCATCAGGCTGGCGTCGTCGACCGAGGCCGAGTGGCGGGAACGGAACAGGGACACGATGATCGCCAGCCCGACCACGACCTCCGCCGCGGCGACGACCATCGTGAAGAAGGCGATGATCTGGCCGTCGAGGTTGCCGTGCATACGGGAGAAGGCGACGAACGCGAGGTTGCAGGCGTTGAGCATGAGCTCGATGCACATGAAGACGACGATCGCGTTGCGCCGGATGAGCACACCGGTGGCGCCGATCGTGAACAGCAGGGCGGCGAGGTACAGGTAGTTGACCGGGTTCACTTCGACGCCTCCTCGGCCCGCTCGTACGCCGACTTGAACGTGGGCTCGATCGCCGTGCGCTCAAGACGCTCCTCCGCGCGCTGCTCCAGCGCCCGCAGGTCGTTGAGCGCCTCCTGCGACACGTCCCGGATCTGACCCCGTTCGCGCAGCGTCTTGTTGACGGTGAGGTCGGACGGTGTGCCGTCGGGCAGCAGGCCCGCGATGTCCACCGCGTTGTGCCGGGCGTACACGCCCGGGGCCGGCAGCGGCGGGAGGTGCTTGCCCTCGCGGACGCGCTGTTCGGAGAGCTCCCGCTGGGTCCGGGCACGCTCGGTGCGCTCGCGGTGGGTGAGCACCATGGCGCCGACGACGGCCGTGATGAGCAGGGCTCCGGTGATCTCGAAGGCGAACACGTACCGGGTGAAGATCAGAGCGGCGAGGCCCTGGACGTTGCCGTTCGCGTTCGCCTGGCCGAGGCCGTTGAACTCGGTGAGCGCGGCGTTGCCGATGCCGCCGACCAGCAGGATGCCGAAGCCGAGTCCGCACAGCAGGGCGAGCCAGCGCTGGCCCTTGATGGTCTCCTTCAGGGAGTCCGCCGCGGTGACGCCGACCAGCATCACCACGAACAGGAACAGCATCATGATCGCGCCGGTGTAGACGATGATCTGGACGATGCCCAGGAAGTAGGCGCCGTTGGCGAGGTAGAACACCGCCAGGACGATCATGGTTCCGGCCAGGCAGAGCGCGCTGTGCACGGCCCGCCGCATCAGGATGGTGCCCAGCGCGCCGATCACGGCGATCGTGCCGAGGGTCCAGAACTGGACGGCCTCCCCGGTGGAGGTGGAGTAGGCGGCGAGATGCTCGGCGGACGCGGTGTACGCGGTGTACGCGGTGTACGCGGTCATCCCCGGATCACCTTCTCCGAGGCCGGTTCGTCCTCGCCGAAGGTCGAGTCCGCCTCCTGCGCGACCTCACCCTTGGAGTGGGCGACCTGCCGCTCCGTGCCGGGCGCGGCCTCGGTCACCAGGCCCCGGTAGTAGTCCTGTTCGTCGGTGCCCGGGTACATGGCGTGCGGGCTGTCGACCATGCCCTCCTCCAGACCGGCGAGCAACTGCTCCTTGGTGTAGATGAGGTCGGCGCGGCTGGAGTCTGCCAGCTCGAACTCGTTGGTCATCGTGAGCGCGCGCGTGGGGCACGCCTCGATGCACAGACCGCACAGGATGCAGCGAGCGTAGTTGATCTGGTAGACGCGGCCGTACCGCTCGCCGGGCGAGTAGCGCTCCTCCTCGGTGTTGTCCGCGCCCTCGACGTAGATCGCGTCGGCGGGACAGGCCCAGGCGCACAGTTCGCAGCCGACGCACTTCTCCAGACCGTCCGGATGGCGGTTGAGCTGGTGCCGGCCGTGGAAGCGCGGGGCCGTGGTCTTCGGCTGCTCGGGGTACTGCTCGGTCAGCCGCTTCTTGAACATGGCCTTGAAGGTCACGCCGAAGCCGGCCGCCGGGTTCAGGAAACCGGGCTTCGTCTGCCCGGCCTCCTTGGGTTCCTCAGCCATCGGACGCCTCCTTTCCATCCAGAGATCCATCACTGTGAGTATCGGGTCCGCCACTGGCGACGAGCTTCCGTTCCTGGCGCGAGGGCCGTCGCGGCACCGGCGGAAGCTCCTGTCCGGGCAGCGGCGGTACGGGGAACCCGCCCGCCATCGGATCGAAGGCGGCCGGGGCCTCGCCGGGTTCCTCGGTCTCCTCGCCCTTCTTGCTCTTCGCCCGGAACATGTCGACGACGAAGGACAGCACCAGCAGGGCCAGGACGGCCGCGGCGACGTAGAGGGCGATGTCGGTGAATCCGTAGTTCTCGTTCCGCAGGGCCCGCACCGTGGCGACGAGCATCAGCCACACCAGGGAGACCGGGATCAGGACCTTCCAGCCGAGCTTCATCAGCTGGTCGTAGCGGACCCGCGGAAGCGTGCCGCGCAGCCAGACGAACATGAACAGCAGCAGCTGGACCTTGACGATGAACCAGAGCATCGGCCACCAGCCGTGGTTCGCGCCCTCCCAGAAGGTGCTGATCGGCCACGGAGCGCGCCAGCCGCCCAGGAAGAGGGTGGTGGCGACGGCCGAGACGGTCACCATGTTGATGTACTCGGCGAGCATGAACATCGCGAACTTGATCGACGAGTACTCGGTGTTGAAGCCGCCGACCAGGTCGCCCTCGGACTCCGGCATGTCGAAGGGGGCGCGGTTGACCTCGCCGACCATCGTGACGATGTAGATGAGGAAGGAGACCGGCAGCAGCAGGACGTACCAGCGGTCGGCCTGCTGCTCGACGATCGCCGACGTCGACATCGAGCCCGAGTAGAGGAACACGGAGGCGAACGCGGCGCCCATGGCGATCTCGTAGGAGATCATCTGCGCGCAGGAGCGCAAGCCCCCCAGCAGCGGGTAGGTGGATCCGGAGCTCCAGCCCGCCAGGACGATGCCGTAGATGCCGATCGAGGCGACCGCGAGGATGTAGAGCAGCGCGATCGGCAGGTCGGTGAGCTGCATCGTGGTCCGCTGACCGAAGATCGAGATCTCGTTGCCGGACGGCCCGAAGGGGATCACCGCGATCGCCATGAAGGCCGGGACGGCCGCGACGATCGGCGCGAGGACGTACACCGCCTTGTCCGCGCGTTTGACGACGACGTCTTCCTTGAGCATCAGCTTCACGCCGTCGGCGAGCGACTGGAGCATGCCCCAGGGGCCGTGCCGGTTGGGGCCGATGCGCCGCTGCATCCAGGCGACGATCTTGCGTTCCATCACGATGGCGATCAGCACCGTCACCATGAGGAAGGCGAAGCAGAACACCGCCTTGAGGGCGACCAGCCACCAGGGGTCGCGGCCGAACATCGAGAGGTCCTCAGCGGCGAAGTACAGGCTCATGCCTCCACCTCCTTGGGGGCTTCGCCGGCGGGTGCCGCCGGGCCGATACGGACGAGGGAGCCGGGTAGCGCCCCGGTGTCGGAGGCGACACCGCCACCCGCGGAGTTCAGCGGGAGCCACACCACGCGGTCGGGCATCTCGGTGACGCTCAGGGGAAGTTCGACCGTTCCGGCGGTGCCGGTCACCGCGATCAGGTCGCCGTCCTCGACGCCGACCTCGACGGCCGTGGCGGCCGACAGGCGCGCGTGCGCGGCGTGCCGGGTGCCGGCGAGCGCCTCGTCGCCCTGCTGGAGGAGTCCCTGGTCCAGCAGCAGCCGGTGTCCGGCCAGCACCGCCTCCCCGGCGGCCGGCCGGGGCAGCGCGCCCGCGGTCCGCAGCGGTTCGGTGGCCCGCGGGCCGTCCCAGGTGCCGAGCCGCTCGATTTCCGCGCGTGCCGTGCGCAGGTCCGGCAGGCCCAGGTGCACGTCCATGGCGTCGGCCAGCATCTGCAGCACGCGCGCGTCGGTCGGCGGGAGGGGGCGGGTCATCTGGTCGGGCTTGAGCGCCGACTCGAAGGGCCGGACCCTGCCTTCCCAGTTGAGGAAGGCACCGGCCTTCTCGACGACGGCCGCCACCGGCAGCACCACGTCGGCGAGTGCGGTGACCTCGCTGGGCCGCAGCTCCAGGGAGACCACGAACCCGGCCTCGGCGAGTGCCGCACGCGCGCGCGGGGGGTCGGGCAGGTCGGCGACCTCCACACCCGCGACCAGCAGCGCCTGCAGTTCGCCGGTCGCCGCGGCTTCGACGATCTCGCCGGTGTCACGGCCGTAGCGGTGCGGGAGAGCGGCGACGCCCCAGACGGCGGCTACCTCCTCCCGCGCGCGCGGGTCGGTCGCCGGGCGCCCGCCCGGCAGCAGCGACGGCAGCGCGCCCGCCTCGACGGCGCCCCGCTCCCCGGCCCGGCGCGGGATCCACACCAGCCGGGCGCCGGTCGCGGTGGCGATCCGTACGGCGGCGGTGAGACCGCCCTCGACGGCGGCGAGTCGCTCACCGACGACGATCACCGCGCCCTCGGTCCGCAGCGCTTCGGCCGCCCTGGCCCCGTCGCCCTCCAGGCCGACGCCGCTCGCGAGCGCGTCCAGCCATTCGGTCTCGGTGCCGGGGGCCGCCGGCAGCAGCGTGCCGCCGGCCTTCTCCAGGCCGCGCGTGGCGTACGTGGCCAGGGCGAAGGTCCGCTGCCCGTGGGTGCGCCACGCCTTGCGCAGCCGCAGGAAGACGCCGGGCGCCTCCTCCTCCGACTCGAACCCGACCAGCAGGACGGCGGGCGCCTTCTCCAGCGAGGAGTACGTGACACCGCCCCCGGAGTGCGGACCGGACACGTCCCCGAGGTCGTGTCCGCGACCCGCGACCCGCGCGGCGAGGAAGTCGGCCTCCTCGGCGCTGTGCACGCGCGCGCGGAAGTCGATGTCGTTGGTGTCGAGCGCCACGCGCGTGAACTTGCTGTACGCGTAGGCGTCCTCGACGGTGAGCCGGCCGCCGGTCAGGACGCCGGTGCGGCCGCGGGAGGCCAGCAGCCCCTGGGCCGCGATCTGCAGTGCCTCGGGCCAGGAGGCGGGCTCCAGCTCACCCTCGGCGTTGCGCACGAGCGGGGTCTGCAGCCGGTCCCGCTGCTGCGCGTACCGGAAGCCGAAGCGCCCCTTGTCGCACATCCACTCCTCGTTGACCTCGGGGTCGTCGGCGGCGAGCCGCCGCATGACCTTGCCGCGCCGGTGGTCGGTGCGGGTGGCGCAGCCGCCGGAGCAGTGCTCGCACACCGAGGGCGAGGAGACCAGGTCGAAGGGGCGGGAGCGGAACCGGTAGGCCGCCGAGGTGAGCGCGCCGACCGGGCAGATCTGGATGGTGTTGCCGGAGAAGTACGACTCGAAGGGGTCGCCCTCGCCGGTGCCGATCTGCTGGAGCGCGCCCCGCTCGACCATCTCGATCATCGGGTCGCCGGCGATCTGGTTCGAGAACCGGGTGCAGCGGGCGCACAGCACGCACCGCTCACGGTCGAGCAGCACCTGGGTGGAGATCGGGACGGGCTTCTCGTAGGTCCGCTTCTTGCCCTCGAAGCGGGACTCCGGGTTGCCGTGCGACATCGCCTGGTTCTGCAGCGGGCACTCGCCGCCCTTGTCGCAGACCGGGCAGTCCAGCGGGTGGTTGATGAGCAGCAGCTCCATCACCCCGTGCTGGGCCTTCTCCGCGACGGGCGAGGTCAGCTGGGTCTTCACCACCATCCCGTCGGTGCAGGTGATGGTGCAGGAGGCCATGGGCTTGCGCTGGCCCTCGACCTCGACGATGCACTGGCGGCAGGCGCCGGCCGGGTCGAGGAGGGGGTGGTCGCAGAACCGGGGGATCTCGATGCCGAGCTGTTCGGCGGCCCGGATGACCAGGGTGCCCTTGGGCACGCTGATCTCGACGCCGTCGATGGTCAGCGTCACGAGGTCCTCGGGCGGGACCGCCGCCTCTCCCCCACCGGAGGGAGAGCTGGTGGTCACAGTCATGCGTGCACCTCCGTACGGTCGGCCCAGGCCGTCGACTTGGCCGGGTCGAACGGGCAGCCACGGCCCGTGATGTGCTGCTCGTACTCCTCACGGAAGTACTTCAGCGAGGAGAAGATCGGCGAGGCGGCGCCGTCGCCGAGGGCACAGAACGCCTTGCCGTTGATGTTGTCGGCGATGTCGTTCAGCTTGTCGAGGTCGGACATCCGGCCCTTGCCGGCCTCGATGTCGCGCATCAGCTGCACGAGCCAGTACGTCCCTTCGCGGCACGGCGTGCACTTGCCGCAGGACTCGTGGGCGTAGAACTCGGTCCAGCGGGTGACGGCCCGTACGACACAGGTCGTCTCGTCGAAGCACTGGAGCGCCTTCGTGCCGAGCATGGAACCGGCGGCGCCCACCCCTTCGTAGTCCAGGGGGACGTCGAGGTGCTCCTCGGTGAGCAACGGCGTCGAGGAGCCGCCCGGCGTCCAGAACTTCAGGCGGTGCCCGGGCCGCATGCCGCCGCTCATGTCGAGCAGCTGGCGCAGCGTGATGCCCATCGGCGCCTCGTACTGCCCGGGGCGTGCGACGTGGCCGCTGAGGGAGTAGAGGGTGAAGCCGGGTGACTTCTCGCTGCCCATCGAGCGGAACCAGTCCTTGCCCCGGTTCATGATGGCGGGAACCGAGGCGATCGACTCGACGTTGTTCACCACGGTGGGGCACGCGTAGAGGCCCGCGACGGCGGGGAAGGGGGGACGGAGCCGCGGCTGGCCACGGCGGCCTTCGAGCGAGTCGAGCAGTGCGGTCTCCTCACCGCAGATGTACGCGCCGGCGCCCGCGTGCACGGTGAGTTCGAGGTCGAGTCCGCTGCCCAGGATGTTCTCGCCGAGCAGGCCCGCCGCACGGGCCTCGCGCACGGCCTCGTGCAACCGCCGCAGCACGGGGACGACTTCACCCCGCAGATAGATGAAGGCGTGGGACGACCTGATGGCGTAGCAGGCGATGACGATGCCCTCGATGAGGCTGTGCGGGTTCGCGAAGAGGAGCGGAATGTCCTTGCACGTTCCGGGCTCCGACTCGTCGGCGTTGACCACCAGGTAGTGGGGCTTGCCGTCTCCCTGGGGGATGAACTGCCATTTCATTCCCGTCGGGAAGCCGGCGCCGCCGCGCCCGCGCAGACCGGACTCCTTGACGTACGCGATGACGTCGTCCGGTGACATGGCGAGGGCCTTGCGGAGCCCCTCGTACCCCTCGTGCCTCCTGTAGACGTCCAGGGTCCAGGACTCGTCCTCGTCCCAGAAGGCCGACAGCACGGGTGCGAGCAGCTTCTCCGGGCCGATGTCCCTGAGTTCGGCGGGTGCCAAGGTCATCACTCCCCCTCCTCTGCGACGGGTCCGGCCGGATGCGAAGGGTCGGAGGCCGATGTGTCCTGCGGCGCGTCGTGCGAGCTGAGGTGCTCCGTCGGCGACGGCTCGTGCGGCGGGGTGTCCGTGGGCGCCTCGCCGCGCGGGTGCACCACGCGCGCGGCGGCGGCCTCCTCCCCCTTGGCCAGCTTCAGGCCGGACAGGGAGGCGGGTCCCGCGCTTCCCGTGGCCTCGACGGCGCCCTCCCGCTCGTCGGGGAAACCGGCCAGGATCCGGGCGGTCTCCTTGAACGTGCACAGCGGCGCCCCGCGCGTGGGCGAGACCGGGCGGCCGGCCCGCAGGTCGTCGACCAGGCGCTTGGCGCTCCGGGGGTCCTGGTTGTCGAAGAACTCCCAGTTGACCATCACGACGGGCGCGAAGTCGCAGGCCGCGTTGCACTCGATGTGTTCGAGGGTGACCTTGCCGTCCTCGGTGGTCTCGCCGTTGCCGACGCCGAGGTGCTCCTGGAGCTCCTCGAAGATGGCGTCGCCGCCCATGACGGCGCACAGGGTGTTGGTGCACACCCCGACCTGGTAGTCACCGCTCGGCCGGCGCCGGTACATGGTGTAGAAGGTGGCGACGGCGGTCACCTCGGCCGTGGTCAGGCCGAGCACGTCCGCGCAGAACTGCATTCCGGTGCGCGTGACGTGGCCCTCCTCCGACTGCACGAGGTGCAGCAGCGGCAGGAGGGCGGACCGGGAGTCCGGGTAGCGGGCGATGACCTCGCGCGCGTCGGTCTCCAGCCGGGCCCGGACCTCGTCCGGGTAGGCGGGCGCGGGCAGTTGGGGCATGCCCAGGCTGACGCCCCGCTCCGAAGATGAGGTGGTCACCGGTCGACGCCTCCCATCACGGGGTCGAGGGATGCCACGGCGACGATGACGTCGGCGACCTGGCCGCCCTCGCACATCGCCGCCATGGCCTGCAGGTTGGTGAAGGACGGGTCGCGGAAGTGGACCCGGTAGGGACGGGTGCCGCCGTCGGAGACGACATGCACCCCGAGCTCGCCCTTGGGCGACTCGACCGCCGTGTAGGTCTGTCCCGGCGGCACGCGGAAACCCTCGGTGACCAGCTTGAAGTGATGGATCAGGGCCTCCATGGAGGTGCCCATGATCTTCTTGATGTGGTCGAGGGAGTTGCCCAGTCCGTCCGGTCCCATGGCGAGCTGGGCGGGCCAGGCGATCTTCTTGTCGGCGACCATGACCGGTCCGGGCTGGAGCCGGTCCAGGCACTGCTCGACGATGTGCAGCGACTGGCGCATCTCCTCCAGCCGGATCAGGAAGCGGCCGTAGGAGTCGCAGGTGTCCGCGGTGGGGACCTCGAAGTCGTACGTCTCGTATCCGCAGTACGGCTGCGCCTTGCGCAGGTCGTGCGGCAGGCCGGTGGAACGCAGGACGGGACCGGTGGCCCCGAGGGCCATGCAGCCGGCCAGGTCCAGATACCCGACGTCCTGCATACGGGCCTTGAAGATCGGGTTCCCGGTGGCGAGCGCGTCGTACTCCGGGAGGTTCTTCCGCAGCGTCTTCACGAGCTCGCGGATCTGGTCCACCGCTCCGGGCGGCAGGTCCTGGGCCAGTCCGCCGGGGCGGATGTACGCGTGGTTCATCCTGAGGCCCGTGATGAGCTCGAAGGCGTCGAGAATGAGTTCACGATCACGGAATCCGTAGATCATGATGGTGGTGGCGCCGAGCTCCATGCCTCCGGTCGCGATGCACACCAGGTGGGAGGAGAGCCGGTTCAGCTCCATCAGGAGCACGCGGATGATCGAGGCGCGGTCGGGGATCTGGTCCTCGATGCCGAGGAGCTTCTCGACGCCGAGGCAGTACGCCGTCTCGTTGAAGAACGGCGTCAGGTAGTCCATGCGCGTCACGAACGTGGTGCCCTGGGTCCAGGTCCGGTACTCGAGGTTCTTCTCGATGCCGGTGTGGAGGTAGCCGATGCCGCAGCGGGCCTCGGAGACGGTCTCGCCGTCGATCTCCAGGATCAGCCTGAGCACGCCGTGCGTGGACGGGTGCTGCGGGCCCATGTTGACGATGATGCGCTCGTCGTCACTGCGGCTCGCCGTCTGGACGACCTCGTCCCAGTCGCCGCCGGTGACGGTGTAGACGGTGCCTTCCGTGGTCTCGCGCGCGGAGGCCGCGGACTCCGCGGATGCGTTCGACGTGCTCATGAGTACGACCTCCGCTGGTCCGGAGCCGGGATCTGGGCGCCCTTGTACTCGACGGGGATGCCGCCGAGGGGATAGTCCTTGCGCTGCGGGTGGCCCTGCCAGTCGTCCGGCATCAGGATCCGCGTCAGGGCCGGGTGGCCGTCGAAGACGATGCCGAAGAAGTCGTACGTCTCGCGCTCGTGCCAGTCGTTCGTCGGATAGACGGAGACCAGTGACGGGATGTGCGGGTCGTTGTCGGGGGCGCTGACTTCCAGGCGGATCAACCGGTTGTGGGTGATCGAGCGCAGGTGGTACACGGCGTGCAGTTCGCGGCCCTTGTCGTTCGGATAGTGGGTGCCGCTGACGCCGGTGCACAGTTCGAAGCGGAGCGCCGGGTCGTCCCGCAGGGTCCTCGCGACCCGCACCAGGTGCTCGCGCTCGATGTGGAAGGTGAGTTCGCCGCGGTCGACGACCGTCTTCTCGATGGCGTTCCGGGGAAGCAGGTCCTGCTCCTCCAGGGCACCCTCGAGTTCGTCGGCGACCTCGTCGAACCAGCCTCCGTAGGGGCGGTTCGACGGTCCCGGGAGCCGGACCGAGCGGACCAGACCGCCGTAACCGGAGGTGTCGCCGCCGTTGGCGGCGCCGAACATGCCGCGCTGGACGCGGATCTCCTCACCGCCCTCGCCGCGCCTGCCGGGAAGGTTCTCCGCCGAGAGGTCCTTCTCCGGGTTCACGCCGTCGCCGTCACCCGCGGCGTTCTTCGCGTCACTCATCGCAGCAGCCCCTTCATCTCGATGGTGGGCAGTGCCTTGAGCGCCGCCTCCTCCGCCTCACGGGCCGCTTCCTCGGCGTTCACGCCGAGCTTGGAGCTCTGGACCTTCTGATGGAGCTTGAGGATGGCGTCCATCAGCATCTCGGGCCGGGGCGGGCAGCCGGGGAGGTAGATGTCGACCGGGACGATGTGGTCGACGCCCTGGACGATCGCGTAGTTGTTGAACATGCCGCCCGAGGAGGCGCAGACCCCCATGGAGATCACCCACTTGGGGTTCGGCATCTGGTCGTAGACCTGCCGCAGCACCGGCGCCATCTTCTGGCTGACCCGGCCGGCCACGATCATCAGGTCCGCCTGCCGCGGCGAGCCGCGGAAGACCTCCATGCCGAAACGCGCCAGGTCGTAGCGGCCGGCACCGGTGGTCATCATCTCGATGGCACAGCAGGCGAGTCCGAACGTGGCGGGGAACATGGACGACTTGCGCACCCAGCCCGCGGCCTGCTCGACGGTGGTCAGCAGGAATCCGCTCGGCAGCTTTTCTTCGAGTCCCATGGTCAAAGGCCCTTCAGTCCCATTCCAGGCCGCCCCGCCGCCACACGTACGCGTATGCGACGAAGACGGTGAGCACGAAGAGCAGCATCTCCACGAGCCCGAAAATCCCCAGCGCGTCGAAGCTGACGGCCCAGGGATAGAGGAAGACGATCTCGATGTCGAAGACGATGAAGAGCATCGCCGTCAGGTAGTACTTGATGGGGAAGCGCCCGCCGCCGGCCGGCGTGGGGGTCGGCTCGATACCGCACTCGTAGGCCTCGAGCCTGGCGCGGTTGTACCGCTTCGGACCGATCAGCGTGGCCATGACCACGGAGAAGATCGCAAAGCCTGCCCCGAGGGCTCCCAGTACGAGGATGGGCGCATACGCGTTCACCGCTCCTCGCTCCTCTCAGTCGGCACTGACTGCTGGCGAGTCGGGCTCACTTCCGTCCCACGCGTCCCGCGAACCACGCCCGCCCCGGCGAAGATCGAGAACATGTGAAGCGGGTCACAAGCCCAACCGCTCCGCATCCTATGCCCGCAGGTCTGTGATCTGCGACACGGGGTATTGCCAAAGCTTTGTGATCTCCACCACCTGACGAACGATCATGAAGCCGGATGAGCGGTGATCTTCATACGCGAAGCGTCCGCGCGGTCACCAGAAGTGACAATTTGCCACGTCAGCGCAGGTCAGAAGGTTCGTCTCCATATCAAGAGGGTTCCCCCGCATGCAAATTGGTGCTGGACGCGATCTCTTGTTAGAGGAGGCGTTCACACATCAGGGGGACGCGAGGCGCGATGTGGACGCGTGCGCGCGTTCACGAAGTCCCGGCGCCGCGATCCGGCCGCGCCCCGGCGGTGACCAGGCCGTGATCCACTCGCGATCCCACCGCAACCCGGACGCAACCCGGCCGCAACCCGGACGCGGGGCACATCGCGGACGCGCCGGGACGGGTGACCGTTCCGTGACCTCCGCCACATTCCTCGAGGCCGCGGAGGAAGAGGGCTTGGCCAATCGTTCCAAGCGGTGGTAATCGCCGGGGCAATTCGGACGTAAAGATGAAAGACCGTGATCACGGGCCCATTACGGCCCGTCCGCAATGTCCGTTACGGCGTCAATAAAGAGCGACACGCCCGGGGTTCACGGCCGCCGTTGAACAATTGTGGCGCAGCACACGTTTCTTGTGGATATGAAGGAGCCCCTGGTACCGGTTGTTCCCATGTCCCACACCGCTCACATACGCAGCCACCGGAAACCCCGCCGCACCGCGTCGTCCACGATGGCGATGCGGGCCGGAGTCGCCAGTGGCGTTCTCAGCACTCTGGCAGTGGCCGGGGCGTCGGCGGCGAACGCCGCCGAGCCGGTGGCGCAGAACCTCGAACTGCCCACCCTGACGGCCGACCTGTCCACTCAGGTCGCCCAGTCCGCACAGGCCACCCAGCAGGCCGCCGCGAACTACCAACTGCAGGCCGAGCGGGACGCCGCCGCGGCCGAGGCCGCCAAGGAGGCGAAGGCCGACCTCGCCGAGGCCAAGAAGAAGGCCGAGGCGAAGAAGAAGGCCGCCGAGGAGGCCCGCAAGGCCGCCGCCGAGCGCGCCACGCGCGACGCGGAGCGCGCCACCCTCACCACCAACGCGGGCGCCACGAGCACGGCGGCCACCACGGTCACCGCCTCCGCGCCGACCGGCGGCAGCGTCGCGACCGTCATCGCCTTCCTCAAGGCGCAGGTGGGCGACGCCTACGTCATGGGCGCCACGGGCCCCAACGCCTGGGACTGCTCCAGCCTGGTGCAGGCCGCGTTCAAGCAGGTCGGCGTCGACCTCCCGCGCGTCTCGCAGGACCAGTCGACCGTCGGCACCGACGTCTCGCTGTCCAACCTCCAGGTCGGCGACATCCTGTACTGGGGCGGCAAGGGGTCCGCGTACCACACGGGCGTCTACATCGGTAACGGCCAGTACCTGGACGCCGCCAACCCGTCCAAGGGCGTCGTCATCCAGGATCTCTCCGGCTACCCCGCCTCGGGTGCCGTGCGCGTGCTCTGAGCCACGCCCCACGGACAGATCGGGCCCGAACGGGCCCGGTTCGCGCGGGCTGGGGGGCCGCCGCCACCGAGTGGTGGCACCAGCTGTTCCGCGTCCGCTTCACCCGCGAGGTGGAGGCGGCCCGCGCGGTCTCCGGGTT